>JAKQJG010000136.1 GCA_029561305.1 Bacteroidota bacterium | reverse complement strand
AGAATAAATACCAGCCCTGCTTATTGGGAACGATATTTTGTAAGACCCCCTGCCTGCATTGGCCGTAAAAGAACCAGTACCCGTATAAGGTGCTGTACCACCAGAAGCTGATACAGTAACGGTGGTATTACCTCCATAGCAATTTACTGCCGGTGCCACTGCAACTGCCTTCAATCCGCTTGATACGGGCGGTGTAACTGGTGGAGTGGTTACTGCTGTATCTTTCACCAGTATGATAGATGTAAAGGGCTGCAAAGTCAGTGTACCTGAATACACAGTACCATTTACTTCCGTGTAATTTCCGTCGAGTGTGATTGTTTTAACCACCTTGGTCGGGTTGTATTCAAAACGAATTTGTGAAGACTGGTCATACACCGTAGCTGCAGCTTCATAAAATTCCAGGTTGTCAATATAAGTTGTGCCTGAATTTTGCTCTATCTCGATGATGAAGCTGGCACCTGCATCCGTGGTGGGTGCATTAAACAAAATTTCGTGGTCTTTTCTTCCCGTTCCAAAAGATCTTGTTTGTGAGGCAATAAGTGCAGTATTTGGAGAAGCAGTCCTCCTGATATAAGCTCTTAAAAAACCCTGGTTGGTTGTGCCATAAGTGCTGAACCTTAAAACATATTTTTTACCTGAACTAACGGCACCGACTGACCCAATAACGGAGGCAAATTTCATAGCGCCAGGCGATGAAAACCCAACACGCAAGGAACCACCACTGATCCTGCTGGTATTATCCCAGGCTTTTGTAACTCCGGTGCCATACACAGATAGGCCGCTGATGGTTGTATTGAAAAGTCCATTTGTAAATTTATTCGCTCCAACAAGGCTGGTTATTTTATGTGATACAGGAAGCTTTGCAGCTTTATTACCATTGGCATCGTGATTTGTAGCTGCCCGCCATGCTTCATAAGAATATGGTGAGGTGTTTACGAAAGCGCCGCCCGTATTGGCATAAATCTCAAATTGAAAACCAACGGGGTTCATCATACCATAAGTATTACTGTCAATGGCAGCAAGACCGTTGAGGGCTGATTGCAGTGAAGTGGTTGCAGGCTCATTCATGCCGGAGTTGCAATAAAAGAATGCCCGCTGGTCACTCTCTTTTGGAAACAGTACATTATTTTTTATAGCAAGATTACGCACAGCACCTACTGCAGCCCATCGCATAATACTTACTGCATTCAGGTTGTTGTAAGAGGTGTTGCCACGAATGGTTACGCCCTGGGGATTATTACAGTGAATTCCATTTTTACCATTATTAAAAACAGTATTGTTCAGTACATTCACATTCATTGTTCGTCCGTCAAGATAAATACCCGTTACAAAAAGCGTGGATGAATTTCTTCCATTGGGTGCTCCTGCACCGTTCATTACTATATTATTGCTAACTGTTCTGTTAGTGTAATTTGTACCGGGACTGGCATCCGTTCCGGAAGAGTAGGTATAGATACCACCAGCATCGTCTTTTATAAAATCAAAGTAGTTTACTACGTTGTAACGGACGTTTACATTATTGCCCTGCCAGTCTATTCCTGCATATCCTGTTGTATCAACTATATTATATTCCACTAATAAATTATTCCCGGAACTTGTCATAATGCCTTTGTAGGAATTACCACCGCTGGCACCCATCCCAGGAAGTGTACCAGTATTTTTTACCGTGCAGCCCCTGATAGTAACGTTTGATCCGGAAGAATTCATAGCAACTATGCCAGCGCTCAAACTGTTATTGATAAAACAGTTTTCTATCAAAAGGTTTTGGATGGCCTGAACATTGATAGCTCCCGTACCATTGTTGTCAAAATCGCAATTTTGAATATTTACATAGTTGCCTGTACGCCCGTGCAATGCATTGTCATTAGCTCCTTCAAAAGCAATATTGTTTATATTAATGTAACTACGGGAAGACATCCTGAGCAGCGTATCAATACAACTGACTTTTACTGAATAAGCTGATGGTGAAGCTGAGCCGAAATATACCTGCAGGTATTTGCTGCTGCTCCGGTAATACCATTCTCCAAATTGATCAAGTGTACGGGCATCATTTTGAAAAAAGTATCCATACCCGTTAGTACCTGTGTACGTGGAACCACTACTGAAACTAACCGTTCCGCCGTTGTGGGCAGTTACTTTGGACCGGTCGAGAACCCATAATTTTTTTCTCACTATCACTTCTGCTCCCGTCCAGTTGGTGGCGCTCGTAAGCTGGTTGTCGGTAATGGATGTTGTACCGGAAAACGATTCATAACTCAAATAACCACCATTGGCTGCATCTGCATTTGGATATCTACCTAATGCCTGTGCCACATCATTGATAGTGACTGTATTCAGTGTGCTCTTAGCTCCAGGCACAGCCACCTGGTAAACGCCATTGCCCACACTCGTCCAGTTGGTAACATTTACAAAGCCAGAAATTACAGGCTTTGCCCCGGTGCCATAAGCACTGATAACGATGGGTCTTCCGCTTGACCCGGATTTACCAATCACTAATGCGCCGTAAAAAGTATCGCCACGACGAAAAAGTATGCTGTCGCCAGCCACAATAGAACCAAACGAGGTATTCAGTTTTGCAATTGATCTCCAGGGTGCATTTGCAGAAGTACCTGCGTTGCCGTCATTGCCATTGGCTGCGATGTAAAAATTTTTTGCGGTAGCGGCATGCGAACTAAAAGCAGCAATAAGCAGGAAGAAAAGGTTTTTCATTTTTTTTCGGATTGACTTGTTAATAAATACAGATTAAAAAACTCCATTCAATAATTTTAAAAACTCTCAATACTGTGCCTCCTGATGAAACAGGCACAACTGTTGATAGATGCCGGGAATACCCAGGCTATGAGCTTGCTGGAGCAGGTAAATATTGGGGTAGTTCAACTGTCAACCCAAATTGTGAAACAATGTGTAAGGAATTGGACAACTGATTTATATCAATGCCAACGATTTTCAAACACTATGCCAAAGCGTTGTTAAATGTGTATAACCTACATTATTGGTAGAAAAAGATTTCAACAAACTAAATATTTTAATTTGCTTTTAATGTTGGGGAAACAAATGCACAATTTACAAGGGATACTTATATAGCTTTCGTAATATTTTATTAAACGAGCATTAGTGTCAGTACAGCCGGGACATTAAAATAAGTTTTTCAAAACCGTACATTCTGAAGAAGCCCATCTCCTGTTTCGAAATCAGACCAACAGGTTAAGTTTACTATAAAGACAATCCGCAATATCAGAATACCAGAACCATATTAAATGTATAATACGTTCTTTTCGTTCTTTACAGCTCCCCTGGCTCATGAAAAATAATTATGTATAACTGCCTGGCATGCGTGGTCCGAAATCGTTTTGACCGCTGTCATGATGTTCGCTGCTAACCAGGCCGGAGAAGCCTGACCGTATTTTTAAATAGGTAATGCGTAAGCAAGCGAAGAGAGCCTGCAAGATCAATGGCGAAAACCTGCTGTTGCAGTATTTTTTTATAATGTCGTCGGGATTACGTCAGCGAAGGGAAAGCATTCTTTTATATGCGGTGACCCGGGCGTATCATCCAGCCAATGAAACACCTATCAATTTTCCGATGCCAAAGGTTATTGCTGCAGCAATCAAACCAAATATTACCTGTCTGAAACCCGAAAACCAAATACCCTTGCCTGTAAACAATGTGATGGCAGCGCCAATTAAAAACAATCCGGCAGCACTGCTTATAACACTTATAATTATTGCTGTACCACCGCTAGTAAACATAAACGGAATCACTGGTATTACTGCCCCTATAGCAAAAAGTATAAAAGAGTATACAGCAGCTTCCATAGCAGAACCCTTTAATTCCTCCGCATTAATGCCTAATTCCTCTTTAACCAATATCTCGTATGCATGATTCTTATCCTGCATAATTTCAGCAGCCATTGTATGGGCCTGTGCTTCAGGTATACCCTTTGCCATATAAATTAAAGCCAGTTCTTTTTGTTCTCCTTCAGGATTAGTTTCCAATTCATCCATTTCCAGCTGCATCTGGTTTTCATGTAGTTCCTGCGAGCTTTTAACTGAAATCCATTCTCCCAGCGCCATTGATAGTGCACCAGCCAATAATCCTGCAACACCGGCTAACAAAACACCTGACCCCCCGGCCGTTGCACCGGCAATTCCCATAACCAAACTAAAGTTAGAAACCAAACCGTCATTCCCACCCAGTACCGCTGCTCTTAAGGCATTACCACCAACAGAGCGGTGTTTGCTTTCAAATTTTGCCACATTGCTGCCTGTAACTTTAGCCTCGTTTTCCAAAAGAGACCTGAGAATTTTTACATGATTGGTCTCGCTGCCTGTAATCGGCAGCTTATTTTTATTTTTGGCACTAATTACTGCGGTGGAAATGCTCTTTTCAGTATCCATCAACACACCCAATACATAGTCATAGCCAAAAACTTTACCGATGCTGTTAAGTGCTTTTGCCCGGAATGAAGGAGACGGTAAGGCTACAGAAGAATCCGGATTTATTTTTTTCAAAAATGCTTCCGCATGACTTTTTTCTATGGCACCCATTTGACGGAATACATTTTCAACAGTTGCATCAGTTTCTGCATCTGCGAGCTTGTTATACAAAAAAGAAGCATCTACTTCCGTTTGGAGGTTCCGTTTTGAATGACTATCCATCATCTCATTATTAGTTTTAAAATGTACAATGAATCCTTTAAAGGAGGAAGAATTCACCTAGCAATACCTGACTATCAAAAAGAGATGCCCGGTTAATCATCATCATCATTTACTTCCCCGCTGCGACCAGTACCTTGAGAAATACCCGTTGCAATCTCCGTATGCCTGATCTGTCCACCAAGGTAGCCTGTTCTGGCAACCAGTCCAAAACTTATACATGAAACGATGAGTGTGAAAACAGCAATCGCTTTTACAAGGGAAGGTGTAAGGCGGTTTACTATCAAAGCAACTATTGAAATCATACCTAATGCGACAAGGCTTATTAAGGCATACCAGGCAGCATCCTCATGCTGTTCAATTATATTCTCTGAAACTCCCTGTATATTTTCCACGGCCTCTTCGGCTCCTTCGCCTGTCAGGTAAGCAATACCAGCACCAATGGAAGAAATGATAAATATAAAATATGCGGCATTTTTGGTGGAATTACTCTTTGTCAAAAGTCCATATACCAGAACCAAGCCGCCAATAATGGAACCGAAAATGGGAAGATGGGTTATTAATAAATGCAAATGTATCTGGCTCATAATTGTAAGTTTTAAAGTGAAGTAATTTTAATAAATTGATCACCGCTTGTCATTGAAATTCCGCAACGGGCAGGCGCATCTAGTTCATATGTATTACCACAAGCAGGGCAAACATAAAATGCGGATGGAAAAGAATTCACTGTATTCTTATATAAAGCCGTTAGTGCGGTTTCATAAAATACTTTATGCTTTTTCTCCGTTTTGTATGCATAGTTTAAACTGATCATGGCCAATTGAATACCGGCAGTGTTGGCTGCCGTTAAAAATTCCGGGTACATAGTTGTAAGCTCATAAGTTTCCCCTTCAATCGCATCCTGTAAGTTTTCTTTCGTTGTATTAACTGTAAACGCTGGTTTAATCAATGGTACCGTTACGCCTGATTCCTGTAAAACAGCTTTATGATTATTGGCAAGAATATTCTCTGCGGTGAAAGCAGCTTTAAAAAGCATTGCAATTTGCCGGTAAAAAAATCACCTTTTTCTACCAATGAAATTCAGTAGAATATAAATGTTGTCAAGCCCCCACCGGAGACCTTGTGCGTTGTTAAGGGTCACTTAAAAACTGACCGGATGGTTGATTAAGATTTGTTCATTTGAAAATTTACCACCATGCATTAACTTCATAGCTTTTACTCAACAGCAATAAGATACTTATATGCAGCATATTACTGTCATTGTACTATTATTATTTGGAATCGCCTTTCTGGGTCTGCTCAGTAATAAATATAAATTCCCCTTTCCCATTGCGCTGGTTATTATCGGTGTATTGATCAGTGTGATACCCGGGTTGCCCGTAATTGAACTGAGCCCCGATGTAGTCTTTATCATATTTCTTCCCCCATTGTTATATGCAGCAGCATGGAATACCAGCTGGCACGACTTCAAAGCGAACATCAGGCCTATTGGTCTCGCTGCTGTAGGGCTGGTACTTTTTACAACGTCCCTGGTTGCAGTAGTGGCCCACTGGCTTATACCCGATATTGACTGGCCCATTGCATTTTTGATTGGTGCCATAGTTTCTCCACCGGATGCTGTAGCTGCTACTTCCATTACTAAAGGCCTCGGGCTTCACCCCAGGATCATTACGATACTGGAGGGAGAAAGCCTGGTAAATGATGCCAGTGGGCTGGTGGCATATAAGTACGCACTGATAGCCGCCACCGCAGGAAACTTCATTTTATGGGAAGCCAGTATGAATTTTTTGCTGATTGCAGTGGCAGGTACAGCTATTGGCCTTGGGCTGGCTTATCTTATGTACCTGGTGCACAAATATTTTGTATGTGACCCGGTGGTAGAAGTCACGTTTACTATTTTGACTCCTTTTGGAGCGTATTTGCTGGCTGAGCAATTTCATTTCTCAGGGGTACTTGCCGTAGTGGCAGCTGGCCTATACCTGTCATTTCAATCGCCGGTGATTTTTACGCACCAGAGCCGGATTATGGCGTATGCTGTTTGGGAAGTGGTGATCTATATTTTGAATGGGTTGATATTTGTATTGATCGGTTTGCAAATGAAGAATGTAATTGATGGTATCAGTAATTATCCCGTAAACTCGTTGTTGTTATATGGATTTGTAATAAGCCTGGTGGTTATCCTTGTACGTTTTGTTTGGGTTATCCCCGCAACTCTTTTGCCAAGGATGATCAGCAAACGAATACGGAATACCGAAGCATTTGATAAACGCAACATGGTGGTGTTTGGATGGGCAGGTATGAGAGGAGTGGTATCAATGGCTGCAGCACTGGCACTTCCGTTAACGCTTGCAGATGGCACCGAGTTTCCACATCGCCACCTCGTGATCTATCTTACGTTCTGCGTGATTTTATCTACACTCGTAGTGCTGGGTCTCACCCTGCCGTGGGTAATAAAAAAACTGGGTATAAAACCTCACTCGCTGGCAGCAGAAGAATACGAGATCCGAACAAAAGTAGTTTCGGACACCATCTCACATATAGAAGAAAATCTTTCGTTAGTACAAAATGACCTGCTGCATAATATCAAAAGTAAGTATGAGGTAAAGTATAACCGCCTGCAAAAAACAGAATTACCTTCCAATTATTTTGGTAAAGGGCAAACACTCGCCGGAAATATTTTTAATGAATTCAGCCAATTACAAATTGATCTTATCAATATAGAAAGAAGGATTCTGGACGAACTTCACCGGCAGGGCAAAGCAAGTGAAGAGATACTGCGAAAAATGGAAAGGGAACTTGATTTGGAAGAAACAAGATTAAAACTTGAGATGGTGTAAAAATGATCCGGTATTATTAATTTGTTTTTTATTATTCCGTATTCGGTATTCGTCATTCCTAAATTTTTATTCTTCATTTCTTATTCCTCAATCTTCATTCTTCAATCCTTGTTCTCAATTCCTATTGTACATACGCCGCGCCTTTATCTGTGATAGTGTTCCGGATACTTTCAATCACATCATATAGCGCCTGTAGTTGTTTCATTGGCTGGCCACCATCAAAATACTTCGATTCGTACCTGCTGGATTTTGTAACAACAATAATTTTACAATGGGCTGCTCCGTCATACTCCCTGGCCTTTGATGGTGCCTCCAAAGCAGGAATTGATAACAGTGAAACATTTTTTAAAGCGACGCAAATTTCATCCCACTTTGCTTTGGGAATCAGAATAAATTTCTTTTCTGTTCTGCCGATATTGATAGCTGAGTCTCTTGTAATAGTTACTTCTGATCTCGTTCCTCTTGTAAACATTTCAAATTCCACCCTGGTGATGGTATCTTTTTGTTTTACTTGCTTAACTTTCTTTTTTTGTGGAAGGGCAAAGGAAACCAGGAAAAGCAGTACGAATACTAAGGGGACCAATATTTTTTTCATGATACAAAGGTATCCAATAATGATGCCGTATGCAACATTGTATGTCCGGCTTCCAGGCCACTGCTGCAACAGCAGCAGCGCCTGTAATAACCGGGAACCTCTGATTTACCCTAAAATGATGGCTTTCGCCGGCAGGGGTTGCGACAACTTTATTAGTACTTCACCCGGTTGCCGCCTCCCCTGCCGGGATAGCTTTAAATAGAATCATTTTAAAAAGAAACAAATTTGCTTTGTAAAGATGTATTTAAAAATAATCGAAGGCAAGAGTGTAATCACGGTATTTGTACCGTTTTTTAACGGTATTCTGTAGGGTGAAAAAACGGTAGCGCTAAAAACTATAAAGCCTGGGCTTAAACCGCAGCTAAGAAACACAGGCAAATGGTTATGATTTAAATTCAAAAAGGGAAGCATTTTGCTTCCCCTTTTTACTTTTCATGTTGTGGAAGTATAGGGTAATAATTTAAATGGAACAATACTATTGCTTTGTATAGGTTGTGGTCTTTTGATCACCGTCTGCCATAACATTCTTTTCTACTACTACTAATTTCCTGCAGTCAAAGCTTTGAATATCCAAACTTGCACCCAGGATCAGCACGGTGTTGTTTTTATCCAATGCCCATGTAGCAGGAGTACCGGGGGGCGGTGGTGTACCGCAGTCCATTGTTTCCTTGGAGATCACAACAGTGCCATCAGTTTTTAATTCATAGCTGTCATCTTTTTCACACTCGATCATGGTCGAAAAAATGTCTGTTGGTGCATCCGTACTGCTGCTGCGGTAAATGATGGAGCTGATAGTGTACTTTCCAGCAATATTGCCCGCATTTACTGAACAGCCTTCTGTTACTGGTGAAGATTTTTTACATGATACGGCTGCTACTGTAATTGCTGTAATAAAAAAAAGTCTTTTCATGATGTAAGTTTTTTTGAATTGAATGATGCCTAGAAAACGGGGACTAAAAAATTATATTGCCATTCATGTTAATACGGGAGCAAGCCACTAAACCGGAAACCCTTGTTGCACAAGGGTTTCCGGCGAATCATTAGAAAACCAACTACATACAGTTGGAGTATTTACGACCCCGCCTGCAACCATCTTGAAGAATACAGGTTACCTGGTCAGCTGCCGGCAGAAAAGCAGCGTTGCAATTTTATAATATCGTTTGCGGTATGAAACCCCTACCTTCACCGGGTAAATGTGCATATTTCGCAACATGATTTAAGCGAATGATTTTTTTGCTACACAACGAATCCCCCGGTTTAGCATTTTATTTCGTTACATTTTCCTCAATATTCTATCCAACGGCACAATCCAATTACGGAATTATTCAACATCGTAAAAGAATTACCGCCAAATGAAAGTATGCTTTCAATATATCAGCATTCCTGTTTTACAACAGTGCAGATGAGAAATGAAGCTGAAAAAACCAAATCAAATTAAAAAAGCACAACAGCAAGTGAAAAAACGCTTGTGTTGATTAAACAGTGATACTAATAAAAAATACAATTATGAAAATTGAAACCAGGCAGGAAAGAAAGGAACAAAATGCAATCACGATAGTGCTGGCTGTCATTGCAGTTGTGTGCATCGCAGTCACACTTTTGAGGTAATACTTTTAACAAGCAGTAAAAACCTGGTTGAAAGTCCGGATCATCACTTGTACCTCCTGCCCTCAACCATGCACATTTCTTATGCGGCAGTTAAGCTTATAACCAGCAATTGGCTTTCATCTATTAAGTATGATCATTCAAAGAAAATACCAGGGATTTCGACAACAATAAAAAAAGTTGCTGAGCCATTTGTAGAAACAATTTGAAGAACCTACTGATTTGTAAGGCATGCACAACTACGAAAACGTATTTCAGCAAACTGGCGCCTGGGATAGCTGTGTCAATAGAAAATATATCATATACACCGCCATTGCTTGCAAACAGGCAGCGCAATTGTATAAATGAGTTTACACAAAAAATGAAACAGTGGCAGTAAAAACTGCAACGACATCAATTAACCGGCAGATATTATTAATAATTTTTAAAAGAGTTGCCCACGGATGGAAGCAACTCTTTTACTAAATTGATCAGAATGTGTATGCCACTCTTGCCCCAAGAAAAGAAGCGGTGCTTCCGTCTTTAGAAGCTGACTGGTACTTCACCAGTACATCAATATTTTCTGATGCTTTGATCCCCACACCTGGCGACCAGGTGAAAGCAGCACCAACACCATTGTTGAAGAAGGAAACTCCTGCCTGCGCATGACCATAAATATTATCTGCGAAGTAATACTTTGCGCCCGCCATTACCGGGATAATACCTTGTGCTTCGTTCTTATATTTTTGGCCCAAAAACTCAAAAGTTTTACCCGAAAATGAAAGGTATCCTGCACTTAATGTAACACCCAGTTTTTCTGCCGCAGGATATTCTCCCTGCGCTGTTACACCAAGACCGAATTTGTAACCTTCTTTAAAATCGCCAACTGGCAATGCCAACTCTGCGCCTGCACTAATAACTGGCTTCTTTACACTTTTTGCACTTTGAGCAGATACTCCGGCTGCTGATACAGCCAATACTGCTGCACATAAAATAATTTTTTTCATGTTCTATACTTTTTTGGTTTAATAATGAAGTGCAAAATTA
Source organism: Bacteroidota bacterium (assembly GCA_029561305.1). GTDB lineage: Bacteria > Bacteroidota > Bacteroidia > Chitinophagales > Chitinophagaceae > Ferruginibacter. The sequence continues at coordinate 2,844 of JAKQJG010000136.1, read as the reverse complement.
ACAGCCGAAGAAAATGACTGGCGCTATGCAATGAATGGATTGTAGTATACAGCGTATGAACTGGACACCGAAAGGCAGGTGTCGTTTTATCTTTTTAGTTTTCACCAGTTTACTCACAGTGTATAATGTTGTAATTATTATTTTACCGAATCCCGTTTAAATCCCCTATATTTGCACTGTTAATTTGAGTTTATCGCAATTTATTAAGCGAAAGATTTTTCTGCTACGCAATTATGCCCCGCTGTTTTAGTCATCTTATTTTGTTGCCTTTATCTCAATATTTTTTATTTATAATTAATTACGAATGAACATTTATGTTTCAAACTTAAGCTTCAACATTCAGGATGAAGACTTAAGGGGATTTTTTGAAAGCTTTGGTGAAGTAACATCTGCCAAAGTAATTACCGACAAGGAAACAGGCCGCAGCCGCGGTTTTGGCTTTGTTGAAATGAGTGATGATGCTGCTGCTGCTAAAGCAATGGCAGAAGTAGATGGCTCTACTGCAGACGGCCGTGTAATGAAAGCGGTTGAAGCTAAGCCAAGAGAAGATAAGCCTGGTTTTAAAAAGCGCTCTTTTTCTAAAAGCTGGTAATACCTTTTTTAACTGCCCGGCACCACAAGGGCCGGGCAATTTTACTTTACAATTGAAATGATTTACTATGACAAATGATTTGATTGGAAAATTTGTAGAATCGAAAGAAAATGCCGGCAGACCGGTTAATATTTCTTTTCGCCAGCGCAATGCTATCAATGGCCTTTTTATTCAGTGGAAAGACTACGAAGAAATGAAAGTTAAAAACTTTTGGCGTATCGTTCCTGAAGGAAAGATTGAAGAATGGAAAAAAACTAAAGACTCCAGCCTCGCCAAACTGTTTAGCGGAAACGATTTTACAAAGATCAAATAATATAAGTCCTGGTTTACAGATACAGGTAAAGACAGCATTTTTTCTATAACATTTTTTGGAGAGCCGGATACAGCCAGGGGCTACAGCAAGCGAAAAAATCTGCAGAAATAAAAGATGTTTGTCTATAATAATTGATTCTTCTGTGTTATAAAATAACATATAAACAGGGTTATCCATACCCTGTTTTTTATTTGCATGAGATTTTGAAAACTGTTTGCCTCACAACATGTACAAGGTCATCTGCCTTATTTATTTTCTTATAATCATTCCAGCCACTGCCAGCAGCCAGAAAAAACTCAGTGGTGTAATTACAGATGCCGCCACCGGCACGCCCCTTCCTTCAGCCAGTGTATTTCTTAGCAATACCAGTGCCGGCACTGCAACAGATACAAAAGGTGCATTTACTATTTACAATTTCCCTGACGGCAAATTCGACCTGGTTATTTCCTGTCTTGGATATGACACCTACGTGGTAACTGTAGAATCGGTGAATATCCCTGCTCCATTAAACATCAGCCTGAAACAAAAAGTAAAAGAACTGGATGAAGTTGTGGTTGGTGGCACAGAAAAACTTTCCTGGGATGACTGGGGACCATTCTTTTTAAGAAACTTTATCGGCAGTTCTTCTATTGCCAGGGACTGCAGCATCACCAATTACAAAACGATTGAACTGAGGCGAAACAAAAAAACACGTAATATTTCCGCTGTTGCTGACGAACAACTCATCATTGAAAACAAAGCGCTGGGCTACAGGATTTACTACCAGCTGGAGCGTTTTGAATTTGAGCAAAAAACAGGCTTTGTATTTTTTGCCGGCTATCCCTTCTTTGAAGCCATGACGGCTAAAAAAGAAAAGATCATGAAACGCTGGAAGCAGAACAGGCAGGAAACTTATGAAGGTTCACAGATGCATTTTTTACGGGCGTTGTACCGCAACACGCTGGCCGAAGAAAAATTTGAAGTCAGAAGACTAACAAAAATTATAAATACAGAAAAGCAACGGATTAGAAATATATACAGGTTACATGCAATTCAAAAGCCAGGGAAATCAGAAGATTCATCGGGTTACTATGAGAGAATACTGAGTGAACCTGATGAGAAAAGCTTCCTGCACACACCCTTGCTGAGCGGAGATAGTATTGCGTATGCAACAGACAGTGTTACACTTTTTCTTTCCTTTCACAACTTCCTGTACGTTGTATATAAAAATAAAAAAGAACCAGCATTGTACCTGGCACAAACCAACCAACAGCGAAGTCCGGCTCCTATCAGTTCCGAAATGTGGTTATCAGAAGATGAGATACAGGTTTTCCATAATGGCAGCTACCACCCCGGTACGGCGATCGTCAATAGTGGCTTTTGGGGTTGGTCGGAAAAGGTTGGCACCATGCTGCCGTTCGATTATTATCCATGAATGATATGATATCATAGATGAAATGGTTTGATCCCATGCCGGAGCGTACACTACTCCGGATGCGACGTCAACATACCTACAACAACGCAAATAAGCAATGACACTACAAAAAAAATGACAGGGCGGTCTTTCATTTTACTGGCTTTAAAAATTGGTTAGATAAAACAGCAACAACGGGTACCATTCAAACATACACTCCCTCGTGACTTCATAAAAGCATTATTTACCAGGCAGGAATTTTATTGTCCTGAACAGGTAAAAATGGACATGGTACAGGGCTGAAAGTCCGGGCGGGTGTCACCAGGCGGCCATTGTATCCCTGCCAAAGAATTTTAATACCTGTAAAATCCTGTCCAGAAAGTACTCCTCCTTATTTATTACTGGTTCGTAAAGAAAGGTTGCTGGAATTGGGCTTTTCGTTTATCTTTATCCTGTTCTGCTGAAAAAGTGAAATCACTTTTAACTGGCAACAATTTTATCATCAATTATCACCTATAAATTAAAGCATGGCAGACAACTGGAAAA
>JAKQJG010000107.1 GCA_029561305.1 Bacteroidota bacterium | reverse complement strand
TTTAACTGGCACAATAAAAAAAACACTAAAAGTCTATGCAGTTTTTTCTTCATTGTCGATAATGATTTTCTTGAGGCGCTGGTACATGAATGAAATCACCAGCAGCAGTACACCCAACATGATAAAGGCTGCAATTTTTCCACCAGCTGAAATATTCCTGATATCAAACAAAAATAATTTCAGCAATGCCAGTGTAAAAAGACTTAAAGATATAACCCGGAGTGTTTTGTACCGGTGTTTCATACCAAGCCAGATGATAATAAATGAATACACTGCCCATACAATGGTAAGACCCGCTTTCATATACTGGGCATGGTAAACAAATATATTTTTTTCACCGGCCAGCACTGTTACATACAGGTGCCTCCATTCAATACTAAAGAAAATTACCAGCAAAATATTCAGCAGCCATGCAAAACCGTTGCCAAGCGCAGCCCCTGGTTGCCGGAATATCTTTACCAGTTCAAACAACAGATACAATAACAGTAAATTACCCAGCCAGTGCATATACATATGTTTGGCGGCATACTGTTTGGCAATGACTCCATCAATAAGATTGTAACTGTTTATACTGCTGAAAAGATAGAAGGCAAATGCAGCCAGTATCAAAATCACTTCTATGTAAGGCTTGTTGAATGGTTTGATCTTTTTTACAGCAAAGAGCATGGCTGCTGCAAAACCAAATGTGACAAGCTGGTGGTACACATTCGGTATATCAAAACTCTGCAGTACATCAAAGTAAAGATTTACCCCAAATACACAAGTAAGATATAGCACCAGCAATGCCACCGCACCCGCTGCAACAAAGGCGCTTTTATTGGAGATGCCCAATACGTATTCTTCCGTTCTTTGTTTGTATAACAGGAATGCATAGATGCCCAGCGAAACAACAGCAACGATATTGGTAATAATACCCTGCCAGTTATTGAACATCATGGGTAAATAAGAGCTGCTTTTCTCATCCGCAATGCTCCAGTCCATCAGCAAACTGATCAGCATCAGTACCAATACAATAGCAGAGGAATACTTGAAGATTTCAATCTTGCTTTTTTGGTGCAGCCAATAGATGAGTACCGCTTCTGCCGCCCAGAACAAGGTGATGTTGTGGCCATGCAATTGAACCGGCGCCGCCAGTGAAAGAAAGGTAAGTGTAAGCCCGATCAGCAGGTAAAGCAGGTTCTTATCTCCCTTTTGTGTTGCATATAAATACCAGGCAAGACAAAGATTCACCACACTCATGGCAATAGTGAATATTCCCCTGTAAGCGCCTTCATTCCATTCACCTAAAATGAGTATACCTGCTGCATAGAAACTGAAAGTTATCAGCATCAGCAGGGAAAAATCAAAAGCTTTGAACGGCCGTTGTTTACGGATATTATAAACAAGGATGACGGAGAGAAAAACAATATAGAAAGCGGCAGCGAACAACAGGGCATTCTTATAAGGAAGCGGGGTGCTGCTAAATGCCATCTGCTGCAGCAACCATCCACCATAAATAAGTAGGGTGAAAAAGACAGATATGATATGCAGCAGCGGCCATTTTTTAAAATAGGAAATACATAATATACCGATGTTTAAAACTAGCAGGTAGGTAAACAGCACTATATAATTACCACTTCCGGTGCTGACTAAGAAAGGCACTAAAAATCCACCAACAGTAGCAATTACTGCCAGTTCGATCTTATCATACAATAGGGAAATAGTTACTGCAAACCCTGTTATTACCACCATAATGATAAAAGCAGTGGTTTGATCAAACATGCCGTATTCATGAAAAGCAAAAGCAATAGTGAAGTAAAAAACGGCAATGCCGCCGCCTGCCATAACTGAACTAAAAGAGCGATAAGTATTTCGCAAATAATGTGCAATGCCAATCAGAATTATACCACAGCCAATACCAATGGCTACCCTTCCTGCTTCCTTTATCCAGTTTTGGTCGATGGCATATTTTACAAAAAAACCAATACCCAGTACCAGCACGGCGATACCAATTTTATTGGCCAGGTTTTCTCCAACAAATTTTTCAAAGTCAGGATTGTTACGCACCCACTTGTCCCACCTGCCTTCTTTGGGTGCCGCCGCTACTTTTTGAACCGGCTGTATTCTTGCTGCCGGTTTTACAATGGGTGCTGGTTCCTGCTGTACCCGGGGCAACACCGGCACTGGTTCCGGTTCTTTTGGTACTTCTACCGGCTGGGGTGCAACAAATGGCCGCCACTGAACTACCTGTTCATCGGTTGGTTTTAATGATGTATCCGTTTTGGGGACTACTTCTCTTGATTGCAACAACTGTTCTTTCAGATCAAGCAGGTCCTTTTTCAAGGATTTGAAAGTTTGTTCATTCCGTTGCTGCAGATCTTTTTGATTTGCACGAATGATGAACAGCAATATGATAATAAGGACAACTGCCAGAAACAGTAAAAATTCCATAGCCAGTAGGTTTGGGTTAAGGCAAGATACAGGTAACTATCTAAATCAACTGAATGAAATAGTTAAAATGTGGCAATTACCTATTGAAGCGTATTATGCTTTTATTTCAAGATACACCGGGCAATGGTCGCTGTGTTTTACATCCGGAAATATGTCAGCATCCTTTAAATTTTTTCTAAGCGGCTCTGTTACGGTGATGTAGTCAATACGCCAGCCCTTGTTATTTAGTCTTACAGAAGGAAAACGCTGGCTCCACCAACTGTAACGATGTGGTTCAGGGTGAAAAACCCGGAAGGTATCAATCCAGCCGCTCGCCAAAAACTGAGTCATCCATTCTCTTTCTGCTGGAAGAAAACCTGAAGAGTTTTTATTTCCTTTAGGGTCATGTATATCTATTTCGTTGTGGGCAATATTATAATCGCCGCACAATATCAACTTGGGATGTTTCTTTTTTAGTTTATCCAGGTATCCATGAAAATCCTTGAGCCATACATACTTGAATTGCTGTCTTTCATCGCCGCTGGTGCCGGAGGGAAAGTAGGCATTGATCAGCCTGGTGTCGCCAAAATCCAATTGTATCACACGGCCTTCATCATCAGAGCCAGGAAAGCCGCAGCCATAGGCCACTTTATCTGGTTTTATTTTTGAAAAAACAGCCACACCACTATAACCTTTTTTTTGAGCGCTGAACCAATGATGATGAAAACCCAGTGCCTCAAACTGTTTTACATCTATATCATCTTGCGTAGCCTTTGTTTCCTGCAAACAAATTACATCAGCGGGATTTGTTTTTAACCAGTCGGTAAACCCTTTTTTTACAGCGGCACGAATGCCATTAACGTTGTAAGAAATGATACGCATTGATAAAATTTTTATATTGTGCAAATAAACTTACCGCATGGAAGATAATAAGCCTGAAGAAATTAATCCTGAAAAAAATACAGAAACGATCTTTTCGGGTGATGAGTTTACTATACAGCAGTATGACAAACATATCCGGCAAGCGAGAAACGCCATCTTTGCTGTAGCGATCATTTTAGCACTTAGTGTGATAGTAATGGTGGCCACTTCGCCCGGCAATTATGAATATCTGTGGATTGACATACTGTTGTGGAGCGCTTTTATAGTGGTGTTTGTAGTGCTTGGTTTGTGGACAAAGAAAAAACCTTATTATGCCATCGTATCTGCACTGGTTTTATATGGATTTTTTATTGCGTTCAATGCATACCTTGAACCATCCACCATCATGAAAGGCATACTGGTTAAGATCATTATTATTGTTTTCCTGGTAAAAGGATTGAGGGATGCTAAAGAAGCACAGCGGCTGAAAGATGAGTTTACTGCAGTTTAGTTATTCCAATACCGGTCTCAACCATCTTGTTGCTTCTTCAATACTCATACCTTTTCTTGCAGCATAATCCTTTAACTGATCGTCGTTTATTTTGCCTACACCAAAATACTTGCTGTCTGGATGAGCAAAGTACCAGCCACAAACAGATGATGCAGGATACATGGCCAAGGATTCAGTCAGTTGTATTCCGGTTGCATCTTCTCCGCCTAACAATTCAAACAGTTTGTACTTTTCTGTATGATCCGGGCAGGCAGGGTAGCCTGGCGCAGGGCGGATACCCATGTATTGTTCTTTGATCAGTTCTTCGTTTGACAAGCTTTCATTTTTATCATAGCCCCAAAAATCTCTTCTTGTCCTGGCATGCAGGCATTCTGCAAATGCTTCTGCCAGGCGGTCGGCCAATGCCTGCAGCATAATTTTATTGTAATCGTCTAAAGCAGCCTCAAATTTTTTGATATGGTCTTCTATACCTTTTATGGTAACGGAGAACGCTCCAAGAAAATCCTGCGTGGGAGAAATAAAATCAGACAAAGATAAATTCGCCTGTCCATCTGCTTTTTTGATCTGCTGCCGCAGTGACTCCAGTTTTATCTTTTTACTTTTATCTGCTACTTCAATGGTATCTGGTGCCACCCTGCTGGCCTCCCAAAAACCTATACATCCTTTGGCAGTCAACCATTTTTCACGTACAATCTTATCCAATAGCGAGTTGGCATCGTTGTACAATTTTGTAGCTTCCACTCCCACCACTTTGTCGGTAAGTATAGCCGGAAATTTGCCATGCAGTTCCCATGCAATAAAGAATGGTTGCCAGTCAATGTATTCCCGGAGTTCACCCAAATCGTAATTGTCAAATTGCTTTGTGCCTGTAAAGGTTGGTGCCACCGGCTGGTAAGAAGACCAGTCTATTTTAGTTGCATTCGCCTGTGCTGCTGCAAACGGCAAAAATTGTTTTACAGGTTTTTTGTTCTCGAAATCTTCTTTCAGCTTTTCGTATTCGGTTTTTATATCCGCCAAAAAGCCTGTTTTTTGCTCTTTATTTAACAGGTTGCCCGCCACCGTTACACTTCGTGAAGCATCCAGCACATGCACCACACCTTTATCAAACTGCGGAGCAATTTTTACTGCTGTGTGCATACGGCTTGTTGTAGCGCCTCCAATCAATAAAGGCTGCTTCATACCACGCCTTTTCATTTCATGTGCCACGTGTACCATTTCATCTAATGATGGGGTAATCAAACCTGACAAACCAATGATATCAGCACCATATCTTTCCGCTTCATCCAGGATTTTATCTGCCGGCACCATCACACCCATATCTTTTATTTCGTAGCCATTGCAACCCAATACCACACCCACAATATTTTTTCCGATATCATGCACATCGCCTTTAACCGTTGCCAATAAAATTTTTGCTGCCCCGGCAGATTCTTCATTCACGGTTCCGGCCGCCAGGTGGGCCTGTTTCCTGTCTTCTTTTTCCTGCTCGATATATGGTGTTAATACTGCAACTGATTTTTTCATCACCCTTGCACTTTTTACCACCTGCGGCAAAAACATCTTTCCACTTCCAAATAAATCACCTACTACATCCATGCCAGCCATTAACGGTCCTTCAATCACTTCCAGCGGTTTGGCATATTTCTGTCTTGCTTCTTCTGTGTCTGCATCAATATAATCTGTAATACCATTTACCAAAGAATGTTTTAGTCTTTCCTCTACTGTGCCATTGCGCCATGCTTCATCTTTAACTGTTACTTTTCCTTCGGCTTTAACTGTTTCAGCAAAAGCAATTAATTTTTCCGTTGCTTCATTATTATCATTGTTACGATTGAGAATTACATCTTCACACAATTGTTTCAACGTTGGTTCTATTTCATCATACACCACCAGCTGGCCTGCATTTACAATGCCCATATCCATGCCGGCTTTAATAGTATAATACAAAAACACAGAGTGCATCGCTTCTCTAACGTGTTCGTTACCACGAAAAGAAAAAGAGAGATTGCTCACACCACCACTGACCTTTGTCAACGGCATCAATTGCTTTATTTCTTTGGTGGCTTCAATAAAATCAACGCCATAATTATTGTGTTCTTCCAAACCAGTTGCGATGGCAAAAATGTTGGGATCAAAAATAATATCCTGCGGATCAAAGCCCACCTGCTCTGTGAGTATTTTATAAGCCCGGTGACAAATTTGTACCTTCCTGTCTTTTGTATCGGCCTGGCCCACTTCATCAAATGCCATCACAATTACAGCTGCACCAAACATTTTACAAATGGTGGCCTGCTCAATGAACTTTGCCTCTCCTTCTTTCATAGAGATGGAGTTCACAATACATTTTCCCTGCACACATTTTAAACCGGCTTCAATAATTTCAAACTTCGACGAGTCGATCATCACCGGAATTTTAGCAATATCCGGTTCACTCTGCAGCAGGTTTAAAAAAGTGGTCATGGCATGCACACCATCCAGCAATGCATCATCCATGTTTACATCAATAACCTGTGCACCGTTTTCCACCTGTTGCCTGGCAACACTCAGTGCTTCCTCATATTTGTTATCCCGTATAAGGCGTGCAAATTTTTTACTGCCGGTTACGTTGGTACGTTCACCTACATTAATAAAATTTGTCTCCGGACGAACGATCAAAGGTTCCAGTCCGCTGAACCTGCTGTATGGTTTAATTGTATTCATGTGCCCCAAACCCCCAAAGGGGCTTTTAGATTATTAATTTTGTTACCAGCTTTCTTATTTCAATAGAGCGATACCAGCAACGCTCCATTCAAAATTTGTTTTTCAATTTATCTTTCAAAAACAAATTTCCGAAACAGTGTCCCGGAAATTCAATTACACTAATGCTGTTTCCACAACAGGTAATTTCCTTGGTTCAATTGTACTTACATAATCTGCAATGTGTTTGATATGATCTGGTGTGGTACCACAACATCCACCAACAATATTCACCCATCCTTCTTTTGCCCAGTCTTCTAAAAAGTGCCCGGTTTGAGAAGGCTCCTCATCATATTCCCCCATGGCGTTTGGCAAACCGGCATTGGGATACGCAGATACATAACAGTTGGCGATCTGTGATAATTCTTCAATATGCGGACGCATTTCTTTTGCACCCAATGCACAATTCAACCCAATGCTTAAGGGCTTGGCATGCATTACAGAAATATAAAACGCTTCCAGTGTTTGCCCGCTTAATGTACGGCCACTGGCATCAGTGATAGTACCGCTGATCATGATGGGTAACTCAGGCTTGCCTGTATCTAAATAATATTTTTTTATAGCGAAGATCGCAGCTTTAGCATTGAGGGTATCAAAGATGGTTTCAATTAAAAACAAATCTACGCCCCCATCTGCCAGTCCCTGCACCTGCTCATAGTAGGCTTTTACCACCTGGTCCCAGGTAACAGCCCTGTAGCCAGGGTTATTGACATCCGGTGACAAACTTAATGTTCTGTTCAGGGGGCCAATAGCACCTGCAACAAATCTTGGTTTGGATGGATCTTTGGCTGTGAATTCATCTGCGGCTCTCCTTGCAATTTTAGCGCCTTCTACATTTATCTCGTACACATATTCTTCCAGCTTAAAATCTTCCTGCGCAATCACTGTTCCCGCAAATGTGTTGGTTTCAATGATATCTGCACCAGCTTCTAAATATTGCTTGTGTATGCCCTCAATTATTTGCGGCTGTGTAAGATTCAAAATATCACTGTTGTTCTTCACATCCATTGGCCAGTCTTTAAACCGTTCGCCACGGTAGGTTTCTTCCGTGGGTTTATGCCGCTGGATCATGGTACCCATAGCACCATCAATTACCAATATTCTTTTTTCAAGTTCTTTCCTGATGTCCATAGCTTAATTGTTTAATTGCTATATGGCTGAATTGTTGATTGCTGCA
>JAKQJG010000087.1 GCA_029561305.1 Bacteroidota bacterium | reverse complement strand
AAAATGAGCAGCAACATTCGTCTACAAAAAACTTGTCAGCACTGCGGTAACCGGTTTACCGCCAAGACTACTGTTACACAGTTTTGCTCAGATACCTGTGCCAAGAGAGCATACAAACAACGGAAGCGGGATGAAAAAATTGAAGTGGCCATAAAGGAAGAAACCGAGAAAGCCATGTACAACCCTGCCATTTCTCAAAAGGAATTTCTAACCGTAGATGAAGCCTGCCAGTTAATCAACGCCAGCCGCTGGACCATTTACAGGCTCATCGACAAAGGCGAACTCAAAGCAGGTAAGTTGGGCAGAAGTACCCGTATCCCCCGAACAGCTATCAACGAACTATTCAAATTAACTGAAGCATGACAGTAACATTAAGACAACGGAAAAAGGGCGATAAAATCAGCCTGTATCTTGATTACTATGGTGATGGTAAAAGAGACTATGAGTATTTGCAATTATACATCATACCCGAGCCGGAGAAAGGCAAGCTCACCAAAGAGCAGAAGGAAGAGAACCGTAAGACAATGATCCTGGCAGAAGCCATCCGGTCAAAAAGATTGCTCCAGATAAAGAATGAAGAATATGGCTTTCGGGATACCGATAAAGCCAAAGGCAGTTTCATTGCCTACTTTGAAAGGCTTACCGAGAAAAGGAAAGGCAGCGAGGGTAATTGGGGCAATTGGGATAGTGTACTGAAACACTTGAAGAAGTTTGCCAAGAATGGGGCATCATTTAAAGACATTGATAAAAACTGGCTGGAAGATTTCAAAACCTATCTCATATCCGAAGCCAAGAGCAAAACCAATAAACACCTTTCACAAAATTCACAGTCCTCTTATTTCAGTAAAGTAACAGCAGCTTTGAAGGAAGCAGTAAAAGAAGGCATCATACAAACCAATCCTGCAAACCAGGTGGAGGGCATCAGGTCAGATGATCCTGATAGAGAGTTTCTCACTTTGGAAGAATTACAGGCAGCAGCAAAAGTAGAATGTGAAATGCCAGTGCTCAAAAATGCTTTCATCTTTTCTGCATTGAGTGGTTTGCGTTGGTCGGATATAGGAAAGTTGGTTTGGTCAGAAGTGCAGCACTCCGAGCAGTCCGGGTATTACATCCGTTTCAGGCAGAAGAAAACAAAGGGAGCAGAAACATTGCCCATTTCAGAACAAGCCTTTTCATTATTAGGCGAAAGAAAAAAGCAGGATGATAAAGTATTTGAAGGTTTGTATTACAGTGCCTGGCATAACTTAAAAC
>JAKQJG010000071.1 GCA_029561305.1 Bacteroidota bacterium | reverse complement strand
TTACCAAAAGACTATATCCTTTACTGTTTTAAGAAATTCCACTCATCTTTTTTTCGGATCAAAAAATTATACACATGCTCAGGGCTTATCTATCATTTGTTGCTGTATTTGTTACAACTGTATTAATTGCTCAGTCGCCGGAACTGGTGAAAGACATTTATAACTTTCAAACAAATGGCTCCATTACCGGCGCTGCTAACTACACAGCCATTGGCAACACCGTTTATTTTACCGCTATTGATGGCATCAATGGTTTTGAATTATGGAAAACCGACGGTACTGCCGCAGGCACCGTAATGGTAAAAGATATTAACCCAGGAGCGGCCTCGTCTTCACCCAGCCAGCTTACTAATGTAAATGGCACGTTGTATTTTAATGCGGCAGGTTCTTACAGCAACAACACGGGCAGCGATTTTGAACTTTGGAAAAGTGATGGCACTGAAGCAGGCACTGTGCTGGTAAAAGATATATATGTTGGCGGCCTCCCCAGCAGCCCGGCTTTTCTTACCAATGTAAACGGCACTTTGTATTTTACCGCCGCCACTGCTGCCAACGGTACTGAATTATGGAAAAGCGATGGTACCGATGCAGGAACGGTATTAGTGAAAGACATTTGGGCCGGGGCCGGCAATTCCTCCATAAGGTATATTACTAATGTAAACGGAACAGTTTTTTTTAGTGCTACAGGCGGCGGCAGCACCACAAATTATGAATTGTGGAAAAGCGATGGCACCAGTGCCGGTACAGTGCTGGTTAAGGAAATTGTTACAGGTAATACAAGCAGCAGCCCTATTAACCTTACAAATGTAAATGGCACCCTCTTTTTTTCTGCCAGCAATGGCGCTGCTGTAAACGGGCAGGAGCTTTGGAAAAGCGATGGTACTGATGCAGGCACAGTGATGGTTAAAGATATTAATGCAGGAACCGTGGGTTCCATCCCCAGCAATCTTACAGTAGTTGGCACCACACTTTTTTTTGGCGCCACCAATACCATCAACGGTTTTGAATTGTGGAAAAGTGATGGAACCGATGCAGGCACGGTGTTAGTAAAAGATATAAATCCTGGAACAGGCTTAGGTGTTACTTCATCTTATAACATGGTAAATGTTGGCGGCACGCTGTTCTTTGCCGCTACAAAT
>JAKQJG010000056.1 GCA_029561305.1 Bacteroidota bacterium | reverse complement strand
CACCCTGGCGCTCCGGAAAATTTATGGTAACAACAACGTGGTGGCGAGTGACCTGAGAGAAGAGAATGATCTTTTAAAAGGCACAGGCCCTTACGTTAGCCTTGATGTAATGAATAAGGAGATGCTGCACGTGCAGGTGATCAGGCAAAATATAACGCAGATATATTTACTGGCGGCCATACTTTCTGCCACCGGTGAAAAGAACCCCAACCTGGCCTGGAGTCTCAACATGCAAAGCCTGCTGAATGTGCTGGATATTGCCAGGGAAGAAAAACTGTTCAAAGTTTTCTGGCCCAGCAGTATTGCTGTTTTTGGACCCACTTCGCCAAGGGTAAATTGTCCGCAGCAAACTATTATAGAACCGATCACGGTATACGGCATCAGTAAATATGCAGGTGAGTTTTGGTGCAATTATTACAATCACCGCTATGGCCTTGATGTTCGGAGTATCCGTTACCCGGGATTGATCAGTTATAAAAGCGCACCCGGTGGCGGTACTACTGATTATGCGGTCGAGATTTTTCATGATGCTTTGGAAGAAAAAAAGTATGAATGTTTTTTAACAGAAGATACTTATCTGCCCATGATGTATATGCCTGACGCCATAAAAGCCACCATTGAATTAATGGAAGCGCCTGCTGCATCCATTTCTGTACGGCACTCCTATAATATTTCGGGGATGAGTTTTTCTCCAAAAGAAATAGCCACAGCCATTAAAAAACACATTCCTGCGTTTGAAATCAGTTACAAACCAGACTACCGCCAGCAAATTGCAGACAGCTGGCCTCAAAGTATTGACGACAGCGTGGCAAGAAAAGACTGGGGCTGGAATGAAGATTTTAACTTAGAAAAGATGACAGCAGATATGTTCGCCAACTTAACCAATGAAGCGCCGCCCTTTGTCAATATTTAAATAAAACTTTTCTTAATAATTTTTTGCCCCGCTACCTTTGCACAAATTAAAACTAACGCACATGAAAAAAATTATCCTCTTAAGCCTGGCTGGTTGTTGCATGATTACTGCAGTATTGGCCCAAAAAAGAGACAATGTAAAATTTAGTGTAGGGGCTGAAGTTGCCTTGACCACCGGCAATTTTTCAAATACTCATTCAGTTGGTATCGGGGCCACTGGTCAGCTTGAAATTCCATTACAGGAAAAATTAAATGGAATAGCGTATGGGGGAATTATGCTTTTCAACGGAAAATCATACGGACCGGGTTTGAAATTCAAGGGGGCTACGATTATTCCTGTGCGGGTGGGTATCAAATATTTTTTAACCGGCAGCGTGTATACTAATTTACAGGCTGGTCTTGCATTCATCGGTGGATATGGTACAGGTACATCATTTTCTTATTCTCCACAACTGGGTTATGAGTTTCAAACAAACAGCGGGAAGTCGATTGATCTCACACTCAAGTATGACGCTTATACAAAAGGCTCATTGAGTTCATTTGGTTTAAGGCTTGCCTATATTTTATAAAAAACGCCTTTCATCACTTCATTCCGCCTCATATGCAGTAGTGTGGTTTTTTGCAGTTATAGGTTTAGGTTAGAACGTTTATGTTAACACTATTTTTACAAATTTTGCAAAAAAGGTTGAAAAAAATGGTTACAGTATACAAAAACAAGCTATATTTGCGCCCATAATTTAAAAACCTTAAATTTAAAAAAAACATGAAAAAATTAATTTTTACTTTGGCAATCGCAACTGCTTCTTTTGCAGCTAATGCTCAAACGGCACAAGGAAACTGGTTAATTGGTGGTGGCGCTGGTTTCTCTTCTGGAAAATTTAGTGGTGGTTCATCCGTTTCTACTTTCTTTCTTGCTCCTAATGCAGGATATTTTGTAGCTGACGATATTGCAGTTGGTGCAGAATTATCATTTGCTTCTCAGACTGGCGGTTTTTCATCTTTTGCAGCAGCTCCATTTGTACGTTATTATTTCTTGCCATTGGGTGATGCAGCTAAGTTACTTGCACACGGTTCTTTTGGTTTTGGCAGCACAAAAGATGGTGAAGGTGAAGAATCTGTTAGCGCAACCAACTGGAAGTTAGCAGCAGGTCCGGCTTTTTTCCTTAACCAGAATGTAGCTTTGGAAACATTGGTTTACTACAGTTCAAACAAAGTGAAAGACGTTCCATCGTACAATACGTTTGGTCTTAGCGTTGGTTTCCAAATCCATTTAGGTGGCGGAACGAGCAAGAAAAAATAATTTCTCTTAAGCTGATTAATAAATAAGGGGTTGCATTTGCTACCCCTTATTTATTATAAAACAGTTAATGTTTTATTGTATCTCATTCATCCACTGCTGCACCATCACTCTTGCTGTTTCCACAGCATCTTTACCTGCACGGTAAGCCATTTTCCAACGGTCGCCCTTATGCTCATACTCTTTGTTTACAAAGTACTTTACACCGCCTTTTTCAAATAATGCTGCACTGTAATCAATGCCCCCGGTTTCATTCATAAATACTTCTAAACGTTTTTTAATAAACAACAGGTGGTTATCAGGAAATTCAGCTTCCCATTTTGATAGATGCGACGCATTGATCGATTCACTTGATTCCATCATCTGTTCGTAATTTTCTTTATAACTTATATAAGTTTCGCTGGTTCCGTCTTCCATTTTTTTCAGTTCTTTTTTTGAACTTGTCAGCGCATCTTCCAATGATTTTTTCATGGCACCATCCATCTTCTTCAGTGTTGCTTCTGTTTGTACGATACTCTTTTTATACTGGTCAATTATTTGTTTACGAAAATCTTCCGGTGATTGTATTGTATTCACCTGTGGCTTTCTGGACGATTTCAGCTCCTGGTAGGCTTTCACAAAGGCCGGGCTGTTTACATACTGCTTTGCATAGGCCACCAGGTCTTTTACCACAGCAGCTCTTTTACCAAGCGCAATATTTTTGGCATTGCGTACACCATACTGATCAAGATAGCCACCAAGAAAACTGTTACTGATCTTTTCATTGGCATTTACTTTTGAAATACCTAGTTGCTGAAGAAAATCATCTGTGAGTTTATTTGTTGTAAAGGAAAAAAGGAATAAACTGATGATGACAAGCAGCACGACCGCAATGCAGCACCGTACTGTTACAAGTGATTTTTTTACTGATAATTTTTTCATGACTTTTTAATTTTCCGGTTTCAACCGGCGTTATTTATTTTGTTTATTTGATTATGCAAGCAATGCGCCTTCGGTCATATTTTCCTGCACCTGCATCCACCGGTTTGCAGGTAATTCTTTTTCAGCCAGCTCTATCATATTGTTGAAAATGAAATCCGGCGCATTGTTTTTTATTTCTTTCAGCCAGTTAGTGATCTCGGTATTGTTCAGAGCCCTGATCATCCAGGTGCTGTATCGCTCCATTGCATCCGGGGTTAGTTGAGCTGTAATTTGCTGTGTGATACTTTTCAGATCTTCATCTGTATAATATTTCCAAAGCAATTCATTCAGTTTCCTTTCTTCTTTTGCCATGTGCTGCAGGTTGAATATCATAAACTCAGTAAATGCAGAACGGATGGCACCTGCTGCCACCAGCTGTTCCTGTTCCATTGTACAACAGTTGAAAATGTGCAGCAGGATCCTCATCCGGTTGCCCAGTTCCTGGTCTTGTAAATGTTCCTCCTCAAATAAAGTTGCTGCTGACGGTTTGTGTTTTACAACAAGAGGCAAAATGAAATGATCTTCGGTGTGTGCATGTTTGTCAAAAAGATAAATCACTTCTTTTATCTGCTCAATAGAAATAGTTGCTTCTTCGGGATTTATGAAGTCGGTTTGCTGTAATAAGGATGCTGTGTGATAGAGCATCTGCCGCAGGCCTTTGTGTACCTGGTAAAAAATGTTGTACCTGTTCATGGCTGTTTATTTTGTCTGAATAATTATTTCTGCAAATTTCTTATGAATAATGACTGTTGTCAAAGGATGGATGTATGGAACGTCATATTAGCTGTATAAGCTGCATACATTACCCTATAAATGAAAATGAGGCTGCCATATATGTATGACAGCCTCATTAATATTTTAAGTCATTAATTTAAATTTAAAACTGGTTTTCTACCTGGTTTTGCAGTGGAACTATTTTTAAGCAGCAGACCGGCAATATATTTTTCACTCAGCTCATTGGGACTGTACTGGGCAAACTCCCTGGCCAGTGTTTCTACATTTGCCTGGTACGATTTATCGGATAGTATTTTTCCAACAGCCTCATTAATTTGAGCCGCCGTTGGTTTTTCTGTTTTAAGATTCACGCCCAGTTTAAAATATCCTACCCTGGCACATATTTCATTTTTTCCTTCATGCACACCTGCCACTACCATTGGTAGTTTGTTTTCAATACCGAGCATTACGCCACCGTAGCCGCCATTGGTGATATATACATCAGCATATGGCATCACATCAGCAAATGGAATAAAGTCTTTAATGATGAAATTTGGTTGTGGAAATTGTTGCTGAAGTTTTTCAGTGTCGGAGCCGCCTGTTGTGCATATTACAAGTGTATCGCTGCCTTTAAAGGCTTGCAAGGCCGGCACCAGTAATTTTTGTACGTCCTTTTCTGCCGTGCCTTGTGTTACTAGTACCACGTTAGGATATTTGTTCATCCGTTCATCAAACCAGGGTTCTGTTTTCCGGTTTGCTGAATAGGGGAGCAGGGGCCCCACAAATGCTACATGCTCACTCAAATCGCTTCTTTTGTATTCAAAACCAGGCGTACCACTTTGAAGGAAAAGGTCACATTTTTTTATCATCATATCAAACAGCGATTCGTTATTGTGCGGAACCTGCCACTCATCAAAGATGCGGTGCATGATGCTGTCAGGCTTTTTGAATATCACTTTGTCTGCAAATGTTCTGAGTAGGGACTGTTTTACCTTTCCAAAGAAAGTAAATGATGGTTCAAGACCCAATCCGGCCGGTGGAAGGTCTTTTGATTTTTCAGTAAGGGGGAATATGCCAATTCCAACTACCGGTATTTTCATCAGCTCTTTTACAAACGGTGCGCCGGTAAAAGCGGCATCTGCTATCAACATGTCAAATGGGAAATCTTTGTAGATTTCCTGTATGTCTTCATAATATTCAGGACCCCGTTTAATGAAAGCATGAATGATGTCAAATTTTAATTTGGCGAGGGGCCGCGTAATATTTTTTCTTTCTGGAAAGTTTTTTTCCAGGTCATTGGTATGAATGTCAATCGCCTTTTTTAGGGTATAGTGAGGTACCCTTAATTTTTTAAGCTTGTCAGCATAGTGAGCAGACGTGTACCAGCGTACATCGTAACCTGCATTGGCGAGATGTACTGCCAGCCCTGTCATTGGATTAAAATGCCCGTCTGCCGGGAAGCAGGCAAACAGGATCTTTTTGTTTTTAATGGTAGTTGTACTGTTATTCATGGCGTATATATTTTTTTGCAATGCTAAAAATTTGTGACCACCAGGCAAATGCAGTGTTGAATGAATTGTTTTTTTTAGCGAATAAACCGGTACAGTGGATCCCTGTTGTAAACTGTATGAATGTGAATAGCGGGGGCTGAAATATTTCTGGAGTATTTTCCAGTTCTGTTATAGTAAAACTGGCTGTACAGTGTTGTATAGACTAAGGCATTGCTAAACTACATTTCATCTTTTAAAGTTTTGACAATACATTTGTATCATTCTTGAAAAGATTTCAACTATACCACCAGCTAGCTGCCTTTATTTTTCTTGCTGCTTTTCTTGCTCATAGTTTCAGCAGAACCTTTGTTATCGCGGATTTTTATACTAACACCAGGAAGTATGCAAAAAATTGTGCGAACAAAGCCAGGCTTAAAATGAATTGTAATGGGAAGTGCCAGGTGATGAAAAAGTTGCAGCAAGAGGAGAAAAAGGACCATAAGAATCCGGAAAGAAAGCTGGAAAACAAAACAGGGCAGTCAATGTTAACAGCATCTTTTTTTGCTGCTGTATCCAATCGGCTCATGCTTCTCATCAGATCAAACAAACAGATCCCAGTGTCAGACGGACATTCAACCGGCCGGTCCTTTGACATCTTTCATCCTCCCCAAACCCAGGCCTGTCTGCTTTTACATTATTATGCCATAAAAACATTGTGAGAATCTTTCAGCATTTTTGAAAGGCTGCTGAGCAGGCAGTTGTATAAAATCAGGTTATCAATTCAACTAAGTTTTTTTTCTGTCGAACTTTTTTGCGGCATCGGCCCTGTTGTAAGACGTTAAAAAATACCGGGGGAATGATGCAGGCTATGGGTTATGTTTTCACCATTATGTAAAATCTGAATGAAATTCAGAGAAATCACCCTCAATTATAAAACACCAAACCATGCAAATATACTTTATGCGTTTAATGATATCTGTTAGTTTTATTTTTATACATATTAGCACCGTTGCCCAAAATGGATCCATCCTGCCTGAAGTAGTGTTGGCCAGGCCTTTAATAGAGGCAACAAAGCTCGATTCTTTTGCTGCAGTGTCTGCAGTTATATCACAGCAGCAGATCCGTGATCTGAATGCGGTGGATATTGCGTCAGCATTACGCCGCACACCTGGTGTACAGATAGCAAGGTTTAACCCGGTAGGTTCTTTTGGTGGGGGTGAGGGTGGAGCGGTTTTTATCCGTGGCATGGGCGTCAGCAGGCCTGGCAGTGAAATCAAAACATATATTGATGGCCTGCCTTTTTATATGGGGCTGTGGAATCATCCATTACTGGATCTGTTACCGGTTAATGGCATGCAAAGCATACAGGTTTATAAGAGTCCGCAACCACAGGTAAATGGAAACAATTTTGCATCGGTCAACCTGCAAACACTTAATGCTGTGGCAGACAGTGTACAACTCCAGGGCAATGCCCGGGTGTCGGGTGGATCATTTGGCACTTTCATTGAGCAGGCCAATTTTGCAGGAAGGGCCGGTAAACTTGACTATGGTATTGCCCAGGGTTTTGCCCGGTCAAATGGTCATCGTGCTAATGCAAAAGGTGAATTAAAAAACCTGATGGCAAATGTGGGTATTGCTATGCATACAAACTGGCGTGCAGAACTTCGTTTTATTTACACGAAGAACAACGACAGTGATCCAGGTGATGCCCGGATAGCCGCACCGGTAACTGCGCCACAGTACAACACCGAGGCAGGCATGCTGTCTGCGGGCATTATACACCATTACAAAAATATTGGCGGTGAATTAAGGTTTTATACAAATCGTGGCAATGGCTCCTGGCTCAACCAGCCTGCACCGGATGGCAATACTATTTCACGTTTTACCATGAGTGGTTTTCGTTGGAAAGAACAGGTAACACCATGGAAACTGGCTGCAATTACCGCCGGGATAGATTACGATCACGTGGGAGGATCCGCCAATTTCAACCGTGTTAACCCTGCTCCTCAAACCAAGTTTGAAGCGCCCGGTTTTGCCATACTCTCACCCTACGCTGCTTTGAATCAGCAACTGTTATTAGGGCGTGGTTGGATTCTGCAACCGTCTATTGGTGCCCGTTACTATAGCCATAACAATTTCAAATCAGCTGTTGCTCCTCATGTTGGCCTTATCATGTCATCGCAGCGGTTCACCCTATTTGGAAATGCATCCAAAGGGATCAATTATCCAGGAATGGAAACCGTTCTGTTGTCTTCATTGATTGCTCCTTTAGGCAACTCATGGCAACAGTTGAAGCCGGAAGAACTCAGTCATGTGGAACTGGGTTT
>JAKQJG010000399.1 GCA_029561305.1 Bacteroidota bacterium | reverse complement strand
CTCATCTTTATCGTATTATTAATTATTGAATTATTGATTATTAGGTGCCTCCAGATTTAGCTTCTTTTAAATATTTAATGTATCCATTTAACTCTTTAAGACATTCTTTATAATCTTTATTTATATCCGCCAAAACTTCCTTAGTAATATATTTTTCATCAAAAGCCGTAATCATGTGTTCAAGTGTTTCTGTTAATGAGCCTCTGCTTTATCTGCAAAACTGGATATTTTCCTGATGATGAAACAAAGTGGTTGTAAGTTGCCATTGAATAATTAATAATTGAATAATCAATAATTAAGCGGCAGAAGCTTTCACTTTTTGTTTATTACTAAATGCCATCGCAGCTTCTCTCACCCATTGCCCTTCTTCATGCGCTTTTCTTCTTGCCTCCAGCCGTTGCTTATTGCAGGGCCCGTTTCCTTTTACCACATTCCAGAACTCCTCCCAATTGATTGCTCCAAAATCATAGTGCATTCTTTTTTCATTCCATTTCAGATCTGGATCGGGCAGTGTCATTCCCAAAACTTTTATTTGCTCAGCGATCATATCTACAAACTGCTGGCGCAATTCATCATTGGTCTTTCTTTTTATTTTCCATTTCATGCTTTGGTCACTGTTGGTGCTTTCGCTGTCCTTAGGACCAAACATCATCAACGATGGCCACCACCACCTGTTGATCGCATCCTGGCACATCTCTTTTTGTTCTTCTGTTCCCTGGGATAATACCAATAGCGATTCAAAGCCCTGCCGCTGGTGAAAACTTTCTTCTTTACAAATTCTTACCATGGCCCTTGCATAAGGACCGTAACTGGTTCTGCACAGCATCACCTGGTTTAAGATAGCGGCGCCATCCACCAGCCAGCCAATAGCACCCATATCTGCCCATGTAAGAGAAGGATAATTAAAAATGGAGGAATATTTTGCCTTGCCACTGTGCAGGTCATTGATCATTTCATCACGACTCATGCCCAGGGTTTCTGCGGCACTGTATAAATACAAACCATGCCCCGCTTCATCCTGCACCTTGGCCAGCAGGATGGCTTTTCTTTTTAGCGAGGGCGCCCTGCTGATCCAGTTACCTTCTGGCAGCATACCAACAATTTCACTGTGGGCATGCTGACTTATCTGGCGGATATTCGTTTTCCGGTAAGCCTCCGGCATCCAGTCCTTGGGTTCAATTTTTACCTCTTTGTCAATCCTGTCCTGGAACAGTTTTTCAAAATCCTGCACTTGCATAGTGGTGTGTTTATAGCGTAAAGATAATAAATACTAACAGTTGTTAGTATCAAAATCATGGATTTTATAAGTTGGAAGCTATCGTGTCAATCCTTATTTTTGCTGCCCAATTCAAAAATGAGTTGACTGGTCCCGTAGTTCAATGGATAGAATAGAAGTTTCCTAAACTTTAGATACAGGTTCGATTCCTGTCGGGACTACTACATGAGAATGATGCTGATATTCCGGAAGGACAGCATCATTTTTTTCTTTACAAGGAATCATTTTCTCTCCGATAACTCTCTTTGTTCTACGCACCCCAAAACAAACAAGCCCCAAAATAGTAGTAAGACCAGGCAAACTGAGATGCTTGAAACCGACCTTGATACAATTTCAAATGGTTAAAGAATACCAGAAAATAAATGCTCAGACATGATTACTAAAACTATCACCTGTTTTACTTATTTACTTGCTGCTTGCGGTCGCTGGGTGTAATTTGCTCCT
>JAKQJG010000375.1 GCA_029561305.1 Bacteroidota bacterium | reverse complement strand
TCGCCTCGCTACTCTTGCTACATGAACATCCAGTGGGCAAATGAGCTGCGAAGGTTGAATCGTTTGCCAGATACCAAAATCAACTCCTTTATCATCCTGTCGTACCATCCATCGTAAAAACATATTGAGTCTTTTGCAGGCTGATTTCTTTAAGGGCGTGGAAATATGCTTGCGGCAATGTTTTTCTTCTTTGGCATCTTCATTAAAACTAAATACATACTCATGAAATCCGAGCAATGCGTTTTCAATATTTTCATCTCCAGGTTGTATCCATTTGCTAAAAGCAGTTTCTAAACTTTTATGATGGCGGTAGTGATGTTGTAAAAAAAGAAACAAATGCCATAGGTCGTGTGTATTAAAAGTCCGGTGAACAAATCCTTTGAATACTTCAAACGTTTCTTTATTGTCAAGATCAGCAGAACGTATAAAATGACAGGGGTCATTGTTCATGCCTTGCAATAATTTGTTACAGGAGCTAATAATACCTTTTCTTGTACCCCATGCTAAAATGGAAGCAAAAAAGGCAGCGATCTCTATGTCTTGTTTTTTGAGAAAGCGGTGAGGTATGCTGATGGGGTCATCCTTAATAAAGGAAGCATTATTGTATAAGATATATTTTGAATCAAGCAGGCTTTTTAGTTCTTTCATTGAATCAGTAGTTTCATAATAGCCACACCCAGCCCGTCTGCAACTTTATTTTCACTGAATTTATTGATCACTACCATTACTGCTTTGTCTTCTCCTTTTATAAAGGCGGCAAAAGTGGAAAAACCGAATGTGCCGCCGTTGTGCCAATAAATTACGGGCCTGCCCGGTAGTTCAAATGTGTGCCATGCCTTGCATACATGCATCGTTTGGTTGATTGCAACCGTAGGCAGCAGCAGGTTATCAATTATTTTTTTGTTACCTGCTTCCTCCGGCCTGGCCATGTATTGCAGGTACCGGAGCATTTCTTTGCCACTGCATTTGATTCCGCCTGCGGGTGCCAGTACATCCATATTCCAGTAAGCTGTTTTTTGATCATTGAAAAAACCCTGGCTTTTGTTTTCTTCCTTTGAAAACACATCTGTACCTCCAATCATTTTAAAAGGACGGAAAATATGTTCTTCCAGCAGCCTGGTATAGCTTTTTTTAGCGATCAATTCAGCCAATACACCAGCCAGGCCTGCACCGAGGTTAGAATAATTGCTTTTACCATCTGGTGCAGGCCTGCAGTTTTTTAGCCAGCTGAATAATTGGGCAGCAGTATAATTGTCGTAAGGTGCCCTGTTATCAAACTTTACCTGCATATTGTCCGGCAGCCGGGGCAACCCGGATGTGTGATTCAGCAAACTTAAAAAGCTGATCTTTTGTAAAGCAGTATTTGTCTTTACTGAATCGGGCAGGTAGCTGATGATAGAGGCCGTGTCAGCGATCTTATTTTCATCCAGCACTTTTTGCAATACAAAGGCGGTGAAGGTTTTGGTGATGCTCCCGATCTCAAAAAATGTGGCCGAGTCAAATAGTAATTTTGTATCCGGGTTGGCATAGCCTTTTGAAAAATAATGCTGTTGGCCATTGTTGATAACGGAAACGAATAACCCGGGTAATTTATTCTGTTCAAATACGCTGTCAATTTTTCGTTTAATAAATTCAATACTGCTGTCTGAAGTGTTTACTTGTGCTTTTGTAAAAGCAACACACAATATCATCAGCGTACATA
>JAKQJG010000374.1 GCA_029561305.1 Bacteroidota bacterium | reverse complement strand
CCTGCTGATGTAAATGCACCTGCGATCGTTTGGCTTAGTTACAATGTGCATGGCAATGAAACCAGCAGCAGTGAAACGGCCATGAAAGTGCTGTATGAATTACTAACCAGTGCCCAATCGGAAACCTATTTAAAAAACACCATTGTAATTATTGATCCCTGTCTTAACCCGGATGGCCGTGACCGTTATGTAAACTGGCAAATGCAGATGGTGGGAAGTGCAGCCAATCCCAATCCCGATGCCAGGGAACACAGTGAACCATGGCCCGGCGGCAGAACGAACCATTATAATTTTGACCTCAACCGCGACTGGGCCTGGCAAACACAGGTGGAAACACAACAACGGCTAAAAGTGTACAATGAATGGATGCCACATGTACACAGCGACTATCATGAGCAGGGATACAACAATCCTTATTATTTTGCCCCCGCTGCAGAGCCTTATCATGAAGTGATCACTCCTTTTCAAAGGAGCTTCCAGGCAGAGATCGGCAGGAACAACGCCAAATATTTTGATGCCAATGGCTGGCTGTATTTTACAAAGGAAATATTTGATCTTTTTTATCCCTCTTACGGTGACACCTACCCCATTTACAACGGCAGTATCGGTATGACCTTTGAGCAGGCAGGGCATGGAAGAAGCAGCACAGCCGTGATCACCAATACCGGCGATACATTGACTTTAAAAGACAGGATCGAACATCATTTTACTACTACCATGAGTACACTGGAAGTAGTTTCAAAAAATACGGCCAAACTGGTAACAGCTTTTAAAAAATATTTTGATGATGCCAAAACAAATGGCGCAGGTGAGTACAAAACATTTGTGATAGCGGCCGGCAACAGCAACAAAGCTGCTGCCCTGAAAACATTATTGGATGCCAACGGTATCAGCTACACATACAGCAGTGGAGCCACTCTAAAAGGCTTCAATTATTTTACCCAGAAGGAGGAGATGTTCAGCACCAATAAAAGCCTGGTAATAAGCACTTACCAGCCAAAGGGTGTACTTGTACAGGTGTTGTTTGAACCCAAATCAAAATTACTTGATTCATTGACATATGATATTACAGCATGGGCATTGCCGTATGTATATGGTCTGCAGGCATATGCAGTAAGGGAGAAACTGGCAGGTGATAATAAAGATCTGCCAGTTGCAATGCCTGCGGTATTACCTGTAAATGTGTATGGTTACCTGGTAAGGTATCAGTCGTTTGAAGATGCCAGGCTGTTGGCAGCATTGGTAAAGGAAGGTATCAAAATCCGCTATGCCGTAAGAGATTTCACAGCTGGCAGTAAGCAATTTTTAAAAGGCACTTTGATCATTTTGCGTAAAGGCAATGAAGACAAATTGCAGGTGCTGCAACAAACCGTGTCAAAATTCAAGGCCGATGTAACCACGCTGGAATCTGGTTTTATGGATGCTGGATTTGACCTCGGGAGTGAAAAGATCCGTTATGTTAGAAAGCCAAGGGTGGCCTTGATAACAGGAAAAGGTAGTGATGCCAATGCAGCAGGGGAAGTATGGCATTTATTTGACCAGCAATTAAATTATCCCATCACATTAATTAATGCAGACGAGGTAAACAATGTTAATTGGAAGGATATTGATGTATTGATCGTGCCCAACGGGCGTTATAAATTTTTAAGCGATAAGGATGAAAGCGCTGACCTGAAAAATTGGGTGCGGCAGGGTGGAAAAATAATTGCAATTGAAAATGCTGTTAACCAGATGGCA
>JAKQJG010000334.1 GCA_029561305.1 Bacteroidota bacterium | reverse complement strand
AATTAACTCATCCGACCAAAATAAGAACATGGGAAATTTTGTATGCAGCAATATCCCGAGCGTGGTGCGTAAACTGGCGGGCCAGCCTGCAGGGTCACCAACAGCGGTTTTACTCCAGTCCCGGGCCCTGGTGCGTTCACCCATTTCACCTCCACCCTGGAGAAAATAATAGTCAGCATTTTTGTTGGTCATAAAAATGTCTTTGGGGATATGCTTATTTTACGAATTCCGGGTGTTACCTGTCGTAGATCAGGGTGCTGAGAAATGTTGCAGTAAATGTATAATACAAAATGCAAAATAGGAAAAAGACCGCATTTTTTTAGGGGCAGTTGTTTTCCATTTTCGGGCCTATGCGGATGTGCCGCTGCCAAAACTTGTATATCTGCTGCAGATATTAATATTTCAATGCTATGACTTTTTATACACAGAACGCATGGTGATGGGTAACAATTGAGTAAATATTGATACAAAAGGTGACGTAGAACATGCCTGTAAATAGCTGTAGGATTCAGGCACCCGGATTGTATTGCATAAGGTCTAAATATAAATTTATGATACATTTTAACCGTTATTTTCATCCTGGTCCAAAAGACGGTACAGGAGCGCCCATTAAGAATAATGAACTGAATGAAGAAGATGATTTTAATGATGATGAAGCCATTGTGAACAGCGAAGAAACAGCAGATACTGACGAAGACAATGCAGATACCGATACCGGGTTTGAAGAAGCTGAGGAATCTGAAGAGGAAATCCTGGAAGATTCCGGATCAATGGAACATGAAGAGGAGCAGGATGATGAATCCAACAAAATTTGAAAACTACGCACGTATTAAAATGGCTTTGAATGATGCCATTTTAATACGTTGTTGGTCTTTTTTTAACTTGCAAACCATAATTTTATGAACAGGAATATTTGGATAGCAACAACGATCATCGGGGCAGTAGCTGCTGTATTTTACCTTGTAACACGTAAAAGAAAATCTGCAGATAGTTTGCAGCAGGTTCCGTTACGCAAGAGCCGTCATCTTGTACATACTTTTTCTAAAGCAAAACAACAGATCCTGCCCGAATAAGATCAGTAGTATTTTAGCGAAGAAGGATGGAGCTTAAGTTTTGTGGCAGTTGCTGAACCAAATCCCTGTTTGAATGTTATAGGGCTGAAAATTAGGTTATAAAGTTAAACAAAACCGCTTTGAGCGCTGTAATATCATGAGATCGAGAACTGCCCTTTTCTACCTTTTTGTGCCTGTTGCTTTTTTAATTATCAATTCCACAGCTTTTGCCCAAAATAACGGCCGCATTTCTGGAACTGTGACCGATAAGACATCTCAACAAAAATTGGCATCCGCTACCGTTAGTTTGTTGGGAACCGACAAATCTGTTATAACCGATTCGGCAGGTAGTTTCCGTATGACTGATATAGCACTTAATACCTATACGCTGGAAGTATCACTTGTGGGATACAAAAAGCAGTCACTTTTTAATATTATCATCACAGCAGGTAATGAATTGAATTTTTCTATTGACCTGGAAAAAGAAGTATCGCAGTTGCAGGATGTGGTGATCAGAACCAACAGGCGTACAGCACGGGCCGCCACTTTGGAAACTCCGATGAGCGTACAGCGGCTTACAACCGAAGAAATCAAAAGTAACCCCGGTGGTAATTTTGACATTAGTAAAGTAATACAAACCTTGCCCGGGGTGGGTGGAGGCTCGCAGGGAGGCAGTTTTAGAAATGATATCATCATTCGGGGTGGAGCGCCTAATGAAAACGTTTTTTACCTGGATGGTATTGAAATTCCCGTGATCAATCATTTTCAAACCCAGGGCAGCAGTGGTGGACCGCAGGGTATTTTAAATGTATCGTTTATTGAAGATGTAAAACTAACCACTTCTGCATTTGACGCACGCTACGACAATGCCATGAGCTCCGTTTTTCAATTCAAGCAAAAAAATGGCAACCCCAATCAATTGCAGGGAAATATCAGGCTTAGCGCAACAGAACTGGCAGCCACTTTTGATGGGCCCTTGTCAAAAAATAAGAAAACTACTTTCCTCGCTTCAGCAAGACGCTCTTATTTAGAACTTTTATTTACGGCATTGGACCTCCCGATAAGACCTAATTATTGGGACTTTCAAACCAAGATCACCCACCAGTTTGATAAAAAAACAACCTTGTCATTTTTAGCCATCGGTGCCATTGACGAATTTAAGTTTGCTAAAATAAAAGATGCAACCCCCGAAAAATTGTATGTATTAAATTCGAACCCTGTCATTAATCAATGGAATTATACTACAGGGATAAGTTTAAAAAGATTGATCAAAAACGGCTTTGTCAATATTGCCCTTAGCAGGAATAGTTTTGATAATGACATTGTTCGTTATGAAGACAATGAAACACAATTACCATCACAACAAACGCTTTCCTTTCAATCAAGAGAAACAGAAAACAAATTACGCCTGGATGTGAATACGACTAATAATGGCTGGAAGTTATCGTATGGCCTGATGCTGCAACTGGCTGAATACAGCAACAATACATTTAACGTGATCAGGAAAGAACTGAGAGATGATAATAACAATATCATTCAGCCCGCAATAACGGCAAGGTTTACCAGCCCTTTAAATAATTTGTGGCGCTATGGTGCTTTTGCACAGCTCAGCAGGCGTTTTTTTAATAACCGTCTCGGCATCAGCTCGGGTATCAGAACAGATATGAATTCTTTTACCACAAACGGTAAGAATGGACTGCAAACCCTGTCGCCGCGTATTAGTTTCAGTTACGTTCTTGCAGACAGTTGGACGCTGAACGCTTCACTGGGCAGGTATTATAAACTGGCACCGTATACGATATTGGGTTTTGCCGACAACAATAACCAGCTTGTCAACAGGAACAGCGACTATTTACAAAGCGACCATTTTGCAGCAGGTGTTGAATACCTGCCCAATGATGATCTGCGGTTTACGGTGGAAGGGTTTTATAAGAAGTATGCAAATGTGCCGGTATCATTAAGAGATGGAATTTCACTGTCTAATTTAGGTAATGATTTTACGGTGCTGGGCAACGAAGCGGTGGTTACCAATGGAAAGGGAAGAGCCTATGGGGTGGAGTTCTTTGCACAAAAAAAATTGACCAACCGCTTCTTTGGTATACTCTCTTATACTTTCTACAGGAGTCAATATAGTGGTGCGAATAATATTTTCATTCCCAGCAGTTGGGATAACCAGCATTTGCTCAGCGTTACCTGGGGATATAAGTTTCGCCGCAACTGGGAGCTGGGTTTAAAATTCCGCTACCAGGGTGGTGCGCCTTACACAGCATTTGATGAAACAGCATCCCGGTTAAATTACCTGGGTCTTGGGCAGGGTGTGCTAGATTATACAAGACTCAACAGCAACCGGCTGGGTGGTTTTAATGCCAGTGATGTGCGCATTGATAAAAAATGGAATTTTAAAAAGATCACGCTGGATGTATTTTTAGATGTTACCAACTGGTATGTGGCCAAAAGCCCGGCACCTGATAGTTATACCTTTCAACGCAATGAAAGCAATACAGGATTTGTTACCACCGACGGCCAGCCCATTAAAGCAGACGGAAGCAATGCCATACCCAGCCGTATAAAAAATGATGATCCGCAGGTAACACCTACTATTGGGTTTATTGTGGAGTTTTAAGATGCAGCGAAACTAACTGTAACAAGTACCCTGTTTCATGTGAGCCGTTCAGGCATTGAGATTACTATTTTAGTCCTGCAGCAGCAGTTACAACTTTTCCAGCACGCTTATAGTGTGCAATAATAACGCCGCTGGAAGTAACAACATGAGATACCAGTTTAAATCCTGCAGCTAAGGTGCCTTTATCAAACAGTTTTTTTCCTTTACCTAATGTTAGTGGATGTATTTTAAGACGGAGTTCATCTACCAGGTCGTGTTTTAATAATAATTGCACCAGCTCACTGCTGCCCCAAACCTGTATGTCGGTATTTTTCAAATCTTTTTTTGTTACAGGTATTGTGTTGATTTTTCTTATATCCGCCAGTGTCTTTATCAGCACCACATTTTTCCAGCCAGTCACCAGCTTGTTTGTTGCCTTGATCTTTTTAGTAAAAACGAACTTGGTACCCTCATTGATGCCCGGCCAAAAATCACCGTGATGTGGCCAGTACGCTGCCCAGTTAGCAAATGTTTTTCTGCCCAACAGGTAGGTGGAGGGCTGTAATTCTTTTTGCAGTTCACTTCGATATGTTTTGTCGCTGTACGGTGCCACCCACCCACCATATTTAAAACCGCCCGACCGGTCTTCCTTGGGACCGCCGGGTGCCTGGATCACCCCGTCAAGCGAGATCATGGATAACACTACGATCTTTCTCATACATTTTTTGTTAGAAGTATCTTTTATATTATTGAAACCTGTTCGAACCAATTCCGTAATCAGAAACAATGCGAAGGTATTTTGTATCAGGCCTTCACCATACAAACCATTACTTCATCTGATTGGTACCATTCTATACAGGGATTATTTTTATTGGGTTGCCCACTGTCCACCAGTTCATGAAATACATCTTTGATACTGCTTGTTTTGCTTAACCAATCATGTACGGTTTCTGTTTTGTAATCACCGGCAGGTATCTTAAGTGTTTTATAGGAATGACTTTCCCCTTCGCCCTTTACCAGTTGATTTACCATAGCATAGTATTGTATGGTATTATTGTCGTCCATCCAGCTGATACCATAACAGGTACGGTTACTTCCAAGCGTTTCCAATACACTGTCAAAAGCTTCTTTGATGCCGTTGGGGAATGTAGTAACGTGAAGGCCAATAAGGTTGATGTCTGTTGTTTGTTTACACAATGTCATAATGCGGTGGCTTTAATTTTATAAAGGTAGCTCCACTGGAAATTGATCTTTGGTGCTTAATACGACATTGTAAGGGAGGATTGCGACAGGCAGGGTAGAGCAAGGGTGATTCGATTTCAACTGGCAGTTTACTGCATCCAATAGATAAAAGCTTTACATTTGAAACCTGCCCGAAAGCTAAGCGACCTGTCCATTTCAATAACTAAAACCAGCCTGCTATAATGAAACAAGCCATTTGCCTTTTATTTGCCTGTATACTTTTTTACAAAGCTTATACACAGCCGGGCACAACAGGTACAGGCTTTCCTGTAAGCTTCAAACTAAAAGTGCCTGGTATGGCAGCAACGGATACCGCAGCCATCATATGGTTGCAGCTTCCCTATAAACAAGGTACAACGGTGGAGCATTTCGTTGAGTTTCCTTCCAGGCCGGATAGTAACGGGCTTTACCATCAAACCATCTCTTTCCCCGACTCGATGAGAGGCATGACTATCGGGTATGTATACACGATAGCAGCCGACAAGTATGACATGTTCCGCAGCTTCGTGGTCAATGATCAAACAACCGAAATAGCAGATAACTGGGGTTATGTAGATGGACTGGCGGGTAAGGTAAAAGGTGCACAGATGCTTTTTTTAGAGCCTGGTTCAGCGGCAGAAACAACGGCATTTGCAGCTCCCTATGTGGGCATCACCAGCAACGGAACTGCTATCAAAGATCTTTTTCCCATAAAAAAAACGGGCTACCCTACCATAGGCATCAAGAACGCTGTAACAGCATTTGTTGCCACACTCAGCAAAACACAAAAAGCAGCAGCGGTATTCCCGATCAACTCAGCAGAGTGGCGCAGGTGGCACAATATAGAGCGATGGAAGAGGGCCGGCATCTGTTTAGAAAAAATGACAGCTGCACAAAAGAAACTGATCTTTCAACTGTTGAAAGAAAGCCTGAGTGCTAAGGGATTACAAAAGGCAAAGGATATCATGACCATGGAAGCCTACCTGGCTACCCTGGTACCCGGTAATAAAAACCTGGGTGGTGAAAAATACTGGTTTACTTTTTTTGGAACTGCTTCTGATACCGAGCCTTATGGCTGGCAGATAGAAGGTCATCATTTGGTGATCAACTATTTTGTTATGGGCGACCAGGTAGTAATGACACCCACTTTTATGGGTTCCGAACCAACGCTGATTGAAAAAGGTGAGCATAAAGGTTTGCGAACTTTTGAAAGAGAAGAAAAAATGGGACTGGATTTTTATTTGTCGCTGGATAGTGTGCAAAGAGCAGCAGCCACGCTCTGGACAAAAAAAGATTTTGATTTCAACCGTAGTGAAGCATTCAGGGACAATGAAGTTATTCCTGTTACAGGAATACCAGCTGCTAGATTATCCAAAGCGCAGCAAGCTTCATTGCTTGCGCTGATCGCAGAATATGTAAACAATATAAGAGATGGACAGGCCAAAGTTAAAATGGAGGACGTGCTGCTTCACCTCGATGAAACTAATTTTACCTGGGTACAGGGCAACGATATTGAGAGCCCGTTTTACTACCGTATCCACAGCCCGGTGATACTAATTGAATTTGATCACCAGACGCCTGTATTTCTTCCTGATACAACCAAAGCTGGTATCGCACCGGTTAAAACGCATATTCACACTGTTGTCCGCACACCTAACGGTAACGATTATGGTAAGGATCTGTTGAGAGAGCATTTGGAAACGCATCCACATCACCAAAAGACCAGTGGGGGGCATGTGCATAAAAAGGGATCGAAGAAAAAGCATGTGCACAAGCAGGCGGCTAAAAAGTAGCAGTGTGTTTTCCAGGGTATTGAATTCTTTACAGCCCATTCTATGCACTTGCATACAGTTTACGGGTATGCTGGGGCCCCATCCTGCCTGGCCTGCTGTATGCCCTGTATCAACCGGGAATAAACGGATCTGCATGGTCCAGCCAATACCGGCACAAACATTGCATCCTTTCATATATCAACAAACAAATGCCCGGCGAATGCTTGCGCTTAACTCAGCTTTGTTTTTAACGATCATATTCATTTGCAAATGCCAGATAACAAAAAAGATCTACTTCGAAGCAAACTTCATGAGATCATCTATGAATCCAATACCGTTGCAGGCAAGATCTTCGATGTGTCGCTGTTGGTGTTTATCCTGGCAAGTATTTTAATTGTGATGCTGGACAGTGTGGAGAAATGGCACCTCGCTTACGGCGGTTTCTTTTTTACGATGGAATGGATATTCACGCTGATCTTTACCATTGAATATGCATTGCGCCTGCTTACTATTAAGAAGCCCATAAAATATGTGTTTAGTTTTTTGGGCATTATCGATCTGCTGGCTATTATTCCCAGCTACCTGAGTATATTCTTTGTCGGTGCACAATCGTTACTCGTGTTAAGGGCATTGCGCCTGCTGAGGGTGTTCCGCATTTTTAAACTCACCCATTTTCTTACCGAGATGCAGTTTCTTGGGGTAGCCATCAGGGGTAGTTTAAAAAAGATCAGCATATTCATGTTCGTGGTGCTGATGCTGGTGGTAATTCTCGGTTCAGTTATGTACCTGGTAGAAAGAGGCGAACATGGTTTTTCAAGTATCCCCGACAGCATTTACTGGGCCATCGTAACTATCACTACCGTTGGCTATGGAGATATATCCCCCGTAACTGACCTGGGAAAATTTGTGGCCAGCATTATTATGCTGATGGGCTATGGCATTATCGCTGTTCCTACCGGCATTGTAACAACTGAGATGGCCATCGCTGCAAGAAAAAGAGATCAGAAAAATGAGGTCTGCCACAAGTGTGGTAAAGAAGGTCATGACATGGACGCCCTCTATTGCAAGAAGTGTGGTGAGTTGTTGTA
>JAKQJG010000330.1 GCA_029561305.1 Bacteroidota bacterium | reverse complement strand
TAAAATCAGTTTGTCATTTCCCTTAAATCCCTTACTTTTGCGCCGCTAAAAGATTCGGCTTATGTAGACCGGTGCCGGACTATTTAGCAGTATATGAGAGCATAACACACCATATTGCCCCACTCCGGCTAAAAAAGCAGGAGGCCTACGGGGAGATTATACTGGCAAGATGGCCATACAGGTTCAATACAGATATAAAGTACAAGAGTGCGACGCCAATGAAGCTGATTAAAGATTCAAAAGCAGGGCTCATAACAATAAAACAATTTAACAAACAACAATAATTTAATACAATGGCTGACTTAAAATTTCAGAGAAACTTTGGTATTGCCGCTCACATTGATGCTGGTAAAACCACTACTACAGAACGTATCCTGCGCTATACAGGTATGATCCACAAAATTGGTGAAGTGCATGATGGCGCTGCCACTACCGACTGGATGGAACAGGAAAAAGAACGTGGTATCACTATCACTTCTGCTGCTGTTAGCTGCCAGTGGAACTTCCCTACTAACAAAGGCGTGGTTACACCTGACACTAAAAAATATAATTTCAACATCATTGATACTCCGGGTCACGTGGATTTTACCGTGGAAGTAGAACGTAGTATGAGGGTATTGGATGGCCTGATTGCTTTGTTCAGTGCTGTAGATGGTGTGGAACCACAGTCTGAAACTGTTTGGCGCCAGGCCAACCGTTACAATGTACCCCGTATCGGTTTTGTAAATAAAATGGACCGTTCCGGTGCTGACTTCTTAATGGTGGTTAAGCAGGTAATTGACATGCTTGGTTCTAAAGCCGTGCCATTGCAGTTGCCAATTGGTGCAGAAGATAATTTTACCGGTGTGGTGGATCTGATCAAAATGAAAGGCATCATCTGGCACATGGAAACAGAAGGCATGACCTATGATGAAATTCCTGTACCGGAAGATATGCTGGAAGAAGCCAACGAATGGAGGGCTAAACTGGTGGAAGCCGTTGCTGAATACGATGACAAACTAATGGAGAAATTCTTTGATGACCCTAATACCATCACTGAAGATGAAATGCATGAAGCCATCCGCAAGGCTACGATCGATTTATCGATTGTACCAATGATGTGTGGTTCTTCTTTTAAAAATAAAGGTGTACAAACAGCGCTGGATGCGGTTGTTCGTTACCTGCCTAGTCCAATGGATATTGAAGCTGTAAAAGGCATCAATCCTGATACCGGCAATGAAGAAATGCGCAAGCCTGATGCAAAAGAACCATTTGCTGCATTGGCATTTAAGATCATGACCGATCCATTCGTGGGCCGTTTGGCATTCTTCAGGGTATATTCTGGTCACCTGGATGCTGGTAGTTATGTATTGAACGTAAGAAGTGGTAAGAAAGAGCGTATCAGCCGTATCATGAAGATGTTTGCTAACAAACAAAACCCGATCGATTCTATCGAAGCAGGTGATATCGGCGCAGCAGTTGGTTTTAAAGAGATCAAAACTGGTGATACTTTGTGCGACCAGGATCACCCGATCACGTTGGAGAACATGTTTATTCCAGAACCGGTGATCGCTATCGCTGTTGAGCCAAAAACACAGGCCGACGTTGATAAAATGGGTATGGCCATTGCCAAACTGGTGGAAGAAGATCCAACCTTACGTGTAAACACAGACGAAGACACAGGTCAAACCATCCTTCGTGGAATGGGTGAGTTGCATTTGGAGATCATCGTTGACCGTATGCGTCGTGAGTTTAAAGTTGAGATCAACCAGGGTGCTCCGCAGGTGGCCTATAAAGAAGCATTCGGCAATACCATCGAACACCGTGAAGTACTGAAGAAACAGTCTGGTGGCCGTGGTAAATTCGCTGATATCATTTTTGCATTTGGTCCTGCTGATGAAGAATGGATGAAAGAGAACGAAGGCAAGCATTTCCAGTTTGTAAACGACCTGTTTGGTGGATCTATTCCAAAAGAATTTGTACCCGCCATCAGCAAAGGTTTTGAAACTGCTATGACCACTGGTGTTCTTGCAGGGTATCCTGTAAACAATATGAAGGTTCGTGTATTTGATGGTAGCTACCATGATGTGGATTCTGACGCGATGAGCTTTGAATTGTGTGCTAAAGCCGGTTTCCGTGAAGCGGGTAAAAAAGCAAAACCAACCTTGCTGGAACCGATTATGAAAGTGGAAGTGTTGACACCAGACCAGTACATGGGTGATGTTACGGGTGACCTTAACCGTCGCCGTGGTATGCTGGAAGGTATGGACAGCCGTGCTAACTTACAAGTTATCAAAGCAAAAGTTCCATTGAGCGAAATGTTTGGTTATGTAACGCAATTGCGTTCCTTATCATCCGGCCGTGCCACTTCTACCATGGAGTTCAGCCACTATGCACCAGCTCCCAACAACATTGCAGAAACTGTAATTGCGAAGAGCAAAGGCAAAGTGAAGATCGACGAAGAGTAAGACAGCCCCTCCGTCCCCAACTTGTTGGGGAGAACTATGAGAGGTATAATAATTACAAGCCCCATACGTGAGTGTGGGGTTTTGTTTTGTCATCGTGAGCGAAATCGGAGGATGTCATTCCGACGAAGGAGGAATCTGCCGAATAAAAAAATACAGATTATGTTACGAACAGTTGTATTTTATGGCGGCAGCGTTGTGTCACTCACTTGTACTTTTATATCTCTATTGTACTTTTATCGAAGCGGAGATGCGTGTTTTAAGCGGAACTCTAAATCGGAAGATTTAAAATCTTTCGGATTTTATATAAAGTATATTTACTAAAGGATTTGAAACTTTCCTATCTAAGTTTCTTATGCCTATCCATTCGTTACCTACATATTTAAAAATTCGTGTCATTTGGGGTATGTATGATAGCAAATTTTCTATAAATTTTCTTTTGATCTTTTCTGTTTCATAATAACTGGATATTTCAGGAATTTCCTGTATTCCATTGTCTGTACAAACTAATAGCCTATCATTATAGTAAAACATTCCGCCAAGTATAATTCTATTTGTGTCGTAGAGCTCAATTTGAAGTACTGGAATATTATGTTTATCGATAACCTCAAGAGCTGTATTATCATAGTTTATCTGAAAATCTTTATTTGGGGTATTCCATTCATTTTTTATGATTTCAGTAACCATATTATTTTCTATATCGTAAATCTTTGCCGATATAAAAAGTTTACCATTTTCAATACTTACTGACAATGGAGGAAAAAAATTGTTGGAGCTTATTGGAATTTTATACGGCTGTTCGGGCGTATCAGTCGGAACAAGAAAACAAGTATAACCTATTTGAATTTGTAGTGTGTCAATTTTGTTTTTAGAACGACTTGAATTTAATTCACCACTTCGATTTAAGGTGTTATTTTGCTTACGGATGTTTTTTTTTGAAGCAGACCCAGATATTCTTTCTGAGCTTGAAGAATTTCAATGTATTGTTTTTGTAAAGCTTGTTTTAATTCAATTGAGGCACTTTTATCATTTAATTTGTTGTCCAGTAAACAAACAACTTGTCGGAAGGCAATATCCGCTTCCCAAAACTCTTGCGATACAGCAGATGTCGATACTATACTCAACCTCTTGGCAAGTTGTGATTGGAAGCCAATTCCAATTGAATCGTTTATTTTTTTACCAGCAGTAACATCGTATTGTGCGGCTTTTATCAAATCAGCAGTAAATCTTAAAAAATTAGAATCAGTCTGAATTACTGTTTCATTTTGCCATCGCAGTTTTGGGAGTTTACTACAGTCATCCTGAACTGCTGTCATCTTTTTTGACGAAGAACAAGAATAAAGAACAATACTAATAACGAGGCAGATGAAAAACCTAAACATTTTTTTATTGCAATTTAAATATTTCATCCGATATCCCCCATATTAGTCCCGGCATAAATTAAAACCTGCCTGGCGCAGGAATGAGGCGCAGCTTTTTGTGGATAGTTTCCTGTGCCTGCATACTCCAAATCACTTGTATATAAAATAACTCAACAAAATCATACAAGAATCAAACAGAGCTGTTGTTATTCCGAAATATTAACCTCAACTATTGTTTGCTCCCGCTGGTAATCTGAATATTCAAACCTCTGGGTATCTAGTCCCTGCAACAAGAGGTTTTCACTTACAGGAATTATTTGATGGTAACTATATAAGTAGCCACCCTGGCTTTTAGAATCAATTATTTTTTTATCAATAATACCGTTGGCATTTATTTTCAGGAAAGCATTTGAATTCTCCATCGAACCTCTGTGTTTTACTGATTCCGCTTCTGCTGCCGGCCGTTCCAGATTTTTTATTGCATCAGAATAAAATAACAGCAAATTTCCTTTGTAAACATGCCCATAAAAATTATGCTCATATTTTTCAAATCCCATCGATTCCCGTTTAGTTATATATTCCATTAGAGGAGTTCCGTTCTTCCTGATGATGCCCAATAATATTGGTCCCTTCAGATTTTCGAATGCGGTTGAAGCGGTACTGATATCCCGGTTTAGATCACCGGCAATTATGATCGTTCCATCCGGCAGGCTGTATCCATTCATTTTAACAGTAGCAGATAAGCCATACTTGTTTTTCTTTGCGTAACCATAATCTTCTTTATTGCCTTTTTCAATAATGGTAGCGGGCAAATTGGTAACAGTAAGGTTACTGGCTGTTTTACTTTTTATATTAACACTGCCCTGGTAAACACCCGTTACCAGATTGTCAGTGAGGGTTACTCCCGCCACATTCAGCAGGTCATTTTCAATTTTATCACAAACGTATACAGAACCTGCAGCAGAACCGCTTAAAGTAAGGGGTACTACTGACGCCACTTCGTCTTTGTTACACACAATAACGGCACCACCGTCATAATACATAAAAGTAACACCCGCATAAAAGCCCCCATCATTAGTAATAAAGATATTTTCAACAACCATTTTTTTTAATCCTGCCACGCTGCCATTTCCATTTCGCAGCACAGTGAAATTTTTGTCAACTACGCTATAGTGAAAATCGGTATTGTCTCCATTACACCAAAAGAATACGGTTTTGCTTCCGTCAGCAGAAGTGGCATGGGCCAAAGAATAAAACCGGAACGAATTGCCGAATATGGTTAAAGTGATATTCTTTTGAGGGAAGGAAAGAATATTTTGTTCACCTGTAATGTCGAGTGTGCCTGCATGTAAACGGGCAACATAGATATTTATTTTTTCATCTTCCGAATAGCGGGAATAAAGAAGGTACAGGCTGTCGCTCAATACTATAAACATCGGTTCAACAGGGCCATAGAAATGCTCGCCGCCTGAGATTTCTTTTTCTGCTATCAACGTTCCATTTTTTGAAAATGATTTTACCTTGATCGCTGCTTTGGCTTTATCCAGTTTTGCTGAAAAACCTATCCTGGCTTTTATTTTACTTTCAACAGAAAATATATGATCCTTAAAAAAGGTCATACCCGCTGCAGTTCGGGTTTTTAATTCACCTGTTTTTTGTATTGTTATTTTTTGAGCATGGCAATTAAATGAAAATAAAATGGAAGCAAGGAAAATGAAATGTTTCATGAGTTAAATATGGTTTTAGATGTTCGAATATAACCAAATTCGTAATGCTATGTATTAATGGTATGAGGCATCACGGCGTTACTCTCATTTTTAGCTGCATCTTTTTTGTATTCGGTTATCTAATAGTATTGTTGAGTATTGGGCAACTTTTTGTTGTGCAGTTTTGAATGTATGATTCAACTACTCTTTATTTATATTAGAAATATATCTATATTCATTTTTTATTCAACTATGCCAATATTCATGGATCTCCATATCGTGCCGGGTGTTAATGCCAAAGACGTGGCAGAAGCACATAGCCGCGATGTATATCTTGAAAAAGATCACCACTGCAAATGCCTCACTTACTGGATTGATGAGTTTCGTGGCCATGTGTTTTGTTTAATTGATGCTCCCGACAAAGAAAGCGTATATGAGTTGCACAACCGTTCACACGGACTGTTGCCACATAAGATCATTGAAGTACAAACTGGCTTTGTAGAATCTTTCCTGGGTCGTATTGCTGACCCTGAAGTTGGGCAATATACTGATACAGGGCTATTGATGCTGGATGATACTTCCTACCGTATCATTTTATGCGTGAGTACACCCGACACCGTTTTACTTCAACACCAGCTGGGGTTACAGGCGGCCGCAAAAAAAGTGGAAGAGCAAAATAATATCATCAGGAACGAGATAAAAAAGCAGGGTGGTAAGGAAGCGCTGTATGAAGGTTCAGAAATTATTGGTTCATTTATCGCTGCGGAAAAAGCAGTGCAGTGTGGTTTGGCCATTCAACAACAGTTGGGTGGCTTAACGGATCATAAATATGCTGTGAGGATTCATGCAGGTGAACCTGTTGCAAAAACCGATGAGTTGTTTGGCGATACCCTGCAGTTATTGCGCAGTATGCGTTTATTGAAACAAAACGGAGCCATTGCCATTACGGCTGCTGTAAAGGAACTGATTGCAAAGGACCTTCTTCACAAAAATACGGCAGCACTTCACACACTTGCTGCTCCCGATCAGCAGTTTTTAACATCCTTAATGGATGTACTGGAAACAAACTTTGCCAACAATGAATTTAATGCTGATAAATATGCACAAACCCTGGCGATGAGTAAATCGAAGCTTTACCGGAAAGTGACCTCCCTTACAGGTTTTTCACCTAATGACCTGTTAAACGAATACAGGCTTGAAAAAGCAAAAGAACTACTCACTAAAAAGAAACACAATGTTTCTGAAGTTGCGTTTGTAACCGGGTTCAGCAGTCCCTCTTACTTCACTAAATGTTTTAAAAATAAGTTTGGATTGCTTCCGCTAGCCTATCTTGAACTGGCATAACTTATTGTAACCAGCAGAGTGAATTTTACCATTTCTTGAATGAAACGTTATACCCTGCTGCATAGACTGGCTGCTATCTTTGATTCATTATCAATCACCTAAATTTTGATTTATGAAACAAATTTTTTCAGCAGGTATCCTGCTCCTGGCACTCTCCTTTTTTTCAGTGAACAATGTAAACGCACAAGGCAGCACCACTGCTAACAAAAAGCCCGTTTTAAAAACCTACTTAATTGAGCGGGACATACCTGGCGCCGGAAAATTAACGCCTGCAGATTTAAAAGGGATATCACAAAAATCATGTGCTGTAATCAAAGAAATAGGACCCGCCATTGTATGGTTGCAGAGTTATGTAACCGGCAATAAAGTTTTTTGTGTGTACCAGGCAGAGAACGAAGCGCTGCTGCAGGAGCATGCAAAGAAGGGAGGCTTTCCTGTTACTGCCATTACAGAGATCAATAGTACCATCAGCCCTGCAACAGCAGAGTAGTCTTATTTACAGCATATAAAAAACCAGCAGCGTTTCCAGGCTGTGTCATTCCACTTTTTAATCAATCGATATATGAAAAAAGTCATTTCCTTTTTCTTTATGTACTTCCTGATGTCATTAAATGCCCAAAGCCAGGAAGCAATAAAGAAAACTATGCCAGGCGTAAAAATATATTTTTCTGATAAGCCATTTGACAACAGCAATACCGGGATTAAAACCAGTTTCAGCTCAGCTGATTTCATTTATGGCCGTATTGAACTCGATAACAAAACACTGCAGGAAGCTTTTGGCCTGCCTAAGGATGGCGAATCGCCCATGTATAATAAAGTGGATTGTTATCTCCGCTACCAGGTAACGGTATATAAAGATGGAGAACAAAACGGGCAACCTAATTTTTGGGATTTCCTGTATGTGTGGGGCAAAGAAAAAAACAGTACGTCTTTTAATTTTGATATACTTCCTGAACCCGCCAAAGCAAAAAGCATGCTGTGCGGCACGGAAAATTTCAGTTCAAATATCGCATCCGGACCACTTTATCATATTATCAGTGAAGAAAGGTTTCCCACAAATGGAGTTTATAACATACGGGTAAAATTATTTTATCAACCTGTTAATGCCTGGGGCAAACTGGAAGAAGAAGAAAAATGGCCCGTGGCGGAAGAAGAATTTGCCTTCAATTTTGAGGCAAAGGATATCGCTAAATTAAAAAGCAATGGCGATGCCGCCGGCGAACTGGTGATGGAAAATGCGTATAAGCTTGATAAAATGCCAGATTGGTTTTATAAGGCAGGTAATGCAAACGACCCCAAAGTGACGACTGCAGTAATTGCAGCGATTTTAAAAAGAGATATACCCACCAAATCCGTCATCAAGTTTGTAGTCAGTGAGTTTACCGGGCCAACATGGCTGGTGGAAAAAGATCAATACGGACTGATCCTGCAGCGTACATTTATGCCCACGATCAATATTGCGTATAAGCGTGATGGTAAGTGTTATGTTGGAACAGTCAGGCTATGGGAGCCATATGAGGGTTACGGAAAATATGGGAAGCTGATGGTGGGTTCCGAATCCAGCAGCAGGCGTTCTGATTACTGGCTTGATTGTATCCTTGTGAAATAGCATTTATTACAGGTGCCTTCGGGTATTCATTTTATAAAATATTATTAAGAGAGGCTGTCTCAGGATTTGAGCAGCCTCTTTTACTATCCTGCCATTATCTAATCGGCAGGTATTTTTTATTCCCGGTCAATTGCATGTTACATTTCGCATCCCAAGCAAAGCAGCAACAGGACCCCAAGGAACTAAATAAACAAAAAGTATAAAAATGGGACTGGGTTAATGTTGTTGTAGTAAAGCAGCTTTTTAATTGAACGTAATTTCTAAGGTATTTTCATTCAACCAATCGGGTTGAAGTAATTGTTTCATTTGCAGACTGTTCTTTCATTGATCTTACTGCAGCTTCAAGTTTTTCACTCAACTGCAGCAATTTGTCAGCAAGTTTTTTATTGTCTTCTTCCAACAACAATAATTTGTTTTTAAGTAAAGTATTTTCTGTTGCAAGCTGGGTGGTTCTTTTTTCCAGAGATTGAATAGCAATATAACTAACGCCTAAAAAATCCTGTTGATTGATCAATGTATCACAACCTATTTCGCCCAAGCCATCACGGCCAAATGCCTGGTAAAAATCCTGTGCCATGGGGCCATAATGTCTTAATG
>JAKQJG010000324.1 GCA_029561305.1 Bacteroidota bacterium | reverse complement strand
AAAACCTACAGGGATATACGCTTAGTAGGTACTCCACAGGAAAGTGTGGGTAAGTTTGGCGGTGATACAGACAACTGGGAATGGCCCAGGCATACAGCTGACTTCTCTGTATTTCGTGTATATATGAGCAAAGACGGAAAACCTGCCGAACACAGTGCAGAAAACATTCCATACAAACCAAAACATTTTCTTCCAGTAAGCATCAAAGGAATTAAAGATGGCGATTATGCCATGATCTATGGCTATCCTGGCGGCACCAACCGCTATGAAACCAGCAATGGCATACAACTAAAAACAGCTATTGACAATCCCTCATTGGTAACCCTGAGAGATGTACGCCTGAAACTGATGAAAGAGCAGATGGTAAAAGATCCGGCAGTGAAATTGAAACTGGCAGCCAATTATGCGAACGTTGCCAACTACTGGAAATTTTTTGACGGCGAATCAAGACAGTTAAAAAAATTCCGCACCTACGAAGAAAAGCAGGCTTATGAAAATAAGTTTGCTGCATGGGCCAAAGGCAAGCCCGGGTACGAAAACATTTTTGCTGACTATACAAAGAACTATGAAACCTGGACGCCGTATGCCAAATCAAGGGTTTACCTGAATGAAGGCATTCTTGGCTCGCCATTGGCAAAGTATGCATCTACTTTAATAAAGCTAGAAGCCGACCTGGTAAAAACAGGTGTGTCATCAGCTGATGCTAAAAAAACAATGGATGCTGCTACAGCTGCCAGGAAAAAATACCTGGAAGATGCTAACCGGCCCAGCGATGAAAAGATCATTGCAGCAACCGCACAGATGTTTTACAATGATGTGGACAAAAACCAGCATCCCATCGGTTTTTATGAAGGGATAAAAGCTGCTTATGGTGACCTGAGAGAAGATGCCACTTTTAAAAAATGGGCGAAGGATGTCTTTGACAAAACAATGATACTGGATGATACAAAATGGGATGCTTTTGTCGCCAACCCTGATGCGAATGTTTTGCAAAACGACCCTGCATTTGCTTATGCGGCAGCTTTTGTAAAAAGTTACAATACCAAGTATGCGCCCATTTTCAAAGCGTTTACAGAAAAAAATGACGAACTGGGCAGGGCTTATTTAAAAGGTGTAATGGAAATGAACCCGGCTGCTGCTGCTAAAATGTATCCTGATGCCAACTTTAGCATGAGGGTAAGCTATGGCAATGTAAAAAGCTATAGCCCGAGAGATGGTTTAAAATGTGATTATATCTGTACCAGCAAAGGTATTTTGGAAAAATATGTTCCCGGAGATTATGAGTTTGACTTTCCGGTAAAAGGTATTGAATTGTTGAAAAATAAAGATTTCGGTCAGTACATTGATAAAGGAAAAAAAGACCTGGTGGTTACGTTTATTACCAACAATGATATCACCGGTGGCAACAGCGGCAGTCCTGTTATTGATGGCAGCGGCAATTTGATCGGTTTGGCATTTGATGGCAATTCTGAAGCGTTGAGCCATAAACTGGCGGTTGACAAAGAACTGAACCGTGCTATCTGTGTTGATATCCGTTATGTATTATGGTGTATTGACAAATTAGGCGGTGCAAGTAATATAATAAAAGAATTGAAGCTGGTGAAGCAGTAAGAATTAATGTGCCGATTTGATGATGTGCTAATTTGCTAATAGAAGCCGCTCTGTATTTGGGGCGGCTTTTGTTTTTGATAATGTTTGCCCAGATTCAACTGATAAAGAACATCTGCGGATCTGCGGCTTTTACTTTACACTTGTTTAAATTACTTTTGGCGGATGTCTATATTAAATATCGAATTTAAAGCAAGATCAACTGATATCATGTCCGCAGAGAAAATTCTGCTGCAGCATCATCCAACATTTATTGGAGAAGACCACCAGGTGGATACTTACTTTAATGTTACCACAGGCAGGATGAAACTAAGAGAAGGTAACATTGAAAACGCACTCATTCATTATGAACGGGAAAATACGGCAGGCAGCAAATCGTCGCAGGTAATATTATACCGGCATCAGCCGGATAAAAATATAAAAGCCCTGCTCAAAAAAGCACTGGGAATAAAAGCAGTGGTGGATAAGCGAAGAAAGATCTACTTTATTGACAATGTAAAATTTCATTTTGATGCCGTACAAAACCTCGGTACATTTATTGAAGTGGAAGCCATTGATACCGACGGCAGCATCAGCAAAGAAAAATTACAGGAGCAG
Organism: Bacteroidota bacterium; assembly: GCA_029561305.1. Taxonomy (GTDB): domain Bacteria; phylum Bacteroidota; class Bacteroidia; order Chitinophagales; family Chitinophagaceae; genus Ferruginibacter. Next base: position 11,981 of record JAKQJG010000324.1, on the reverse strand, counting down.
TGTGATCACTATGCTGTGATGTTGGGTATACAACAGGAAGATTTTATGGCAGTATCTTATAGTGATATGATCATAGCACAGAAATAAGATCAAACAACTTCAAATAAAATTTGTTACTCATTTAACTTTACAAAAAAATAATTATGAAAAAAATATTTTCCCTTCTGTTCTTTGTTTCCCTGGTTTCATTTGCTTTAGCACAGACTCGAGGGGCCAAGGTTACCGGTGAAGAGATCAGTTATAAATCCGCTGATGGCACTATTTTAAAAGGCTATGTGGCTTTTGATGAAAATAAAAAAGGCAAACGTCCTGCTATCGTTGTGATTCATGAGTGGTGGGGAAATAACGACTATGCCCGTTACCGTGCCGATATGCTCGCAGGCCTTGGTTATATTGCCATTGCAGCCGACATGTATGGTAATGGCAAAGAAGGACCCACACCCAAAGAAGCGCAGGAACTGGCAACACCCTTCTATCAAAATCCGCAACTGGCAAAAGAAAGAATTGAAGCTGCCGTGAGCAAGCTGAAAGAATACGAACAAACGGATGCAACTCAAATGGCCTGTATTGGTTATTGCTTTGGCGGGTCTATGAGTTTAAATGCCGCTAACCTTGGTATGGATTTTAAAGGTATTGTAAGTTTTCATGGTGGCCTGGCAGTAGTACCTGCTGAGGAAGGCAAGACAAAAGCCAAAGTGCTGGTATGCCATGGTGGGGCTGATAAATTTATCAGTGACGAAGAGCTCAAGAAATTCAAAGAGAATATGGATGCAGCAAAAGTGGACTACACATTTATTAGTTATCCCGATGCCACACATGCATTCAGTAATCCTGATGCCACCGAAAACGGCAAGAAATTCGGTATTCCCATTGCATACAATATGGCCGCTGATAAAAAAAGCTGGGAAGACATGAAAGCATTCTTCAAGAAACTGTTTCAATAAAATTTTGACCACGAATGCAACGAATACACTGGCCACAAATCACACAAATACACACGAATAAACAAATGGCCACGGATTACACAGATACACACAGATCAAAATATTTCGTGTCCATTCGTGTGATTCGTGGCAAATAAAAAATGGCAGAAGACTTATCCATTATACAAGGAACCAAACAGGAACAATACGAAGCATTGCTTCCGCAGGTAAAGGCTTTGATAGAAGGGGAGCCTGACCTCGTTGCAAACCTGGCCAACATTTGCGGCGCTTTAAAAGAACAGTTTGGCTGGCTGTGGGTGGGTTTCTATTTGGTTAAACCCGCTGCCACCGGCGAAGAAGAACTGGTACTTGCACCTTTCCAGGGACCTGTTGCATGTACCAGGATCAAAAAAGGAAGAGGTGTTTGCGGCGCCGCATGGCAAAAAGCAGAAACAATCATCGTGCCCGATGTAGAAAAATTCCCCGGCCATATCGCCTGCAACACCCTGTCAAGATCTGAAATAGTTGTTCCCATAATTGCCAATGGAGAAGTAAAAGGTGTACTTGATGTGGACAGTGTTTTGCTCAATGATTTTGATGAAACAGATAAGAAATATTTGGAGGAAATAGTAGGATGGATAAGATTTTGAGGATGCCGGTCTGACCTGCGGTACCGACCGGTGCTATTTCACCACCAGTTTAAACCCTATCCCATGGAGTGTTTCGATCTTTACCGAATCATCCCCCGCAAAAACCTTTCTTAGTTTCGAAATAAACACGTCCAGGCTCCTGCCAAAAAAATAATCATCCTGTCCCCATACGGCAGAAAGAATTTGTTCTCTCTTTAAAACGGTGTTCTTATTTTCAAAAAAATACTGCAGTAAGGTGGCCTCTCTTTGCGTAAGCTCGGTTTTTTTACCGTTGTTGGTTACAATAAAATTGGTGGGGTCAAATTGATAAGCCCCGGCTGTGTATACTTTCTTCTCTGCATTGTTGGTCTTTTTATTCCGTGAAATAAATATCTCGATCTTTAATACCAGCTCTTCAATACTAAATGGTTTTACTAAATAATCGTCGGCACCAATACGCAGACCTTTCAGTTTGTCTTCTTTTAATGTTTTGGCCGAAAGAAAAATGATAGGCACATCCACATCTGTCTTTCGAATGGCTTCTGCCAGGTCAAACCCATCCATACCGGGCATCATGATATCCAGTACACATACATCGTATTTCTTTTTTGCAAAGGCTTCCAGGCATTGTTTGCCATTGGCAAAATGATCTACTTCAAACTGTTGTTGCTCCAGGCTGTCTTTTGTTAGAAAAGCCAACGTGGCATCGTCTTCTGCGTATAGTATTTTGTGTTTCATGCTTTTTGCCCAGTCTGACCGTCCCGGTCCGACTGGGAATTTTACGAGCGTTATCTTCCGGTCACACCGGCACGGTCAGACCGGAAGGCTAAAGTTATAACAGTTCCCTTACCCGTTTCACTTTCTGCTTTTAATTTCCAGCCATGCAGTTCACAGATCTTCTTTACATAATACAGGCCCAGGCCAAAACCATTTACCGCCAGTTTCTTACTCTCTGGTGCCCGGTAAAATTTTTCAAATACATGCTTCAGGTGTTTGGGAGAAATACCAATGCCATTGTCAGCTACTTTCAGCACCAGGTTATTGCCCTCATTTGCCAGGTTGATGTTTATTTCCGGCGTTTTATCACAATACTTAATAGAGTTGTCCAAAAAATTGTAAATGATATTGGCAAAATGAAAGGCATCTGCCTGTATGGTTTGTTGCTGTGCAGAATTGACCACCCTGATATTTGCAGATGGGTATTTCAGGTTAATGATATCAATCGCTTTATGTATGGTATCAGCCACATTCACCGTTTCTTTATTCAGCTGTAATGGATTCACATCATCTTTTGCCACGTTCAGTATCTTCTCCAGGTGACTGTCTAATTTTCTGCCTTGCTCAATAATAATATTACTGTATTGCTTCAGTTTGGCATCATTGCCCACGGCTTCATTCTTCGACAAAAAATTGGATGCGATCAATATGGACGCCAGCGGTGTTTTAAATTCATGCGTCATGTTGTTGATAAAATCCCTTTGCAGTGAAGCATATTTTTGCTGCTGTAAAATAATATAAATGGCATACAGGTATATCAATAAGGTGACCACCATAGCAGCACATAAAATGATCCAGCCTTTAAGCGAGGCGTAAATAAAACTGTTCTTATCAGGGAAACGCACCGCAAAATAATACACCAGGTTTTTTGCTTTGGGGAAATAAGTACCAGGTTGAGCATCGGCTGTTTTATCAAACTGGATATAACTGCCATACAGCATATCATCTGTTTCGCAATCGTAAATGGCATATTCAAAATTGGTGCTGATGGCTTTTGCCTTAAACTTATTGATGAGCAGGAGCTCCAGTGTTTTGGCTTCAAAATCATTCCGCATATTCACTACATAATAATCCCTGGATAGTTTATCAACGGGATTAGTATGTGGTGTGGTATAGCCATAGTAGCGGTTCATTTCATTGGCCACTTCCAGCAGGCTCACCTGTATATTCTGGCTGAATTTTTTTTCTTCCTCATCAAAAGCCAGCTTTAACCAAAGTACCTGCATGGTGATGATACCGATAAAAGCTATCAGCCCGGCCAGTACAATTATTTTAATGCGGTTGATCTTCACTGTACAATGTTACGGTAATTCAATTTTTGTAAAGATGGTTTACAAACAATTTACAAGCTCTTCAAAACCGGTTAACAGCCTTTTGCCCTGCGGCGCAATAGTTTTACATCCGTCATCACTGCAGTACGACAACACTTATTCTATCATCTAAAAATCAATTGTATGAAACAAATTAAAATGACTGCCATCATCCTGGCAATGCTCCCGTTCTTTTCTTTTACTACTTTAAAAAATGCTGTCGCTTTTCCCTTTGCCAAGGTAAGCTGGGTAAAAGAGCTGCACGACTTTGGTGAAATACCCAAAGGCAAACCTGTATCCATTGAATTCAGCTTTACTAACACCGGCGATGAGCCGCTTTTAGTGGCTGATGTGGTTACCAGCTGCGGCTGCACGGCTTCCGATTATAGCAGGGAGCCCATTGCGCCTGGTAAAACATCTAAAGTAAAAGTAACCTTTAATGCGGCCACTGCCGGTGCATTTTCTAAAGATGTTACCGTAAACTTTCATGAAGCGGCCTTGAAAAAAGTGCTGAATATAAAAGGTACGGTAAAATAAAAGCCGCTTATTCCGCCTCCCTTCTTCAGGAGTGGAGGCGGTTCTTTATTTCATTTACAGGCAGTGTTGCTTACACTCAACATTAGTAAAGGGTATCGTCAAAACAGGCGCCGGCCTTTTAATCCCCTTTAGGTGTTGGGGCATCTTTCCAGCCCCACAAATAGCGGCAGGCATACGTGCGGTAGGGGCTCCAGTTTTGGGCGTGTTTCAGCATCTTTTCTCTTAACACTTTCTTATTCTCCGCTTTAATTTTATACAGCTTTATCATGCCTTGCTGTATTCCGAGGTCATCTAAGGCAAGAATATCTTCTCTTCCCAAAGTAAACATCAGTATCATCTCAACGGTCCATTGCCCCACACCTTTTATCTGCGTTAAATAGTTGATGAGTTCTTCATTATCCATTTTATGCAGCATGGCGTCGGTAATATTTTCCTTCAAAAAAAACTCACAAACATTTTTTACATAGTTGGTCTTGGCATTGCTTAGGCCAATACCACGGAGCGTTTCAAAAGGAAGATCTATGACCGATTGAAGGGTGGGTTTTCTTTTTGGAAAAAGATTGAGAAAGCGGTTGTAGATCACATCGGCCACTTTGGTGCTGAGCTGCTGGCTCATAATAGACGCACACAAATGCAGCCATACCTGTTTCTTTTTTTGAAGTACGCAGGGTTGCTGCAGGTCAATAATAGCTTTTAGCTTTTTGTCTTTGCAAAGATGTTCAAGGTGCTGCATAAAGGCAAGATGCAGATTTATTTGCAAATTGTTTATACATAATAACCAAAGACGTGGTTTTAAGCATCGGCCCATTCTTTAAAATCAGCCACTCTTTCCCGGCTGATGATGATCTCTTCATCTGCCTTAATGCCTTTTAAAGACAGTTTAAGCCGGTTGTTGAAATATGGCTTTACCTGTTCGATCACTTTGGAGTGTATGATCATTTTGCGGTTGATACGGAAGAAGTCATGCGGATCGAGGAGCGGCTCTAATTTTTCAAGCGTAAAATTGATGATAAACCGGTTGCCCTCTTTATCCACCAGGTACACAATTTTATTATCAGCAAAAAAATAAGCTACTTCATCGGCATGTAAAAAGAAAGACCGCTGGCCCACTTTTGCCAAAAACCGGTTCTTGTATCTTGCACCAAAATTTTCTTTTACCGCATCGCTTAGCATGGTATAATTAACTGCGGCCATGGCAGCAAGACTTTTAAATTTATTCATGGCACTGGCCAGCGCCTCTGCGGTTACCGGTTTTAATATATAATCAATGCTGAATAGATGGAAGGCGTCCAGCGCATAGCTGTCGAATGCAGTAGTAAAGATCACCGGCTTTTGCAGGTTGATCTTTTTAAATATTTCAAAACTATGCCCGTCGCTCAGGTGGATATCAACAAAGAGCAGATCGGGGTGCGGTTTTGCCTGCAACCATTGTATTGATTCTTCAATACTCTCGAGTACCGCAACTACATTAATGGAAGCATCATAATTTTTTATTAGCGACTGCAGCCTTTCTGCTGCCAGCATTTCGTCTTCAATAATTATAACATCCATACAAGTATCAGTTCATGTTTATCAAAGGCAGTGTTACCGTAAAATTATTTTCGTTGGCATCAATAGCTACGCTGCGGTTGCTTACCAGCTGGTAACGTTTAATAATATTCTGCAAGCCGATACCAGTGGAATTTTCAACCGTTTGCTTTTGCTGCAGGTTGTTGCTCACCACAATGGTGTTGCTGCCATTGGTATGCACATCAATCACCAGTGGCTTGTTCCTGCTCACTACATTGTGCTTGATGGCATTCTCGATCAGCATTTGGAGGCTCGCGGGGATAATGAGTTTGCCATATTGGTTTTCTGCAATCGTTACTTTTATCTGCAGCCCTTCGGCAAATCTTTTTTCCAGTAAAAAAATATAAGGTTTTATAAAATCCAGCTCCTCTTTCAGCTCCACCAGTTCTTTGTTATGATTACTTAGAATGTACCGGTATACTTTTGAAAACTCTTCAATAAACCGGTTGGCTTCCTTGTTGTCTTTCATGATCAACGCTGCCAGTACATTCAGGTTATTAAAAAGAAAGTGTGGATTTATCTGGCTTTTGATCAACTGCAGTTCGGCCTGGGCAGTGATGCTCTTCAATTGCTCTGCTTCCAGCGCAGAATTTTTATATTCTTTAAAATAAAAGATGATGGCGTTTACCAGGTGATAGAGGAGATTGGCTAACCAGCAATAAGTAATGTTGAGTTTTAATGGAATATAATTATCCTTTAAAGAAAAAGGATGCAATATCATACCAACAATAAGTACAATAATAATGGTGAGGGTGGTGGCGCTGATACTGCCAGTAATAAAAAAAGCGATCTTGTACCTGATCTTATTTTTCTCCAGCGGAAAGATTTTTCTTACAAGAGGTTCAGCCAGCCGGTTGATCTCCAGTACTAAAAAAGTGATAGCGACAATGGTGGCAAGGGCATAATACCAGTCTATCTGGATATTAAAATGATAATACAGCCGGCAAAACTCCGTATTGGCATACGTGTAGAGCGACAGCAGCAGTGCAAACCAGTATCGGTATCGGTGGGTAAACATAGCTGGATCATTTACAAAAGCATCAACGGTTACCAAAAGATTTTGTTCACCGTTGATGCTATATATATAATATGGTTTTCACAGGGATTTTCACTTATGGCTAGAGAATCACACTGCTTACCACATGTATTACGCCATTTGTTGCTACAATGTTGAATGTGGCACCGGGTGTTGTAGTTACAATTGGTGAAGCAGGATTGGCACTGCCTGTAATTTTAACTGAAGGAGGTGTGGTGCCTATTGTTAATGTCTGACCGGCATTTAAAGTAGGTGCCGTACTGTTATTGATCAGATCACTTGCAAAAACATTAGTTCCAATTACATGCGCTTTTACAATTCCTGCAACGGCATCAACGGGAGCAGCAGCTAAAATTGCAGCTGTATTGTAAGGAGTGGTGCCAAAGGCTGCATCGGTAGGAGCAAATACAGTGAATTTTCCAGCACCAGACAACGCACCAGCAAGACCAGCCCTTTGTACAGCAGCAAGCAGCAGGGAGAATGTGCCCGGGTTGGCAATCACAATCTCTGCAATTGTTTGTGTTGGTGGCACCAACACTCCTGCAATTTTGTGTACAACGCCATTAGAAGCATTCAGGTCCGCTGCTGATACTTGTATCCCGTTTATAAACACACCATTAGCATTTTTTGATGCGTATATGTTTTTACCGTTAAGCGTTTTTACAGTATCGCTTGCCGGAACACCTGTAGAGGCCACTTTCGCAGCTAGTACATGATAGGTTAATATTGGAGTTAAAACAGATGTAACCTGCGCTGGTGTAAGTGCGTCAATTACTGTTTGAGGATAGCCTGCACTCCTGAATGCTGCATTGGTTGGGGCAAACACGGTCAAATTACTGGTGTTGGACAAGGTTGTCGCCAATCCAGCTTTTGTAACTGCAGAAACCAGTATACTTAAGGTAGTATCACTTTGAGCCAGTTGCACAATGTTAGGTGTTGGCGCAGGAGCCGGATCATCCTTTTTACAAGATGTAGTTGTTACCGAAATAAACCCTCCTATTGCCACTGCAAGGAAAATGTCTTTAATGTTTGTTTTCATGTTGAGAAATTTTTTGTTTGTGAATTGATTTACTGTAACAACAGCTTTTTACAGCGAACCGTCAGCTCTGTGGGAGTGAACTGTATATAAAAAGGAGCCAATTGACATTTTTTAAGTCTGCGTTGTTTAATCAATTCCCCTTAACATTAAACACGCTTTTTTAAATATCTCCCCACACATCAATCTATATTGCCGTTCATCAAAGCATTTAAAACTCGTCAAAAACCATTTTTCCCCTGAAACCCTTTACTGTATTGATTTTTACCCAAAAGCAGGTTCTATCGCACCGCCAGCTACTAAAAAATATATGGTATTATGTGTTGCATAGTACCAAATAAAATATATCTTTGTGTTATCAAAGTAGAAAAACACTAAAAACTTATAGTCATGAAAGCAACATCAAACAAATTCGCTCTTGTATCAACAGTAACATTGGAAACATTAACCAGGGAAGTAAAAGAAACATTGGCACCGGCTTCTATGCTTAGCCAGCACAAAACTTTCTCCGCTGCCGACCTGTGGAATATCCAACGCCAGGTAAAGAGCAGGGTACAAAGAAGATTTATTTAAGATCCCTTTCCTCCCGTAGGAAAACAGGAACAAAGTATAGCCATGAATTTTTTTAAAATTATTAAGCCATGAACATTGAGAACACAGCCAGCCAGATGCGTAAAGGGGTCCTGGAGTTTTGTATCCTTTCGGTGATAAAGCAGGGTGAAGCTTATCCATCTGATATCATTGACAAGATGAAGGCAGCCAACCTGAACATTTTCGAGGGAACGCTTTATCCCCTGCTTACCAGGTTAAAAAATGCCGAGTTCCTTACTTACCGTTGGATAGAAAGCAACAGCGGCCCCCCACGTAAGTACTTTTCGCTTACCGAAAAAGGAGCGGCCTTTTATGCGGAACTGGAAACTACCTGGAACGAACTGGCCAATGCAGTAAAAGCCATCACCGAACAGGAACAACTTTCAACAAACAACTTCAACAATCCATAACTTATAAAGTATAGCCATGCTTTTTGTATTGGGTAACCAACTAACGAAACATTTATAACACAAAGCCATGAAACAAGTAATAAATATCAACTTCCACGGACAAGTAGTGCCGATAGAAGTTTCTGCTTTTGACTTGCTTAAAAATTATACCGATTCGCTGGCAAGATTTTTTGCTGATGAAGAGGGCAAGGAAGAGATCATCAACGACATCGAAAGCCGTATTGGTGAATTGTTCCAGGAGCGTTTAAAAAAGGGCGCCACCTGCATCACCGACGAAGATGTGAATGCCATTATTAAAAGTATGGGCAGGCCCGAAGAATTTGACGGAGAAGAGGATAAAGTAAGTTCTGCCTTAGGTGGAAAAGAAAAAACTTATTCTTCTTCCTCCAGCACACAGAGTACTGGTACCGAAACGCACCGTCGGCTTTACAGGGATGAAAACAATAAAGTACTGGGGGGCGTAGCTTCTGGTCTTGCAAGATACTTTGGAACTGATCCAATGGTCATGCGTATCATCTTCGTGGTATTAGCTTTTGCTGGTGCCGGTATCCTTGCCTATATCATTTTATGGATTGCAGTTCCAAGCACCGCTTCAACCGAGATCGGCGGTATAAGAAAGAAAATGTACCGTGACCCGGATGATAAAATAATAGCTGGTGTGTGCAGCGGTATAGGAAATTATTTTGGGGTGAACCCCTGGGTTCCAAGAGTATTATTCCTCTTACCATTCTTATCTATCGTTTTCCGCATTGGTGACTGGGGATTTTCCGGACCGGCAGATTTCTTCAACTTTTCCTTTAGTCCGGGTTCATTTATTGTGTATGTAATTCTATGGCTGGTGTTTCCGGAAGCAACAACAACCGCTGAAAAACTGGAAATGAAAGGTGAAAAAGTGGATATGAATTCGATAAAGAATTCTGTGATGGAAGAAATGAAGGGCGTGGGTAAAAGAGCCGAGAAATTTAGCGAGGAAGCGAGGGTATTTGCTACAGAGAAGGGAACCCAGATGAGCGCAGAATTAAAAACAGTTGCAAAGCGGGGCGGCAGATCATTGGGAGACATCATCGTTTTACTGGTAAAGATCGTTGCATACATTATTATGGGCATTGTGGGTATTGTGCTGGTATGTTTATTATTCTTCTTTGCCATCATGTCCATCGGCGTGTTTCCATACAAAGCTTATTTGTTGACAGACGGATGGCAGAATGTGCTGGCATGGGGAACACTTATATTTTTTATAGCTGTACCGGTGGTGGGTGTAATAGCCTGGATCATCCGCAGGCTGGCAAAAATTAAAAGCAACAGTAAAATACTAAGGGGTTCTTTTATCGGGTTATGGATTGTGGGATGGGTATGTATTACAGGCCTGGTTGCAACTGTTTCCAGGGATTTTAAAGCCATCAATAACTTCAACGAGCAGGAAATAGTATTGCCAAATCCATCCATCAATAAACTGGAGATCACCACCAATTCACCAGATAAAAGATTGTACCGTTATAACAGTTTCAGGATACAGCCCTTTGAAGGAATTGATGAGGACAGTTCCTACATACAAAACATCGAAATAAAAATTGTTAAAACTACCGGTGACAGCTTTAGAGTTACCTTGACAAAACTGGTAAATGGCCGCACCAAACGCCTGGCAGATACCCTCGCCAACAGGATCAACTTCAATATCATACAAAGAGATTCTCTCTTGGTACTTGATAAGGGTATCTCCATCAATACTACAGATAAATTCAGGAATCAGCGTGTAGTGGTTACCGTGTATGTACCGGTTGGAAAGCAAATAAAAGTAAACAGGAATATTGGATGGGGTGGCCAGGTACATTTTGGCGGACCATTTGACGACGATGACTTCAATGTGGGTGTTGATGATGAAGAGAATGGCTGGGATGAAGATGTGGACTATATCATGAAAGCAGACGGCCTTTACACATTGGATGGAGAACCTGCAGATGAGTGGAAGCATCCAAAGAAGAATAAAGACAATGAGGATGAGAATAACGCACCAGCTTACAATAGCAACGATGGTTACCGTTACGATAACAAAGCAGTGGAGAAGATAGATTCCCTGCAGCAAAAACTGGAATTGGAAAGAAAACGCACAGAAGATTCCATTAAAAAATCCATCGAGGAATCTCAAAAAAAATTGGAACAACTGAATAACAAAAAGCAAACGGCATCGGTAGAAAAAAACAAAACTGCCAGCCTCAGCTTTAACCAAATGCCATTATTCATACAACTTTAGAATAAAGAAGTTTCAGTAGTTGAGTTGAAGTGAAACAAGAGAAGCCCTTGCTTTTTAGCAGGGGTTTCTCGATTTTTATAGTTGCAATAACCGACAACCTTTTGCCGTAGTGCCAATTGCTTTCTTGCCATTGATTATTGCCTTCTTACAAATTGCCTTCTTGCCTCTTGCTTCTTTGCCAATTGCCCATTGCCTATTGCACTTTCCCCCTTAGCTTTGCCGCATTCAAAAAACGCTCCACATGAAGAATACTCCTTTTACAGAAAAACACATTGCTCTTGGCGCAAAGATGGCTGCATTTGCAGGATACAATATGCCCATCAGCTACAGCGGTATTAATGATGAACATGCAGCCGTACGAAACAATGCCGGAGTATTTGATGTAAGCCATATGGGTGAATTTGTTTTGAAAGGAGAAAATGCGCTGGACCTCATTCAAAGAGTTACGAGCAATGATGCCTCCAAATTAACCAGGGGAAAAGCGCAATACAGTTGTTTGCCCAATAACGATGGTGGAATTGTAGATGATTTGCTGGTGTATTGCCTGGAAGAAAACAACCTGCCTGCCGGAAAGGCAGGAGCCTATATGCTGGTGGTAAATGCCAGTAATATTGAAAAAGACTGGAACTGGATCAGCCAGCACAATGATAAGAATGTGGAGATGCATAACATCAGTGATAAAACCTGTTTGCTTGCGATACAGGGACCGAATGCAACAAAAATTCTGCAGTCACTAACGGAGCTGGATATCCTCAACTTAAAATATTACACTTTTGTAAAAGGAACATTTGCCGGTGTGGAAAATGTTTTGATCAGTGCAACAGGTTATACCGGTGCAGGTGGTGTTGAGATCTATTTTGAAGATCTGAATGACAATGCAAACAAAATCTGGGATGCCATTTTTGAAGCAGG
>JAKQJG010000315.1 GCA_029561305.1 Bacteroidota bacterium | reverse complement strand
TTGGCAAAATTAGCGTAGTTGCTGGTACGTATTTCTATATCAGAGCTGGTGAGGTTATCGCACCTGTAGATATCGTAACTGGCAGCACTTGGTGAAGTAACACCGGCACTGGCAAAAGTTTTTCCAAAATCCGCACCGGCAAACCGGTATCCTTCCAGCTTAACTAATGTGTTAATGTATTTATTCTGCATGGTGGTTCCCAACTGTCCTACAGTAACGGTGGCAGGCGTAACCACATTATTCAATGTGCCTTTGAAAATTACATTACTAACCCTTGCTGCAGGGATATCAGATAAGGAAGGACGGGTACCAGCCTGGATGCCACCGCCTATTTGTATAAGACCGGCATAATCGCTCAGGTAAAGACCGTTACATTTGATAAATACTTCTCTTCCTATTGGATAGCTGTTATAGAAGTTATTCAGGTCGAGCAAGACCTGTATGCCGCCTGTTGCGTCCTGGATCACCATTGTTTTGTAAAGGTTACCGCTACGGTCATCACCTATTACAATACCCTTGATAATGATATCCTGGGCAGAAATGATCTGGTCAAAAGCCCCCATTGTAGTGTGCCTGGCTTTTAATTCGGCAATAGTGGTATTGGCTGTAATGTTTGTAACCGGTGCTTCCACTGGCGGTTGGTCAAACTCTTTCTTACACGAAGCCGAAAATACTGCCAGTGCTGCTGTAAACAGCATCACTGAAAGGGTAGATCTGAAAAACTTAGTCATATGTTACTTTTTTTCTTGATTGATAATTTATGTTGTCTGATTAAAACCGGATGGATGCTGATACAATAAATGTGCGTCCAAAACCACTGAAATACCTTGGAGGAAATTTATTGATATTCTTTTCTTCAAAATCAAAACGCAGCTGTTCTGAACCGCCGGTAATTAATTGCTCATTGTTCAGCAAGTTATTTACACCAAGGCTAAGATTAAGAAAAGTATTTTTCTTTAAACCCCGGAACGCATTATTGAGTTTCAATGACCAGCTTGCAAACAAATCCACCGTATACTGCTTAGACAGTTGTGTTTGGTCAATAATTGTTTGATAGAGATAAGACTCTTTGTTAAGCCCTTCTACTGCAGCAGTTGTACGGCGCAGCGGGTTAAAGTCGAGCCACATCTGGTCAAAACGGTTTACGTTTACACTCAGTGTCCAGAACTTTGGATCCCTGTAATAGAAACCAACTGTGTAAGCCTCCTGTGGAGTAGCCACCCTGAAGTTTTGTGAATAAATAGTAACATCTTCTGCCACCACTTGCGAACTGTTGTCAATTGTAACTGTTGCTTTTTGACGGGTAGTGTAATAATACCTGCCAATATTTGCGGCTGCATTCAAACTAAGACCCTGGTATACTTTTACGTCAGCACCCAGTTCCATACCATAATGCCTGCGGCCAATATTGGATAATGCGTAGTTTACAAAGTTGGTATACTGCTCATCATAAAAGGTAAGCACATTTGCTGCATTAGCTATCTCGGTATAATATCCTGTAGCCCTTAACTTAACAGCAGGCGCATTCATTACGTAACCCGCTTCTGTTGTATGGATTCTTTCTGAAGTAAGATTGTTTTGTACAAAGTCCCTTGTACGGGGCGCTACATAAGCATTGTCAAAGAATGGAGCCCTGGTAAGATAGCTGCCGTTGGCAAAGAAATAATTACGGCCGTCGATTTTATAAGTGATGCCTCCTTTGAAAGCATAGTTATAAAAGTTCTGGTTCTTCGACCTGCCAAAAGAATTATCCGGGAACAAACCAACTTTTGAATTACCAATTCTTGCAAAGGTTGTGTAAGATTGTTCAGCAGCAAGGAAGAAATCAATTTTACGGAATTTGAAAACGCCCTGTAACCAGGCAGCTGCCTTTTTAATATCAATATCATAATTGTAACCAAACTTGTCTCCCACCCTTAAGATACGGTTAGGATTGTTCAGGTCGTTCTGTACAGCATTCAGATTGCCGCGGAAATCCCTTTCTGCAAACTGGTTGATATCAACATAAAATGCACCACCTAACAGATCATTCACTTCTTTGTAATATTGATTTTTCTGATACTGGTATGAACCGCCGGCAGTAAGATCAAAATGATTACTTACTGCAGCAGTAAATACGGTATTAAAGTTAAGACGGTTGGTATAAGTTACCCTGTCTTCTAAAATATAGTGAGATCTGCGGCCTGTTACATTATTACCCTGTACGCCATTTACATTGCGAATGGTTTCCATGCTGTTGTAATTGGCATTGTACAAAGCAGTCCAGTTGATCTGCCTGCGGTCAACATCGTTCAGCATAGCAAGATAAGTTTCCGACTTAACGGCCGGATCAAGCTGGTAGCTGGGCAGGTACCTGTAGTAATCAGGCCTGGGGTCAGCCGCATTGTACCAGTCCAGTCCGCTTACACTTCTTTTACCAAAAATGTAAGAGCCGGCTGTTAACAAGCTCATCTTATCATTTAACTTCCAATCATGTGTCAAAATGAATACAGGCTGATTAACCTTGGCAACGCTTGCATTTCTTTTTTTACCATCCTGGTAACCCCATGAAGGGTTATAAAATTCATTTCCAGAAATTTGCCTCATTTCTTCTATTGCCCATGAATTACGGCCATTTTCTGTAGGTGCAGCCATGGCAACTAATGACAACAGGTGTTTACTGTTTACTCTTTTGTCAATGCCAATATATCCAGAAGCACCGCGGAAATAGGTTCCTTCGATAAAGCCTTCATCAGCCCAACGGGCAGACCCGGCAACCGTAAATGCCCACCCGGTTTTACCAAGCCCCGTGGAATGGCTAAACTTTACCAGGTTTTCGTAAGTACGGTTGGCAGCACTATACCCAAAAACTGTTTGCTTACGCTGTTTGCTGGCCCTGGTGTCAATCGACATCAGTCCACCAAAATCGCCAAAAGCATAACCGGTTGGCCTTAATCCAAGGGATGCATCCCTGTTACGGAGAATGTCGTTAAGACCACCCCATAAACCAAAAGGGGTAAACCCATTATCCAGGTTTTCCATCGGTACACCATTCATGTAAGTGCTGAATCCATCTGCGTCATATCCTCTAAAACGAAAGCGGACGGTGCTAAAATGGTAAATAGCATTGTTGTAATATGGATCCCTGCCGGCAGTAAGAACAGAAGACACGTTTTGTGCACTACCATCCTGGTTGTCATTTTCATCCACAGAAACAATGGGAATATTATCCAGCAGGTTTTCCCTCACGTTTTCGAGGACGGTGGAGTCGTTTTTCTCCCTGGCAGGTTGCGCCAGCACTGCAGGGGCATATCCAGTTGCCAGCAGTATCAAAACGATGTAAATTCTCAGTTTACTCACAGTTATAGTTTTAGTTAAAAAGTTGCCAAAGGTATAGGTTACTTTCCGTTTTAGGCCAAAATTCAGTGTCTTAACGAAAAGTTTATTTGCCCACAGGAAATGAACAGATTTTATTTCTATACATTTACCGCTTTATCAATAAAAAATATGAGACACATTTTACTTTCAGTTTGCTGCCTTTTGGTGCTACAATTTACAGTTTCAGCCCAAAAGGCCAATTAC
>JAKQJG010000312.1 GCA_029561305.1 Bacteroidota bacterium | reverse complement strand
CCGCCTTTTAAAAGAATCATGCCGTTGCAAACATTTCGTTACGCTGCTTGTGGTGGTGGTAACATGGTACTGGGTTTTTTGGTTTTTACTGCTGTTTTTCATTTGTTATCAGGCTTTTCTTATATCAATCTCGGGGTTATTGAATTTTCCATTTTAAACGTAAACATCGGAGATGCAAAAGTACTGATGTTACAAAGCGATGCTTTTGCTTTTAAAGCCCATAGTTTTGCCTTATCCTGTTCTTCCACAATAGTTTTTATTGTTGGGTTCTTACTTAACAAGTACGTAGTATTCACCGGTTCCAATCTTAGGGGAAGGATACAATTGTTCCGGTATTTTTTATCTACTGTTTCCAGCTTTTGTATCAATTATTTTTTATTAAATGCCATGGTCATCTACCTGCATGTTTATCCTGTACTTGCCCAGGTGATCGTTACCGCCATTGTTGTGACCATCAGTTTTTTTATGCAGCAATATTTCACTTTCAAGGTTAAAGAAAACCATTCCGGTGTAAAATAAAAAACCTGCCGTATGAGGCAGGTTGTAACCCTAACATTCAATATCATCAGGCAATCGAGCCATTACTTCTTAGATAATTTTCCACTTCTCTTACATTTAAGCCTGCTTTGGCAATGGCTTGCTTTAGTTTTTCTTTTGTAACTCCAAATTGATCACACCAGTATTCCAGTTCATAATTTTCGTATGCCTGCTGGTAATCCTCCCTTGTTTTAGGTGGTGTGTGAAGATATTTTTTAATGTCAAAATGGTTCATACAAAGCAGTTGAGCAGATAAAAATAATAAAATTTTTCAAAAATAAAAGACCGTTTAATAAATTAATGTTTTGGTAACGGTTATCAATAAATGATTTTGCTGAATGGAACACCCACATTTACACTAACAGACAGGTTATCAATTAATTTTTTCCCGGGAAAAGCCGTATGCCTCAAATCAAAGTAGTGTACCTTAAATTCAAAATCAGCTGCCGGGGCAGTTGTTTTGTCTATCAAAACCACCGGTATTCCCAGCGTTGCATTCATGGATTTAAAGCCGCCAAAGCTTTGCACCAGGCTGCCGCTGATGCCAATATGCGATTCATGCGGGAAATACACAAAGCTGAAAGTAACGGCAGGAGTTACACGATTTTTGAACTCACCGACATAGATGCTGTTGATCCGTCTTTCATACATCAGCAGCGAGTCGGCTCCACCTGCATTCTTATATTCCTGGTAACTAAGTGCCTCTATTCCACGTCTTTCCAGGTTGTTTTTTAAGAGAGCTGCTGCTTCCAGCGTTAATTGTAACCTCCCATACTTTTTTGATTCCCAAAATCGGGTATGGCCCAGCGATAGTTCAAAAGGAAAGGTTTTTTTACTCTCCGTTGATGCCGCAAGTGAACCTGCAACAGTATACCGTTGCCATATTACCGGCAAATACATAGCAAAGCTGGTCCAGTGCAGTTTCACGGTTTTAAATTTTTCACTGGCTGCCAGCTCCCTGTATTGCTGTTCTGCAAAATGACGGTAATATTTTTCCTGTAATGTTTTATAAAATGCAGCTGTTATTTCTTTCTTTGCTTTTTTAAAATTGCTGTCCTGGCTGGCCCCCGTTGCAACTGAGGTTAATGAAGTAAGAAATGCATTTTCCTCCTCTTTTATCAACGCAGTCATTTCCTGCAATTGCTGTTCCCGGTATACGTCCATATAAGTTTTATCAAAACAGTTATTGGTAACAGTTACCGGCCGGCTGATCCATGTCTTTTTAAAGGTGACGCCCAGTTCGTTGCTGTATGTTTTTTTTGAAAAGCCTGCAGCAAAAGCATTGGCAGCATTTGTTTTTATACCAGCCGTCATAAATCCCTTCACGGGTTCATCCGTACCTTTTGGCTGAAAAAGGTTATGTGTCAGCGAAAAGATGCCATCTGCTGCATTGAAAGTAATGTTGTTCTTATAAAAGCTCATGTCTTTGTAGCTGCTTAAATAATACCCGATCCTGTCTGATAAAAACAAGTTCATTGCCCTGTTGCTGGCCACCTGGCCATTAGCGCAGGACTGGTTTTTAATGTTATTGTGAATTTGCCATAAGTTGCCAATGGTACTATCGGCATTTTGAGCGTATAAAGTACCAGCGTACAAGCATGCTGCGGCCGTTATGCAAATTTTAAATCGTTGAAGCATCATCCGTTTGCAGTTACAAGTGTCCTTGCTGCCAATGCATCTCCGGTAAGCTGTGTGCGGTAGTCAGCAAGTTTTATTGTGTTTAAAAAATCGTTGGAGAACATATCAGCCATTTGTTTAGTAAGCAAAGCACTGCGCATGTCTTTCCATTCATCATCCTTATCACCAAACATTGTATCTATCAACCCGGGAAAACCCCAGGGTGCATTTTTGCCCCAGTGTAATGCAAAGCCAATATGATTGGCAGTAAATGATTTGATCACCTCCGTCAAAAAATCATCTAATGAGATCATGTCTTGATTTGCTTTCCAGGGTATGCCATCCACTTCCAGTACACAAGTGACCGGGAATTTGGTAAAGGCAAGCGTGGCGGCTGACTGTTTTACAAAACGCATGGACAGTATTCCCGGTATGGGTCCTTTTTCATTCATCAGTTCAATAAAAAGTTTTAATGCTTTCGTAGAATCTTTATTATCGATGCCAAAGGCACAGCCAAATGCAGCGCTTGATTGTGACGTGTCCCAGAAAATTTCACCCAGTGTACCTTCTATTGTTTCATCCACTTCGGGAAAGGCTTCGCTTTTTAAAGCATCCAGTATTTTTGGTATCAGCTTTTTATGTTTGGCCGCAAAGTTGGAAACCCAGGTAGGTATATCCTTAAAAATAGCTTTTTTAACAAAGGGTACGGGGTCAGGATAATCGCTGCGATAGGGTTTCTTATAGATGATCTCTGTTACAAAATCTTCAGTGGCTTTATAAGGATTGATGTAAAGTTTATAATGATAAGGGATGGTGACAGTACCATCAGGGTTGGTCTCTTCCAGTATCCTGAATGCTGCATTGTCAAAATCCATAGATGCAGCTATTTCTAAGGCCTCTGATGGTTTTATTTTTTTTACATACCGCTTTAGCAGGTACAGATCTTCCGCTTCAAGCACCACGCCATGTATAATGCCAAAAGCACCAAGTCCAACCAAAGCTGCATTAAACAATCCGTCGTGCCTAATTGGCCTGGCATTGATACTCACGGCAAATTCATCATTCAAAGCAGGTTCGGTTTCTCTTTCCAGGTATACAATATCACCTGGCCCGGGGCCAATGATGATCTGTAACCCCACTACACAATCCTGTATTGAACCTTCATTTATAGACGCTCCATGCACCCCGGTTGAAATGGCACCAGCAATGGTCTGCCCGTTGCTTGCACCACAGGCTTTCAGCGATTTCCCTTTGTCAAACAAATATTCCGTGATCTCTTTTACCGTGGTGCCGCATTGAAAAAAGAAAAGATTTTCTGAAAGATGAGGTGTCAGTTCGTGCAGCTGTTCATCTTTTATTTCCTGTTGAATATTGAGCCTTGCATTATACAGCATCCTGTCGCCTTGCTGTGCCACATTTGACAATGACCAGGCGCTTCCATAAGCCCTCAGCCGTTCGTTGCAATCAAGACTGTCCTGTATAAGTTTTTGTATTTCTGCTGCACTGTCGTTAAAGCGGTTTATAAGCGTTCGTATATTCCTGTTAGTATCAATGTCGTAGTGCGTCTTTAAAGGGAAAGGCCCGTTAAAATGAAAATTATCCCATTGTGTTGTATGAGTGATTTTGATATTTGCCATGACTTATTGATTTAAAGTTTTGGTACACACATATTTTACTTTAATGGATTTCCTTTTTCCAAAAGTGAATGTATTGCGGAGCATGGCGCCAAATGTTATTTTGTATTCCACCGAATGAAAACCACAGCGCCCGCAGTCAGGAATCACCATCGCACCATTTTGCAGTAGCGACAGGTTGACCACCGTGTCAATCACCTTTACTTCTTTACCATTATAAAAACCCATTTCCCTGTTCATAGGGTCGGGCTGTGCAGTGCCGCTTTGGTTAGCCACTTTAATAGAATAGGAGCAGGATTGTATTGCTGCAAATGCGAGCGCCATCAATGCCATACCGGCTGGCGTTTTGGTGTGTGCCATGGTTGTGTATTTTATGTTATAATCAAAAACTATATCGTGGATATTGGAAGTTTTTGTTAACTGATACAGTATCAGTATAAGCTTTTGGCGCATATGCGCCCGAAAAAAACGGATGGTAAAAGCGGGAGAATAAACTAATTAAGCTCTAAAATACAAATTATTGGGAAAGAACAAATTTTTTTGACCCCTTAAGTCATGTTTGTAAAGCTGCAGCATAGCGAGGCCTTTTCTCTGTATTTTCTGATCAAATAACAACCTTTGCTGTGTAAATAGGCATTTGCTGTAATGGCAATGAACTTTTCTGGCAGGCAAATTGTATTTTACATACTACTCAATTTAAATAAGCTTTTATGAAAAAAGTATACATTGCTATCTCAGTGGCTACTTTGTTTTTAGCGGTGTTCCAGGCAGCAAGATTTATTACAATGCCATCTGAGCTAACTGTAGCCATGTTTCTTATGTCCCCGTTTGTAATGGTGCTGCTTGTATTGGTAGTCTTGAAATATGGCGAGCCTTCCCATTTTACCTTCAACGAACGTTTTTATGACGACCACAATTACAAAAGAAACGGTTCTGAAGAACTCAGTTCTGCCGAATAAAATATTTATTTGAAATTCATCTAACTCTTCTCTACACTATCGTTCCCGGATTTAGTATTTCCTTGACACAATACGGCAGGTAAATTGCCAGCTTGACAACATTGCATTTTCTAAAACCAGGAGATAATCGAATGAAAAAATGGTTTCTTTATATCGGACTATCAATACCCTTTGCCAGTTGTACTGTTTCTTCGTTAAATACAGTAACACTAGCTCCAGGCGCAAAAAAAAATGAGGAACTGGCATTTCCTGTTGCAGGCAGTACTTCAAAAGTTGGCAGTTTTTGGGGTGATGGCAGGGATGCAGGAAAGCGCAAGCATGAGGGCATCGATATTTTTGCAAAAAAGGGTACCAAGGTGGTGGCCGTTTGCAGTGGTACCGTTTCAACCGCCAATGGAGGCATAGGAGGGAAAACGGTTTGGCTGCAATCAGATGATTTTGCATGGTCTGCCTATTATGCACACCTGGACAGTCAGTATGTTTTTAGTGGTCAGACAGTTAAACGTGGCGATGTTATAGGAACTGTTGGTAACACGGGAAATGCCAAATTCACGCCAGCACATCTTCATTTTGGTATTTATACCTACTCAGGTGCTATTGATCCCTTTCCTATTGTAAATGAAGCGCCCAAAATTATATTGGAACCGGAGGTAAATCAGTTTGAAAAAATTGCGAAGCCAGTAAAAATTACAGGTAAGGTCAAAACAGGTAAATCAGGTAGTGGTTTAATTAAAAAGACTTAAATGAGTCAAAAAATATGGACCATAAAAAAGCGGGCAACATCATTGCCCGTTTTTCATTTTGTATCGTTTCCGGTTTTTAGCCCCTGTAAATGATACGCCATATCTTACCTTTCTTAGAATCGGCAATATATAAAGAACCATCAGGACCTTGGGCTAACCCCATTGGACGGTACTGTGCTTCGTCTGGTTGTGTTATTACATCTACTCCCGTAAAACCTTCTGCAAATATTTCCCAATCGCCAGAGGGAACACCATTGTTCATGGGTACAAAAGCAACGAAATAACCACCTTGTCTTAATGGTGCCCTGTTCCATGAACCATGAAAAGCGATAAATGCACCATTCTTAAATCTTGCCGGGAATTGATCCCCTGTATAAAATAATACATCGTTTGGGGCCCAATGGCCGGGAAATGCAAGAATTGGCTTTTCAACTCCATCACAACGACCGGTTATTTGACCATCACCACCATATTCAGGAGAAAGTAATTTTTTACTTTGCAAGTGATCATAATAACAGTATGGCCAGCCAAAATCCTGCCCCTCAGCTGTAATTCTGAAAAATTCTTCAGAGGGTAGTTCTGCATTCATCGTATCGGTATAAATTGCTGGAAATAGATCAGAAAGCTGGTCACGTCCATGCTGCATCACATACAGGTTGTTGACACTGCTGTTCCAGTCCATGCCTACTACGTTTCTAAGCCCGGTCGCATATCGTATACCGTTAGCTTGGGTTTGATTGGGATTTTGTGCATTGAACTTCCATATACCTGCAGCGTTTGTCAAAATAGGGCAGGGGTCTTGTCCTGGCGACCCTGCGGTCCGGTCCTCTAACTGGCAGGCATTAGAAGGTGCGCCGATGTTTACATAAATATTCTGATCATCATCTACAGCAATTGCTTTGGCACTATGCGATGCTCCACTTGGTAAGCCAGTTATTATATTGATTGGCGCATTGGGGCTTTCAATTACATTACTGGAGTTAAACTGGTAGCGAAATACATCTTCATCTGAAGATGCGTACAGGTAGCCATTTTTTATGGCGATACCTGTTCCGGTGAATCCTCCAAAGGAAGTTTCAGCATCTGCTCTTCCATCGCTATTGCTGTCTTTCAAAACCAGGATGCCTTTGCCGTCTTTCAATTCACTTAGTTTAATGTAGATATCACCGTTGGAATGCACCGCAATATGTCTTGCCTTGCCTGTTTCAGCTTTTACTGTGATGGCACCAAAACCTGACGGTAAGGTTATACCACCATTGTCAGCATCAGGTGTTAGTCCGGACGGCGACCCCGGGCCGTTGTCATCTTTTTTACAGGCATTAAAAATTACCAGAGATGATAATAAAAGAATAGTAATTCCATTTGGAATACTGAATAATGTTTTCATACATCGGAGTTTAATTGTTAATAAATAACAAACCGCGTTGCTAAAAACATGCCCCGTGTACATACGTGTAGTACTGGTAAGCCAAAGAAATTTTTGCCCCAAACTGTGGTTGTATACTAAGGAATGTGAAAGTAATATCCCTCGAATTGCTAAATAATATGAATGGATGTAAGTTTAAGTACCGTTTTCTTCTAATGTAATAAACAGGGAAGGTCGATTAGCCTCACACAAATTTTATCATAAAATAATTCCGGTTTTCAATTTTCAACACGAAGAAATTATTTCCCGGTTCTATGCGAAGAGAGGTAATTTAACCTCATATGATGACGATAGTCAGCAATAAACTTATTAAAACAAGCACTGCAATAGCAGGTACAGGAATTGCCTGTATAAGAATAAATAAATAAAATTAAAAGAAACTAAATCTCTACAGTATGAAAAAGTTAATTCTATCAATGGTAATTGCAGGCAGTTGCTTAGTAGCCGTTGCTCAAATGCCAGATACATCAAGGCAACAACAGTGGAACAACAGCAATCCACCAGATACTTCCATGCAACCACAATGGAACAATGACAACCGTACCGATTCCATGAGTCAGCAACCACAATGGAACAATGGTAACCGGGCTGATACCGTGAATCAGCAAACACAATGGAATAATAGTAATCGCACAGGCACTATGGAACAGCAACAGCAATGGAACAATGGTAATAGTACTGATTCTATGAGACTTCAAAATTTGAACAACGGCAATAGTTTTGATTCATCAAACATGAACCAACAGTCAATGCCAATGAAAACAGCACCTGCAGCAACAGGTACACCCGGTTCTGCAAATCTGGCACCGTCACAACCTGTAAGTACAGATGTAAGGAACAATGATCCGATGGCGGATACAGTAAACATGAGATCGGCAACAGAACAGGGTACTACTGGTAATAACACATCAGTAAATCCGGCTGCAACTTTTACAACGGGTGACTCTACATCGGGTTCTAACCAGGCAATACCTGTGGACGGAACTATGTCAACAAACCCATCTGCATCTACTGGAAATTTGCCACGTGGTGTGAATATTCCGGAGGCAAGTACACTACTTACTGGCCTGGGTAAATGGTCTGCATTGCCCATTTTAAATACATTTGTACCAGAAGATGTGGTGAATAAATTGAAAACAGCACATGGTGAAAAATTGTACGATATTACTATGCTTAAAACAGGAGAAAACCAGTACTCATATAGTGCAAGGGTGCAGGAAAGTGGTGTATACAGCACTGTTATTGTGCAAGGTGACACTACAACAGTAAATCAATAACCGTTCAATTATAATTAAAAACCGCTTCGCAAATTTGCAAAGCGGTTTTTTGTTTATAGGAAGCACTGTGGTTTATTTTAAAGTTCAGCTATGTTTTCCCAGCATTGGTAGGCATTGTTGCGAAGCATATATTTTTCAAAAGATGGAACTGAAAAAGGAAGTGAAGCATTCTTATCTTCTCCCGTTAATCCATTGCTTACGCCGGTACTGCCATTGAACTGGTCGTTTAAAATACCCATTGAACTGCGTTTAAGCCTCTCCGAAAGGTCTTCGAGGTGCATCTTTGTTTCTTCGTCTTTATATTTTGCAATAGATGCGGTAATTTTTTTGTAAAGCCGTTGTCTTTGTGCTTTTACGATACTTAAAATATCTGTCAGCAACAAATCGGATGTATTACCTTTTTCCAATGCGCTTCTTTCAAGAGCAAGTAACTGAGAAGCATACGCTTTCTGCAGATTGCGCCGGTAAAGGTTCACCGGAGCATTCGTTTGCAGTTCACTCCAGATGCCTGTTTCAAGATCTGCCAGTAATTGCGCAGGACTGTATGCGGTAGCCGGCTGTTGAGACTGCACATATAAAAGTCCCCGTAAAGCGGCTGGATTTATCAATTGCTGAAGTACATCTTTTTGTATGTCCAGTACAGTTGAATATCCACTTCCCCCGGTAATAGTAAATAACTGTTCGTTGCAAAGCCATTGCGGAGTAGTAAACAATTCCTTTTGTAAAAACAGCACAGCGTCTTTTTGTTTATCTCTACCGGCATATTGCAGTAAGGTTCCGGTTTGCTCTACCGTTTTTGGAGTATAATAAACGGCCCCGATCGTTTTGCAGGCATTGTAAATATAGCGGCGGTATTGCTGCCGCAGTTGCCATTCCATTTTTGCAACCGCTTCATAATTTTCGTTTGGAATTGTTGTCCACTGCAACAGGTTGGGCATGATCCTCTGCAGGTTGCGTATCCCATACATTCCAGCCTTGACCGGATCATCGCCGAGGTCTTCGGTTTGACATTGGGCACCACCATAACTAAAATGCAGCCGTGGATCTTCCATTTTTTTTGATACCCACCTGTTTAAATATTCTTTTTCCACCGAAGCTGTTGTAAAAGGCGGCAGCCAGCGGTAGCCCCATTCAATAGCCCATTCATCGTATGCGCCAATAACAGGAATCATATTATCCTGGGATAAACTGTCTTCCGGTTGTGCTACATAATTAAAACGTGCATAGTCCATTACAGAAGGGCAAATGCCGTTAGCAGCAATATAACTTTTGCTCCGGAGACTGTCAACCGGCACCGTTGATGATGCGCTGAAATTATGCGCCAGTCCAAGCGTGTGTCCCACCTCGTGAGTACATACGTAAGCAATTAATTTTCCCATCAGGCTGTCATCCAATATCATTGTTCTTCCACCGGCATCAGAAGGAGAGGCCTGCGTAAAATACCAGTCGCGGAGTATCTCTGTCACATTGTGATACCAGTTGATATGAGCTTCCAGTATTTCTCCCGTACGGGGGTCATTTACGTTCGGCCCACTGGCATTTTGAACCGTTGATGCTTTGTATACGATGGCACTATGTCTTGCATCTTCCAAACTCCAGCCGGGATCATTTACGGGCGCTTCCAGTGCATAAATGGCATTTTTAAATCCCGCTTTTTCAAATGCTTTCTGCCATTGGTTTACCCCTTTGATTAAATAGGGTACCCATTTTTTGGGTGTAGCAGGATCAATGTAAAAAACAATTGGCTTTGCTGGTTCTACCATTTCTCCAGCCAGGTAGCGTTTTATATCATCCTTTTTTGGTTCAAGTCTCCAGCGGGTTGCAAGCCAGGTACCTGTAAATCCTTGTGGCCTTGGAATATCAAAATCCACATAGCCCCGCCCAAAATAACCAACCCGCTGATCAACCAGTCTCGGTCTCATGGGTGAGGAAGGCAACAGTACCATAGACGTATTCAATTCATAAGTGAGATAAGGCATGTACAGGTTGCTGTTATTATTGGTGTTGGCAAAAGTCTTCACCGTTTTCAACTCAATATTTACCGGGAACGTACTGGCTTTTTGAACATAGCTCCTGTCTTTTTGCAACGCACCAATACCATACGATTTTTTTTGCTGACCACTGAAAAAGAACAGGTCATTATCAGCGCTTATATATTCCGTCATATCTATTAAAACACTGCTGCTGTCTGGTGCCCATGCCTGTATGTCGAAGGCTGCCATAATAGGGTTGCTGTTGCTGTTATTAACTGCTTTGTACAGTCCATTTTCACTTGAGTCAGCAGACCGTATCCCGGAGTATTCTATTTTTTTTATAAAAATTTTGTTGTTTGTACTTTTTACAAACTGGATAATGTTTTCACCTATCTGGTCGGCGCCATAGCCGGAATAATTATTATCAGGCCTTACCTGCGCCGCTGCTTTAGCAATACGGTTAACCACCAGTATATCTTTACCCAACACAGAATCGGGTACTTCAAAATAATATTTGTTATCAACATAATGAAACAGGCAAAAGCCTTTGCTTTCGCCAGGACCGTTTTTTATAATATTCTCGTAAAAGGATTTTGGCTTCAGCAGGTAAGCCGAATCCGTTTTAATTCCAACCGAACTAATAACCGTGGTGGCTTTGTTTTTTTGAGTGGTGGAACAGGATAGAAGCCATGAACATAAAAGCAATGGCATGCTTGATTTAAGTAGGAGGTGTTTCATAAGTGTATTGGTTATGCTGCAAAAATTGCAGACATATGGTTTAACGACAATTGACTAAATAATGCCTGCCAGTTTTTAACTGATGAGTTTGTTCCGGATATGGTCCGGTATTGAACAAACTATATTACCGGCTACCAGCGACATTACAGAACAAATGTAACAAGCTGCAGCCGGTTTCGAATCAGTTTATGCTGTTGTTAACAAGAATAATTTTAGTGTGAAATATGTAAACCCGGATATTATTAAGATCAATTCTTAATAAACCTGATTACCGCACTGCTTTGTTCAGTACTTTCCAGTCTGGCTTCATATCTTTTTCCTGCTATTTCTGTTATCATTAAAGAAGTATTGGGAGGTATAGAGCCCAGGTTTTCTGCAACCATCACCAGTTCGTTAGAAGGTTGCAATCCGGTAACTGCCAGTTTGATGGTATAAGGTTTATCTGTAAGACGTATATGCTCATACAGCAATTTGTTATTGAGGAAAATGGCAATAGAGTCTCCATCAACTTCTGCATTGTCATAAAAATGAAGTTCAACAGAATCTCCGCTAACTGGTATCTCCTGCATTAATCGCCTGCTACGGCTGTTGAATTTCTCTTCATTGGTCAAGGGCTTTATAATCACTGATTCTTTATCGGGTTGTTTTAAAGTAGTTTCTTTTTTAATAACAGGAGGAGGCGCCGGCTTTTTACTTGCAGGCCTTTGTGTTTTTGTGACTGGAGCAGGAGTTGCAACAACCGTATTGATGTTTTTGGCCGGGATCGGTTTGATATACGCCACTTTGCTGATGCTATCAATCAATTCCGGATCATTAGCACCTATGATATAATTATCAATGATATAATCCCACTCATCCTTAAATAAATGGCTGCCAGTTTTTTCAAGTGCCACAGGCCGGCTGGATTCCTCCTCTGTATCTTTTAATGCAGCTTTCCCATCCAGGTACATTTTTGTTCCACCGGGACAATTAAAGTCTGTAGTGGAAAGATAGGATGCCTGTTTTTGTGAACTGGAAAGCCTGTAGCCGCCTTTTTCATCAATCAGTACATCATCCCACCACACTACACTGTTATCCCTGCTGTTGAAATAGCCTTTGATGGTAAAACGCCTGTATTTATTTGCTGACTCGTAATAATAACTGGTGCCAGTAAGACTGTCGCCGTTCTTAATTATTTTAACTTCCACGTTCTTCCGGTCGATCTTTCCTTTCCAGTAGCCGGTAATCAATTGTGCCTT
>JAKQJG010000100.1 GCA_029561305.1 Bacteroidota bacterium | reverse complement strand
GATACATTGTTGATACGGCAACTCATCTTCTAGATTTTAGTAGTTTATTGTCGTACAACGAATATTTATTTGACTACAAGATAAATATAAATGTCAATACAATAATTGTTGGAGACGGAAAACCCTTAGAGTCTGTTGTTTTCGATACAACAGGAGTTTATTTGTTATCAGGAAAAAACAAATTGTATTGCGAATTTGACAGTTTTTCTTTAAAAAGCAAAATAGTAAGTAAGGGGCCTTTTTCGTCTAAACCTACAGGAGCCTCAGTAACACCCGTTCGCCAGGTTAGTGCTGATTCTTCAGAAACCTATTACACCCCGCCTCAATCAATGGTCATAAATAATATACCCTGTTATTACAGTGATATTGTTTTCAAAAATGCCCCCCTTAAAGACACCGTGCAACAGAGTGTTCTGCTGATAAAAAAGGAAAACCTGAATTCACTTTATAAGATCAGGGGAATAGAATTTATGGATCCTGCCTATAGCATTGTTGGATTCCGCAAAACGCATTTATTAAAAACTGACCTTTTTGAAGAACGTATAAACAATCTACGGCCACTTACTGAAAAGGAAATAGAAATATGTAAGTATATGATAAAACTGAGTGGATTATAGATATCTTAACTAGCGTTTTTAGTGAAAAAAACTAAGGCGTTTGTTGATTAGGTAGCCCTTTCTTATTTTTTAAATCAAGTGATAATTTGCATTGTCGATGGGGCGAAAAATCTGTCAGCACTGCTACATTAGAATGAATCAATTAACTGGCGAATTCATTTTACTTACGTTTATACATTTATTTAAATTATGGAACTACAAAACACTGACTGGTCACTTGTATTGTGGACTGCTTTTTGGACAGCCTTTTTTGGCTTAGCTGTTTTTCTTATAGTAAGATATATGCTGAGGCAATTAAAAAACTGAAGGTTGATTTAATAAGTTTACAACATCATAAGGCTACTGGGATTGACCCCTGGTAGCCTTTCTTTATTCGGGAAACTCATTACCCGGCACTTTTACAAACCCAACAGGTTTCACAATATGCCATTCCTTAAAATCCTGCCTCGCATCCATGCCTATCCCATCTATCACCTGCATTTTCCGGCGAATGCGTACGGTGTCATTCGTGTAAAATTCCTGGCCGGTTCGGTTTCGGTCCCAGTTTAATTGTTTGCAATAAAGTGTATCTCCCATTACATTTATTACTCTCACGCTGTCTCTCAAATACACCACACTTTTCGATTCCCTGTACTTTGCGTATTTGGCGTCCAGCCTGCTTTCGATACTGTCTCCTTTTTCATTATAAAAATCAACATGCAGCGTATTGGGGAATTCTATATAAGACGCCGTATCCTGCACTTTGTACATCAGCGGCGCTGTAAGTATGGCTTTCTTTTTACCGGCAACGGAGTAACGTATCTTGATATCTTTCGCCACATCCTTGCCCAGTTCTTTGGTATTTATTTTTTGTACTTCGCCTAAATCATTTTCACAACTGCACAAAAAAAAGCAGCCTGCAATAAATGCTGCTGCTTTTGTATACCATTTTATTTTCAACATAGTGCTGATGAAAGCGTGTTAATAATATTTACTCCTGTTAAACCAAATATCGCTGAGCGAAAGCCCAAAGCTGATGCGGAAAAAACTCTCCCGAAGGTTAGAGCTTTTATTGGCCCTGTTGCCAAACTCAATCGCTGTATTAAGATAAGATGACTGTGTTTCATAGGCGGAGCGCCTCAGTTTTAACGGAATACCAGCACCTAAACTGATGCCGAACTCGGGCATATCCCTGCCCAGGTTAATATAGGAAGGCCCGTAGTAAAATCCGGCACGATACTTAACAAAACTGAAAAACTTGTTGTAAGCCGTTCTGCCGTTTTCTGCAGGTAAATATTCTGCTCCCGCCTTTATTCTCCAGGTATTCTGCACATTGTCTTTCTGCCCAAAAAAAACATATTCATTCCAGTTATATCGCTCATAATCGGCACCAAACATCCAGTGACCTGCACTATCCCTGTAGGTAAAACCAACACCATAACTGGTGGGATATTGCACCGAACCATTCTGCGAACTCTTGAAAATACTGTCAACCTGGAAAATACCATTATCGGCATCGAACTTTATTGTTTGACGCAATGTTTCCTGGCTACCTGTCATGTTCTGCTTTAACGTACCATAAGCACCCAGTCGTAAAATGGAGCCTCCGGCGCCCTCTTTTCCTTTATTAAAACGGAACTCATACTGCGTACCCAATGTGAAAAATGCAGCGCCAAAATTGGAGGAGGTGGCTGAATTAGACTGGTAATGAAAAATAGAGTCGTTTAAAAAAGACAGTTGGGTGCTGTAAGATTTATTTCCAAAACGATAACCTGTATTAAAACCAATATTAAAGTCTTTAACACGAAGCCCTAAGCCAAACAACGCCTCGCTTACGCCGCCATTACCTTCATACAATGTACCTAAACTGTCCACGCCTTCCTTTCTTTCAATGGTGGCAATTTTATAATTGATCCTTGATATGGGCCGCAGGCCAAAGTTTGCTCCCAGGAATATACCCCTTTTATTTGCTTTTTTCAACCGGATTGGCAATCCCAGTTGCACATAAGAAATGATAGGACTGCTGGCAGAATATTTTGCGGCCGGTTCAATTTGCTTGAGTGAACGGGTATTCACTTCAAATCCAAAGTCGAATATCGTAAGGCTTGGTATGTTGGTATAATATTTTGCCTGTGCTGGCGGCAGGTAATTAAGATTGCCATAACTGGCGGGGTTCACAAAATTTACGCCCTGCCATGAATAACCAGCTGCAATACCGCCCATACCACGGGAAATGATGTTTTGACCTGGAACCATATCGCCCAAACCATATCGGGAATAAGGAGAGTTTTCCTGGGCTTCGGCAGATAAAGTAACTATGAACAGGGTCAAAATCAGTCCGGTAATCCTCATTATATTTAGCAGTTGTTGGCTTCGCTGATGGCGTAAAGCCCTTTGAATAAAAATTTTAAGTCCGCAAATATCTTGTTTTTAAGGTGACGGGCAAAATAGCCTGCATCCCCCCCGGTTAAAACCACGTTAAAGTTGCCATACCTTTCGGCGTAAAACTCAATACAGCCGCCGATTTCAAAGGAAATGCCTGCCAATACACCGCTTTGCAAATTAGTTTTGGTATCATACCCAATTACAGGGAAATGATAGTCTTTTTGTACCAGGGGAAGCTTAGCTGTATAATCGTGCATGCTTTTAAAGCGCATCTCCATCCCTGGCGAAATGGCCCCGCCCAGGAATTGATGGTGCTGGTTGATAAAATTATAAGTGATACAACTGCCGAGGCCGATCACCAGGTTGTTTTTACCAGGATAAAAATGTACTGCCGCTGCACAAAGAGCCAGCCGGTCGGCGCCGATGGTTTCGGGTTTTCCAACCGGCGTGGTAAAATTGAGCTTGCTGCTGCTGGAAAGTTTATGGAAACAAGTATTGGTTGAAAGCAGGGTTTCAATTACAGGGTCATGATCGATTACAGAAGAAAGAATCGTTTTGGCAGGAGTATATTTTTTCAACAAAGCTTCAATCGAAGCCGGACTGCCGTCTTCCAGTAACAGATCTTCTACAAAAGCATCGTTTGAGAAAACGCCGGCTTTTAAACGGGTGTTGCCGAAGTCGAAGCAAAGTGTGGTCATAAAAAAGTTTAATGTTGAAGGTTTAAAGTTTAAAGTTGGATGCACTAAAACCAATGCACTCTAAAATAGCAGAAGCAGCACAAAGAGGTGGGCAAACCTAAAACCTCAAACTTTAAACTTTAAACCCTTACAAATCAAATCCGCTCAAATTTTTAAAATGCCCGTTCAGTTTTACCCGCTCTTTTAAAGTTTCCATTTCACCCAGCATGGGTAATACTTTTGCAATATGCCGTTTTAAATACTCCTGCCGTTGCAGTTCATGCAATAACTGAAGCAATTCATATTCTTCTTCCAGCGACAACCCTGCATGATGTGCCACATCATAACTCCATAAGTCCTCATCTGGTTTTTTAAAATCCTTGCTCACTTTTAAAAAAGCATGCAGTTCCCTTATGGCCCTTACCACAGTTATCATTAAGGCCCGGTTTCCGCTTTCTTCATTGTGCGGATAGTTAACAATGGCCCCGCTGTATAATTTCCCGGGTATTTCCTTCACCACTTCGAGTATCCTGAACACTTTTATCCCCCGGGTTTTGATATCCATTTCACCGTTATCATGCAACTTACTTATTTCTTTGATCTCCATTAATGTACCCATGTCATTCACCTTATCGTTGATAACGGCAGGTATGCCAAACTGCTTACCGGTTTTGCTGCACTCTTGTATCAATTGTTTATACCTCGGTTCAAAAATATGGAGGTTGAGCTCTTCGCCGGGATATACTACAACGCCAAGAGGAAATATTGGAATAAAATTTGTCATTCTTACAAACAGTAAATTTTAGCTAAGATAACAGGGAAAGAGGAATTACGGGTGATGAAGACGGCATGAAAATACTGATTATTTAAAAGTATGTCAGTATTCACTCTTGAACATCTATCATCCACGATTCACCTTTCAAGTCGTTTACTTAAGAATAACCGCCGTCAGGGTTTATAACCGCTGAAGGGGTTTGCCCCTACCCAACGGCGGCTTTTAGCCCCGTTGGCGGTTAGCAGAAATCTAACATCAACTTAAGTAAACGACATTGATTCACCTTTACACATTACCTTTGCATCACCAACAAACCCCGGTATGAAATATTTATCTATCCTCTTCCTTTTCCTATGTCACAACAGTATTGCGCAGAAATTTAAAAAAGCAGACAAGATTATTATCAGCAGTTTACAGTCGCATATTGCGTTTTTAGCCGATGATAAATTAGAAGGCAGAAGAACAGGAAGCGAAGGAGAAAAAAAAGCGGCTGACTACATCATGGCAGCGTTTACAAAAACAGGCCTGACGCCAAAAGGCGACAATGAAACTTTTTTACAGCAATTTGAAGTAAATGATGGCAGGGCAGTGAGTGCCTCCTCTCATTGTATCATCAACGGTCACGATCTTCAGTTGAACAAAGACTTTTTTCCGCTAACCTGCTGCCCCAGTCAGTCTTTGGAAGCCACCTGTGCACTGGCCATGCAGGAAGGCGGTTCGCCCTGGTTTTATGATATTAAAGACCTGCTGGACGAAAATAAAAACAATCCACATTTCGACCTGGAGGACGCTATTAAAACAAAAGCGTTGCAGGTAAAGCAAAAGGGTTGTACCGGTTTATTCATTTACAATTCATCCACTATAAAAGACGAACTGCAGTTTGAAGGAAAAAGAAAAACAGACCCTGCAGCCATCCCGGTGGTGTACATCTCCAATGCAGCCAGGGAAAAATATTTAAAAGATGAAACGGAAACGCTCGACATCAAATTGAAAATAGCACTGGAAGACAAAAAAAGATATGGGCACAATGTTGCCGGGTTTATAAATAATGGTGCTGCGTCTACAGTGGTAATTGGTGCACATTACGATCACTTAGGTTGGGGTGAAGATCACAATTCATTACATGCCGGCGATCCTGCCATACACAACGGTGCCGATGATAATGCCAGTGGTACCGCTGCACTCATCGAACTTAGTAAAATGCTGAAGGCTTCAAAATTAAAAAACAGCAACTATCTTTTTATCGCATTCTCCGGTGAAGAGCTTGGTTTGTTTGGTTCTAAATTTTTCGTGGAGCATCCAACGGTTGACCTCAGCACGGTCAATTATATGATCAATATGGATATGGTGGGCCGGCTCAATGACAGCACACATGCGTTAACGGTAGGTGGTTATGGCACTTCACCTTCCTGGGGGCAAACACTCACGGCAAAGGATAAATTTATTACCGTAAAATTTGACAGCAGTGGCAGTGGACCAAGCGATCATACTTCCTTTTACAGGAAAGATATACCGGTATTGTTTTTCTTTACCGGTCTGCATACAGATTATCATAAACCCAGCGATGATGCTGACAGGATAAATTATACCGGCGAACTAATGGTATTGAAATACATCTATAAAGCCATCGAACTAAACAATGGAAAAGGCAAACCCGTATTTACCAAAACAAGGGAAATGCAAACGGGTACCAGTACCAGGTTTAAAGTTACATTGGGCATTATGCCTGACTACAGTTTTACTGGTGACGGGGTGAGGGCAGATGGAGTAAGCGCTGGAAAGATCGCTGAGAAAGCTGGTATGAAAGCAGGAGATATTATTGTTCAGATTGGCGATCATTCTTTTGCCGATATGCAGGGGTACATGGAAGCATTGAGCAAATTCAAAAAAGGGGATGCTGCAAAAGTGAAAGTGAAACGGGGGGCTGAGGAATTGATTTTTGATGTAGTGTTCTAAAAATGTTTTCTCCGCAGGAACAGCAGCAAGCTTACAACGTAAGCGGTTTTTTTTTATACCGGCACTCCGGTTATTTTATCAAATTCACCTTTAGGCGCCAGGGGCATGAAACTCAAAATAGATAATGAATCAATAGCACAGGAATTTTTTGAGGATTCCATATTGCTTGGCATTGTGGCGCCCGTAAAAAACTACCTGATGAGCTGGCATTTAAACCAGGTACTGGGTTTTGATTTCAGGATCAAGCACGAATACGAGATACAGTTGTCAAAAAAAACCAGGCAGTATTTTTTTTCCATTTATGAATACAAAGTGCCTTCCATATCGCTCACCCATTATTTGTATAACAACCAGTTTGACGGTGAATACCTTTTACCCGAATTTAAACACCTGGATTTTTTATGGCTTATCAAAGGCGACCCGCTTTCACCTGACGAACTAAAAGACCTCATCCAGTCCATTAAATCTTTGCAAGGTGTGCAGCTGGTGATTGAAATGACGAATGAGAAGATAAAAAATAAGCAGCACCTGATATTTTAATTAATGGATAATTAATAAATGTATAATTGATAATTTGTTCTAACGCTGGAAACTTCTATAATGGCGTACAGTTTTGAATTAAAGGAATTATCAACTATCAATTAACCAATTATCAATTACTATGTGGCAGGAAGAAAACAATAAACTCTACAAGAAATTTACTTTTAAAAATTTCTCGGAAGCCTTTGCTTTTATGACAAGGGTTGCTATAGAAGCCGAAAAGGCAGACCATCATCCGCTATGG
This sequence comes from Bacteroidota bacterium, assembly GCA_029561305.1. Taxonomy (GTDB): domain Bacteria; phylum Bacteroidota; class Bacteroidia; order Chitinophagales; family Chitinophagaceae; genus Ferruginibacter. The sequence continues at coordinate 8,542 of JAKQJG010000100.1, read as the reverse complement.
ACCAATGTATATAATAAAGTGGAAATATGGCTGAATACGCATGATGCAGGCGATGTGGTAACGGATAAAGACAGGGCACTTGCCAAAGCCATAGATGCCATTGCATCCAGCAACTAACTGCCAGCCAACCGGAGCACTTTCATTTTTACCGTTTCGATCCGGGTGCCGCTCACATTTAAAATATCAAACTGGTAGTTGCCTGTGATAACGGTTTCTTTCTGTCTTGGTATTTCGTCCCTGTTCTGAATAATAAAACCACTGAGGGTTTCCGTGTCATCACTATCTGGAAATGCTAACCCATATTTTTCGGTGATATAGTCCAGCTCTATCCTGCCACTGAAAATATACTCGTTATCGGAAATCTGTTTGTCTATCAATTCATCGGTATCGTATTCGTCTTTTATCTCACCAAAAATTTCTTCCAGCAGGTCTTCCATCGTTACAATACCGGCGGTACCACCAAACTCATCCACCACCCATGCAATGGTCTTTCTTTCTTTGCTGAATTTGTTCATGAGGTCTGTGGCACTCATACTCTCCGGAATAACGGGTATTGGCAATAAGATGGAATTGATATCCGGCGGATTTTTAAAAAGATCCAGCTGGTGCACATAACCAACAATATTGTCAATATCATTTTCAAATACCACCAGTTTACTCAGCTTGCTGCTGATGAAGCGGTTCTTAACAGCCGTGATATTTGTTTTTACATCTATCGACTCTATCTCCCTTCTTGGTATCAAACATTCTCTCACCCTTGTTTCGCTCAGTGACAAGGCATTCTCAAAAAGTTCTTTGTTTATTTCCGAACTGTCTTCTTCCTCGTGGTGCTTGCTCTGGTTTACAAAATGCTCCAGGTCAATTTTTGTAAACGCATCTTTTTTATCATTCACTTTTACATTGAACAGGTAACGCAGTATCCATTCAGCCACCGTTACAAAAAAACTTGATACACCAGCGAAAAGATTGTAGAAAAAACGCACAATGGCACTGATAAATCCGCTGCTTAAAATACTGTCATTCTTTGCCCTGAAAAAAGCCTTGAATACAAATTCAAAAAATAACAACACCGTAGTGGAGATCAGTGTTTCAACCACCAGTTTTACGTACGGGTTGGTGGTATTGAATTTTTTCCAGAAATCAATTTCCCATAACGGCTGCATAAAATGGCTCCAGGATAAACCATACACCACCAGTACAAGATTGAATACCACGAGGGATGTGCCGATGAATTGTGCTGGTTTGTCTGCATATTCTCCCCATACCCTGCCGCTGAGTGTGCCTTGCTTTCTCCTTAATTCTATTGAGAGTTTATTCGCAGAAATAAAAGCGATCTCAATGCCGGAAAAAAAGCCTACCAGCAGCAGTGAAAAAAGAATGGCAAAGGGGGTGATCCAGATTTCCATAGCGTAAATATAGTGATTGAAATTTTTACAGGCAATAAGCCCGTCAGCAGCAGGCGTTTTCTACTGCCATTTTTGGGAAAAGCAGTTTTAATTCTCAATAAATTCCTTCACTATCGCAACAGCCTTTTCCCTGGCCTGCTGAAGGTGGTCGTTGACGATACTTTTATCAAACTGGTCTTTAAAAGAAATTTCATAGGAGGCCTTGTTTACCCTTGCTGCCAGTGATTCTGCCGTTTCGGTGCCCCGGCTTTCCAGTCTTTTTTTGAGCTCCTCTACTGAAGGTGGTTCAATAAAAATAGTGAGTGCTGTATCAGGATATTGTTGCTTTACATGGATAGCACCTTTTACATCAATATCTAAAATAGGTACCTGGTTATTGTTCCAGATGCGCTGCATTTCTGATTTTAAAGTGCCATAAAATTTTCCTTCGTATACCATCTCCCACTCTACAAATTCGTTGGCCTGTATCTTTTGCTGAAAATCATCGGCACTCATAAAATAATAATCCACGCCGTCTTTTTCGTTGCCCCGGGCTTTTCTTGTGGCTGCCGACACAGAAAAAGCCAGTTGAGGAAATACCTGCATTAAATGATGCGTGATGGAAGTTTTACCTGCCCCGGATGGTGCAGTGATGATGATGATCTTGTTGTTGATTGCCATGTGCAAAGAAAAGGAATTTAGCCACAGATTACGCAGATGGATACAGATGAAATTTGGCCAAATCTGCCCGAATGAATTCGTTCAGGCGGGGATTATACAGATGGACACAGATGAGTTATCCGCCACGAATTGCACGCTTGAACACGAAGGTCATCTCTAAAAAACAGTTCAGCCACAGATGACGCAGATGAACACAGATAGATTTTTGCCACGAATTAAACGAATGGGCACGAATTTTTAACTTTCTTATTTTTCATTCCTCATTTTCTACTCTCCCTTAAACACAGGGGTTCTTTTTTCCAAAAAAGCATTGATACCTTCGGTATAGTCGAAAGTGAGTGCCGCTTTTTGCTGGTATTCATCTTCCATCAGCAATTGTTCTTCCCAATCGTTGGTGAATGACTGGTTAAGGGCGTGCTTGGTGTAGGCCAGGCCTTTTGTGGGCATACTGGCCAAAGTAGTGGCTATCTTTCTAGATTCTTCTTCAAATGTTTCTATGCTGAATGCTTTGTAGATCATACCCATTTTTTCTGCTTCTGCTGCTGGTACTTTATCGCCGGTCATCATCAGGGCGCTTGCTTTTTGCCAGCCGATCAGCCTGGGTAATGTAAACGTACCACCGCTGTCTGGTATCAATCCAATTTTACTGAATGCCTGAATAAATGCAGCGGATTCAGCAGCCACCACCACATCACAACACAAAGCAATATTGGCCCCGGCACCAGCTGCAACTCCATTCACCGCACATATAACTGGCTTTGGCATATTGCGTATTCGTTTCACAATCGGGTTATAATGTTCTGATAAGATCTGCCTGATCTCTATTTTGTTTTCTCCTGTGAGTTCGCTGATATCCTGGCCGGCACAAAAAGCCTTACCCGACCCTGTTATATACACACTACGCACATCATGCAGGGAAGCTGCTTCATCCAGTCTTGCCTGCATCAGCAAGGCCATCTCCCGGTTAAAAGAATTGAATTTCTCCGGCCTGTTTAAAGTGATGTAGGCAACCTGCTGTTTGATCTCAAATAAAATAGATGACATATAGATGGGATTATGAATCAAAGGTCTGCACATCTTTGTGCATCAATAAAAAATTATTTACCGCATCATAATTGCGGTTAGGTGTACCAATGCGGTAAATGTAAACGGCGTTGTTATCTTCCTTTAGTACTTTCATACACCTGAAATTGGCTTCAGCCATGGTTAAAAAATTATCCAGCTGGTTTCTTAAAACCTCGCCGTCGCCATTTGCTTTGATGCGGTAGTCTTTTACTTTATGCAGGTTGTTGATAAACCTTTGCACAGGCTCCAGTACAAACAAGGCCACCACTACCATGGACGCCACCACGATAGCAATGGGATAATTGTGGTAACCCACCGCCATTCCCAATGCGGCAGTGATCCAGATCAATGCTGCAGTGGTTAAACCATTTACAGAAATCCCTTCTTTAAAAATTACACCAGCGCCAATAAAACCAATACCGGTAACAATATTACTGGCAATACGGTCGGGACTTACGCCATTGCTTTCTTTGGAAAGAATGGTGTACAAACAGGAGCCTACACAGATCAATATCATGGTTCGGAAACCGGCGGGCTTACTGCGGAATTCCCTTTCCAGCCCTATTACAGCGCCTATAATAAATGCAACCGAAACCTGCGCAGCTTCTTCAAAATAAATAAAAATATCCAATAACATACAGCGGGAGTTAGTATAAATGAAAGGTAGGATTATTTAGTGGCATTTGAAAAGTGCTTCGCTTAAATATATCACTGCATGTTTATAAAAGGTTATTCGTCATTACAAAGTGTACCAATTCGGCAGCCGTTTTGGTATTGGTTTTTTTCCGCAGGTTACGTTTGTGATTTTCTACCGTACTATAAGCAATGGTAAGTTCCTTCACTATTTGCGGTGTGTTAAAACCCTTTGCCATTAGTTGAAGAATCTTTTGTTCCTGCCTGGTAATATTAGGAAGTGCTGCATTTACCAGTTTCATTACATCAGTGGCAATATGAAAGTATTCGTTCCTGTTATTCACTTTATCCGTTAGTGTCATCATAACCGGCCGGCCATTAAAATTAAAATGCGACAAATCTGTTACCATGATCAATCCGCAGGTGCCCCTTGTTTCCTTATTAATGTATAATCCCGGTATCTGGATCAACACCCAGCGGTACTTTTTTTCTGCATTCAGCATTCTTGCATAAATATTCACCCGCACATCTGATTGCCTTTCATCTGGCAACGCCTCTATTTTTGCAATGGCCAGCTGCAGGGCAGATAATACATAAAAGCTGTCTTCTGCATGAATATTCTCTGCAAAAAAGAAAGCGGAATTGTTTACCCATTCCTGTTGGGTAAAAGGTGTAAGCTGGCCAATATTTTCACTGGCTGCGGTGATCAGCATGTTCGCATTGTCGCCTATAAACCAGTAATATGGTCCGATGGCAAAATTGGGGGCTTCCTTTATTTGCGCAGAAAAAAAATCCTCATAATTCACCAATCCAAGTTGCCTGTTTGTTTTTGCTGTTTGAATAAATTCACCTGGTGAAACCGGCTTTATCTCATTCATTGTATCCTTTGCTTTATTTTTCAAACATAACCATTTGAATTAAAAAGGGTTTAAAAAATGACAGATATCTGCTATAGGCCGGTTGTATAAGGTAGAATAAATTGCTTCGTGAAAAAAGCTATCCCGTCTAAGGACTTTCATCCGTGCAAAAAATAATTCACCAAAAACTTTCTGAAAAAATATGATCAAATATCCATTTCTTTTGCTGTTGCTTTTTGCAGGCCTCACAGGCAGCAGCCAGAATGTAGGTATCGGCACGCCTGCACCAAATGCCAGTGCCCTGCTTGAATTGCAAAGCACCAACAAAGGTTTATTGTTGCCAAGGGTGGCAGATACCAATGCTATATCAAACCCTGCAAAGGGATTGCTAATTTTTAGTAATGCAAGTAACAGTCTTTGGTTTTATACTGGTGGTTATTGGCAAGCCGCAAATGGTGGTGGCGGTGCAGATATTGTGTGGCAGGCAAAGGGTGATAGTGCAGCATTTACCAACAGAAAATATATAAGTGTAAACCCAAATGCCAATACAGCAATACTTGTAGAAGGACTAACGGTTGATGGTAATTTAGTTATACAACAAAAAGGAACTGTTACCAGTACGGCTCCTACAGCTGCACAAACAATAACCCAGGCAAATTCAGCTATCTATCAAAACATTTGGGGAGCAGACAGTACCGGGAGGATATTTGACCCCAGTGGCCCGAACAACAACTATATAAATAACATACAAGGCAATGCATGGGTAGATGCAGATTGCAAGATCAGCTTTAATGCTGCTGATTTTGGTTTTGCCACAGGCGATACTTTATGGATAAGCTCAGGAACAAATTACCGGGATAGTTATTTCAAAAGATTGACCAATACTCTTGTTGCACCTGCAGATTTTAATGCAAAAGGACCGGTTTATTTTACGTTTAGAAGCAATGGAGACAATATAAACAGCAAGGGCTTTGATATTGCATTCAAAAAAATATATTTCAATACTACATCGCAAAATTCAATTGCAACTACAGGCAACAGCTTTTTCTTTAATAGTAACAATGGTGCGTTTAGAACAGGCAAAATAAATGAAGCCATAGCAGGAAATTATTCATTTGCAGGTGGAAATAATACTACAGCCAGTGGCAACAACGCTGTAGCATTTGGTATTGGCACAACAGCAAGTGGCGAAAGCTCGTTTGCAGTGGGAAAAAATTCAGAATCTATTGGGGTTTATTCTGTAGCATTGGGAGAAAATAATTATGCTGGAGGCAGAGCTGCCGTAGCTACAGGACTTTACGCAGAGGCAACAGGTGACTATTCTACAGCTATGGGATATGACACAGAGGCAACAGGACGTTATTCTATCGCCATGGGAAATTCTACCACAGCAAGTGGAACACTTGCTGTTACTATGGGTGACCGTAATAATGCTACTGGTAATACTTCAACTGCCATAGGAAGTTTTACCACAGCAAAAGGGGATAACTCTACCGCAATGGGATTTGGCACCAATGCAAAGTCATATATTTCCACGGCCATCGGATCAAGAAATGACACATTTGCTGGTGTAAGCGAAACGAACTGGTTGCCTACCGACCCGCTTTTATACATTGGCAATGGAAACATATCAGGCGGCCCCCGATCCAACGCAATGGTAGTGTACAAAAATGCCAATGTAGATATTAATGGCTACACCCGTTTGGGCAAATTAAGTGAAGGTGCCCCGGAAGTTAAAATGAAAAAGATCATCATTCCTGTTGGCCCGGCAGTTGATGGATTGGCTACTTTTTCCTTTGGCAGCGGCGTTACCGATGATAAAGTTTTGGGTGTGGATGTATTGATGAAATACGACAATGCGGGCACATCAAAAATACCACCTGGTTACAGAGATGCGGCGGGTTATGAATATAATGTACAAGTGCAGTTTAACGGTATTACTGTTATAAACAAACCGGGCAACAGTGCTAATATTGGTGGTAAACAAATTACCATATTAGTAACTTACGAAGAATAAGAAGCAGGCTTAAAAAGAAGAACATCGTGCTGCAGTAAAATCAAAAGCGATCAGTGACATTTAAAGTAGTCAAACGGCTCTTTGCAATCATCGCATTGATACAAGGATTTGCAGGCCGTGCTGCCAAATTCGCTGACGCGGTGGGTATGGTAAGAATTGCACTGAGGGCACTGCACGGTTTCTTCTGCAAACAAATGGCTGCTGCAGGCATGTTGCTTTGGATTTGGTGGCGCAATACCGTATGCTTTCAATTTTCTTTTTCCTTCTTCAGTCATCCAGTCTGTTGTCCAGGCAGGAGCAAGAACGGTGGTTACTTTTACTTTTTTAAAACCCAATGTCGCCAACTCAATTTTTATGGTGGCGGCAATCAAATCCATGGCAGGGCAACCAGTGTAGGTGGGTGTAATGATCACTTCCAGTTCATCCCCGTTTATTGTTACCTCTCTTACAATACCGAGGTCAATGATTGATAACACGGGCACTTCCGGGTCTTTTATTTCTTCCAGGTAAGTGTAGAGTGTTTTTTTATCGATGGTGGCTGTTTGCATTTCTTACCATTCACTATTTGGATAAGCCCTTTGCATATATTGCAGTTCGGCCAAAATAAAACCAAGTTGTTCTGTATGCCTTCCTTCTTTTCCGCCGGACTGCATAAATATTTTTTCCGGAACAGTCAATGTGGCTTCATCAAAAATGGCTGTCACTTTCTTATTCCATTCATTTTTCAACAAATCAAAATCAATTCCTGCTTCTTTTTCATATTCAGCTGGTATAAACATCTCACCCGTGTATCTCCATAATTCGTCCACTGCATGAACCATTCGTTGGTGGCTTTCTTCGGTACCATCACCCAGGCGTATCAGCCATTCGCTGCTCCAGCGCACATGGTAGGCTATTTCTTTCAGCGCTTTTGTCACGATGGCCACCAGTTGTTCGTCTTTGCTTTTCTGTAATTGCTCAAACAATACATATTGAAACTGGCTGAATAAAAATTGCCGCAGGATCGTTTGTGCCCAGTCGCCATTCGCTTGTTCCACCAGCAAAAGATTTTTGAATTCTCTTTCTTTTCGTAAGTAGGCAAGCGTATTCTCATCGGCCTCCCTAAATCTCCCGACAGGTCGGGAGACTTTAAGACCTTGCTCCTTTGAAGAGTTGTTAATGAGTTCAGCCGCGTATTGGTAGAAATTGCGTGACTGCCCTAAAAGGTCGAGTGAAATATTAGTAATAGCAATGTCCTGTTCCAGTACCGGCCCATGCCCACACCACTCACTGTTTCTTTGCGAAAGAATGAGTGTTGTATCTGCTAAACTCAATATGAAATCTGTTTTATATGGAAGTGTTCCGTTCATTATCAATTATGAATTAAAAAATTATCCACTGTCTACATATGATTCACCGCATCCGGCAACTGGTAAAAAGTTGGATGCCGGTACACTTTATCTACAGCAGGTTCGTACAATTCACCGGCTTCTTCCGGATTGGAAGCTGTAATATATTTACTCTCCACCACCCAAATGCTCACACCCTCCATTCTTCGTGTGTACACATCTCTTGCATTTTCAATTGCCATTGTTGCATCGGCTGCATGCAGACTGCCAACGTGTTTATGATCGAGACCTTGTTTGCTTCTTATAAAAACCTCCCATAAAGGCCAACCCCCTCTGTCTCCGTTGGCCAACGGAGGAACTTGGGCACTTTTCAATTCATTACCACCTGCGCTTTCTTCAGGGATATCGCCGTAAAAGTGTTTTGAAATTATAAAACTCATCTTTATCGTATTATTAATTATTGAATTATTGATTATTAGGTGCCTCCAGATTTAGCTTCTTTTAAATATTTAATGTATCCATTTAACTCTTTAAGACATTCTTTATAATCTTTATTTATATCCGCCAAAACTTCCT
>JAKQJG010000311.1 GCA_029561305.1 Bacteroidota bacterium | reverse complement strand
ACAGAAAATGGTCTTTATAAATATGACGGAAAAGCGTTTCGACAATTTTTGGTGGCCGATGGATTAAACAGTAATTCTATCAACGACATCCTGGAAGATAAAGATGGTAAAATCTGGATTGGCACTAATGATGGAGTTTGTCTTTACGATGCCAGCCTGCCGGACAGCCAGAGTAAAACATTTACTAAAATCCAGATTCCTTTACCCAAAAACCTGCCTCCGGACAAAAATAAGTTTTATCAAACGCAAATTGTGCATGATATCATGCAAGACAAAGCAGGGAAATTATGGTTCGCAACAATCGATGGTGTTTATGTCTATGACGGCAAATCCCAGCCTACCGTAAAGGCAGGCTTTACTCACTTTATAATTGATGAGGCCCCAAATGGCTTTTTGAGCAGCAACGATAAGGTGGAACGTATTTTAGAAGATAATGCAGGTAACATTTGGTTTGGAGGACGAACTAACGAGGGTGTGTACAGGTATGATGGTAAATCTGTAACCAAGCTTACATTAGAAGAATTGTTTCAAGATGGGCCAAAGCCAAAAGCACATAATTGGGGGTGGCCTCAATTGCAAGACAAGAAGGGGAATATTTGGTTTAGCAATTGGGGTGGGGTCTACCGGTATGATCCTTCGGCTTCGCCCAGAACAAGTTCCAAATCAATTACAAGCTTTACAAAAAAAGATGGCTTAAATAACGTTACCAGAATTATAGAAGACAGAAAGGGAAATATTTGGGTTGGTGCCAGTGATGGACTGAGGCGTTATGATGGTAAAGCTTTCACCTCTTTTAAAGATGGACTAATCAATCCCTGGATATGGACAATTTTGGAAGATAAAACTGGAAATCTTTGGGTGGGTACAAGAGAAACTGGTCTCTACCTTTTCGATGCCCGCCTGCCGGATGGGCCGGGGAAAAAATTTATTTCCTATTCGGAATATAAACACTCACCTTCAAAGGACTAACAAATATCATTTGCAACAACAGACAAAAGTGAACGAAGCAACGAACCGTTGATGAGGTTGTGAATAGCAGGGCTATATGGAAAATAAGTCGGCACTTCCAGGTGCTTTATCACTCCCCAAACTCCCCTACCGCACATTTCCCATATTCATAGTGTGTATCAATCTTAACCCCGAACCCACCATACAATTTATTCAAACAGTTTTTTCTATGACCTAAGGTGGCTATACCACAATCAATCAGCCATTCTAATACAATTGTTTTACCATCCTGTTTTCCAAAGTAAAGGTTCTCAGCATAGCTGCCTTTTTCACAATTTTTCCGTTGATGAGCAGCCCGCCTGTTTTTAGAAATTTCAGCAGCATAACATTCAGCATCGTCATACATATTCTCATCAAATTCAAGTGGCTCTGCTGGCTGACGGCTGTTCAGTTCATTAATCAAACTGGCTTTATACTTTGCAAGGCCTTTATATTTCAAACCTTTAATGCCTGTATAAGGTTTCACTTCATTGTTGGCAAATTGCTTTGGGTACATGCGGCATAAGTTAATGTACTGAACGATTGTCTTTTCTTCGTCCGTAACATAGTCATAATCTTTCGCTGTGTTGGCTTTGTCAAGTTGTTCGCTTGTCCATGCCTGTGAGAAAATATGCTGACAGGGTAAAACAAGAAAAACGAAAACAAAAAATTTTGTCATAGTTGCAATTTACATGCTGTTTACAAACCCTGTGTTAACGAAAATACAATATCAAAAATTGCTTACAACATATTGGCCGGGCAGATTGTTTTACAATATCTAATCATCTGTCCTTCACTAGTGTAACCTCCCCTTTCCTCTTATCAATTTTACAATATCCCTGCACAATATGGCACGGATATTTATATATCTATAGCACAATCAAAAACCAGGAAGATGAAAAAGATGATAACCATTTTTGTAACGATGCTCATGCTGGCAGGCAGTTACGAAACAAAATCGCAGATAAATGCCGGCATCAGTTTCAATACTTTTTATAACGAACTCAGTCCATATGGCCGCTGGGTAAATAATCCTCAGTATGGGCAGGTATGGATCAGCAATGAAATGGGCTTTGAGCCATACAGCAGCAATGGCCGTTGGGAATACACAAACCTTGGCTGGATGTGGGCGAGTGATTATGCCTGGGGCTGGGCACCATTTCACTATGGTCGCTGGGCTTATCTTAATCATTATGGATGGGCCTGGGTGCCAGGATATGAGTGGGCACCTGCATGGGTTGGCTGGTGCAATTATGGCGGCTATTATGGTTGGGCTCCGTTGAGTCCGGGCCTTGGTTTTAATTATTCATTCGGTAGTATCCCTTACAATAACTGGCGGTTTGTAAGACATCAATACATCAACGATAGAAACATATACAGGCACTACCAGCGTCCTGCTATCAATGCTAACCAGTACAACAATGTAACGGTTATCAATAACACCGTGGTGAATAACAATGTTACCTACGTTGCCGGCCCTGCAAGAGAACAGTTTGAAACCATTACCAGGAAAAAACTGGAACCAAAGAACATTGCTTTCACTGACCAGGCTGTTAAAAAAACGGAAGTGGTAAATAAAAAAGAAATAAGGGTGTACCGTCCTGCATCTGAAACAACTGCACCTGTAAAAAATGCAACGACGATTAAACAACCAGTACGGGTAAATGGTGCAGAAACGGAACAACAACCAGCTGCCGTACAGCCACTAAAAGAACCTGTGAAACAACAACAGCTGATAAAGAAACAACAAACACCTGTTCCGGATGATGCCACCGTTGTAAAGGAACAACAACAGTCGCAACGGATAGAAAAACAGCAGGCAAGGGACAAGCAGCCGGATCAGTCTGCGCAAAAAGAAACGATCAGCAGGCAGCAACAAAATAATGCGCCTCAGCAGCAGATGATAAGAAAGCAGCAACAGGATCAAACTGTTCAACAAGAAGCAGAAAGAAAACAACAGCAAAATGAAGCGAGGCAACAAGAAGTTTTAAGAAGGCAACAAGATCAGTCTGTGCAACAAGAAGCAGTAAGGAGGCAACAGCAGAATGAAGCAAGGCAACAGGAAGCGATAAGAAGGCAGCAACAACAGGCCAATCGCCAACAGGAACAACAAATA
>JAKQJG010000291.1 GCA_029561305.1 Bacteroidota bacterium | reverse complement strand
CCTGCTTTTTTAGCCGGAGTGGGGCAATATGGTGTGTTATGCTCTCATATACTGCTAAATAGTCCGGCACCGGTCTACATAAGCCGAATCTTTTAGCGGCGCAAAAGTAAGGGATTTAAGGGAAATGACAAACTGATTTTAAGAGCCCGGAAGCCGCAAATATTTTAGCGTCTGGCAAACGGTGCTTATTGTTTTTGTATCTAAACCAGTGCTGGGTTTAATTTTTTACATTTATATCAAAACCGGGTTTATGAGAAAGTTCGTTAGGCTGGCAGTAGTTTTATTATTATTTGCTGTTGCCGGAAAGGCGCAATATGTGAGTTTACCGGATACCAATTTCAGGAATTACCTAATAGGATTGTATCCCGCCTGCTTTAATGACGCTGGATTAATGGATACAACCTGTACGCAAATCGTCTCTGAAACCTTGCTTTTCCCAATTGCTGATACTAACAGGTGCATTACGAGTGCAGATGGTATTCAGTACTTCAAAAACCTACGGACGCTTTGGTGTATTGATCTTACTTGTCTTGATCTTTCTACTACTACCTTGCCTCGAAATCTGAATAGTATACTTTGCAGAAATATTGCGGCGGGACCGTCAGCCCTTCCTCCCTACTTACAAAGTTTCAATTGCTCTGGTAGTGGTTTTACTCAACTACCCGATCTTCCGCCGTATTTAACTGATTTATCCTGTTCAGGCAGCAACCTAACTTCACTTCCGGCCATGCCGCTATCACTTAAATCTTTGCAGTGCGGCGGAAACAATTTAACATCATTGCCGCTATTGCCTTCCGGGCTTGAATGGCTGGAGTGCAGCCATAACCTGCTATCAACTTTGCCTATATTACCCGTTGGGCTTAGAAGCTTGTATTGCCGTGAAAACAGGTTAACAAATCTTCCTGATTTGCCATCTGGCTTATGGTTTATTGAGTGCTATAGTAATTCTTTAACGACGCTGCCTGCATTGCCCGGTTCCCTTAAAAACCTGTTTTGCGCCAATAACCCTCTTGGCAGGCTTCCGGCATTGCCGGGTAGTTTAATAGTGTTAGAAGCAACCAATACCTTACTTCAAGAACTACCAGCATTACCCGAATCAATTGTTGGACTCCATGTTGGAAATAATCTACTTACAGCTTTACCAATCTTGCCACAATCTTTAATTTTACTTACATGCAATAAAAATTCTCTAAACAGCCTGCCCCGATTGCCAGGGAATTTGAAGTCGTTAAGGGCTGATTCTAATAATATTCACTGCCTGCCCAGGTTACCTGACGATTGCGAGTACATTGTAATAGACAGTAAGATCAAATGTATTCCCAACAAACCTGTTGGTTTTCAAGTATATGTTAGTGATGAAAACGGATTGGGAGTACGGAACTTCTTCCCGCTATGCAGCCCGGTAAACAACGAATTTAGGTGTGGGGCATTCCCTGTTACAAGAGGAAATATATTTATTGATTTAAATAATAATGCTGTTAAAGATGCAGGCGAACCGGCAAAAATCAACAACCGTATAAACCTTTTAAACAGCAGTTATACTTTTTCAGATGATACCGGGCAATTTGAGATAGGAGCAGATAGTATTGGAAATTTTGCATTAACAATAGCTGCCCCAAGATATTACAGATATACTCCAGTTTCTTTCGATTTAGATTTTACTACTTACGATACAATAATAACAGACCGGAATTTTGCTTTAAAAATTGACAGCATCGCAGATGAAATAACCATACACGTTACCCCAATTAATCCTGCAGCCCGTCCTGGTTTTTCATACCCATATATAATCAGTTATGAAAACACCGGCACTACTACCCTTTCTTCAAACATCGTTTTTGATTATGACCAAACAAAGCTTAACTATAACACAAGCTCCGAGGCAGGTGTTGTTGATAATGCCGGTAACCTTACTTACAACATTGGCACATTGATTCCCGGGCAAGCCGGCAGCTTTATTGGTTACTTTACTTTAAAAGCTAACGTTCCGCTTGGCGACACATTAAATGCAAAAGCCGTTATAAATGCCGGCACTTTTACAGCTTTCGACAGTGTGCGTACAATAGTTATTGGCGCATATGACCCCAACGACAAACAAGCCACACCACAACTTTCCCCATCACAGGTTGCCAATGGAGAATACATTGACTACACCATCCGTTTTCAAAACACCGGAACAGATACAGCTTTCACTGTTGTTATCAGCGATACATTAAGTGATGATTTACAAGCAAACAGTTTGCAGATGATCACGTCCTCACACAATTGCAAAACAACTGTAAAAGACAATATTGTTTTCTTTGAGTTCCTGAATATTCTTTTGCCCGACAGCAATATCAATGAACCGTTGAGTCATGGTTTTGTATCATTCAAAATGAAACCGCAAACAAGCGTTTCTGCAAACACAACGATTCTAAACAAAGCTGCTATCTATTTTGATTACAATGCGCCAGTGATCACCAACACCGCCGGCACGCTGATAAAAGATTTTATCGTATTGCCGTTAAGGTTGCTCTCATTTAATGCAGTGCTGCACAATGACAATACCACATCTTTATATTGGAAAACTTCAAATGAAATAAACACCCAATATTTTATGGTGGAAAGAAGTAGTGATGGCTCAGCATTCACCTCCATCGCCAATGTTTTTGCCAACGGAAGAGCAAGCAATCAATACAACAGTACTGTAGCTGATCCAATCACCGGCATTGTATTTTACAGGTTAAAGATTGTTGATAACAATGGCAGCTTTGTATATTCTCCTGTTGTAAAAATTGACAGAAGAAAAAATACAGCAGGATTCAGCTTGCTCAGCAACCCGGTAAAAGATTTTATTATTATCAATACAACAGACAGGAGTTTACATAATACGCTGGCCAGCATCATCAACATGCAGGGGGCCGTGGTAAAAACATTTATTGTAAAAGAAGGAAGCCAGGTGGTGGATATAAATAATTTACCCAACGGGGTATATTTGATGAGAACTGTTAACGGAAGCAGCAGGATTGTGATACAATAAATTCCCGGGTTATATAACAAGGGCCGGTTTTCAGACCGGCTCTTTTGCATCTATGCTTAAAACCATTGCACTTATTCCTGAAACACTGCAGTTATTGCCGCTTTACAATTCTTTCGCCTTTTTGATTTAACTTTAAATGGTAACTGCATTTATGAGAAAGACCTTAATTTTTACTGCGATCAGCATTTTAATTATTGTTTCCTGCTGTAAAGCACAATATGTTACTATACCCGATACTGCTTTAAGAAATTTTTTTATCAGCCAGTATCCCGGCTGCTTTAACGGTGCAGGACAAATGGATACTACCTGCAGTGCTATTGTAAATGAAACACACCTTACCTGTGCCTCACCAGGCATAGTTCGCCTGTACGAAAATCTTGACGGTGTGCAGTATTTTAAAAACCTCACTTTCTTCGATTGTCATAATCAATATGCCGATCTCTCTGGCATCAGGCTGGCTAATACTATCGACACACTGTTATGCTCATATAACGCAGTAGGTCCTGCTGCTTTTCCTTCAGCATTAAAAATTCTTGACTGCACAAATTGTAATTATACAGCATTGCCGCCACTACCGGCCGGGTTAAAAGTGCTGCAATGCATAGACAATACCATGCTTTCAACATTGCCGTCACTGCCACAGGGTTTAAAAGTATTAAATTGCTGGAACACCTCATATCCTTCCGGCTCACTCGTTTATTTAACAAGCCTGCCGCCTTTGCCTGATTCATTAGAATTTTTAAATTGCTCCTCCAATAGCTTAACAAGCCTGCCTCCTTTACCTCCAGCTTTAAAATATCTTAACTTTTCTTACAACAGCATCACTACAGTTAGCTTTTTCCCAACCGGGCTTACTGAAATACAGGCTTATGCCAATCAACTTGTATCATTACCCACTTTGCCAGCTTCACTTGAAAAACTGTATGTGTATGCTAACCGCTTAACGGCATTGCCGGCACTACCAGCATCGTTAAGCGAATTTGAATGTTCTTCCAACGAAATCACCAGCATGCCTGCTTTACCAGCCACCCTGTTTTACTTTGGTTGTGGCGGTAATGAACTCACTTCTCTTCCGGATCTGCCTGCTTCACTTGGGCAATTAAAATGCAGCGGCAACCTGCTTACTTCCCTTCCTGCCTTGCCATCAACACTTTTTATTCTTGAATGTTTTTCAAACAGGCTAACCAGTCTGCCAGAATTAGCCCACACTTCCTTATGGAATATCTATTGCTGTTATAATGATATTTATTGTCTTCCGTGGTTGCCTCCCAATTGCAGTATAGTATTAGATACTGCTAAAATAAAATGCCTGCCAAACATTAATAATAATGCTTTTTATACACCCTTTTGGTCTATAACCGATATCTACCCGGTACAGTTGCCGTTATGCACTCCGGTCAACAACACAAATCAATGCCGTTCATTTCCTGTTATGCAGGGTCTGGCTTTTTATGATAATAACAATAATGGCATAAGAGATATTGACGAACCTGTGAAACAACACTGCCGTATCGATCTCTCAAATGATACTTACACCTTTACTAATAAGGAGGGATTTTTTGAAATTGCTGCTGACAGTACAGAAGCCTATACTCTATCAGCAGCTACGCCAGAATACTTTGATACAAATCCACCTGTATACAATTATCATTTTAGCAGGTATGATACAATTGTCAGTGGAAATTTTGCCTTTCATGCCAATACCACAATTGATCTGCCTTCAATAAAACTGATCCCCCTAAACTGGGCTGCCCGGCCCGGTTTTCCGCTTTCGTTTTTTGTAGGCTATTCAAATGACGGAACCACTGTTTTATCTTCTCCATCGATTGATTTTAATTACGACAGTTCAAAGTTGTTTTTTGATTCCAGTTCTTATCCTCTTGTTGCAAATGGCAACAACCTATATTTAAATACCAGCGATTTAGTGCCCGGAGCCCAGGGCAGTTTGATGGCGTATTTCAGGGTAAAACCGAATGTGGTTTTAGATGATTCTATACTTACTAAAATAATATTTTCAACCAATGCAATTACTGCAATGGACAGCAGCAAAATGTATGTCCGTGGTGCATTTGACCCCAACGACAAACAGGCCACCCCACAACTGTCCCCATCACAGGTTGCCAATGGCGATTACATTGATTACACCATCCGTTTCCAAAACACCGGCACAGATACCGCCTTTACTGTTGTTATCAGCGATACATTAAGTGATGACCTGCAGGCAAACACGTTGCAGGTGACAGCCTCCTCACACAATTGCAAAACAACTGTAAAAAACAATGTTGTTTTCTTTGAGTTCCTAAACATACTGTTGCCTGATAGCAACATAAATGAACCGAACAGCCATGGTTTTGTTTCCTTCCGCATCAAGCCACAAACAACAGTTGCACCTAACACAACCATACCAAACAAAGCAGCTATCTATTTTGATTACAATGCACCCGTGATCACCAACACCGCCGGCACGTTGATAAAAGATTTTATTGTATTGCCATTAAAGTTGATCTCATTTAATGCGGTACTGCAAAATGACAATACCACATCTTTATACTGGACCACTGCTAATGAAATAAATACCCGGCATTTTATTATTGAAAGAAGCCATGATGGATTGCGGTTCAGTTCAATTACAAATATTTTTGCAAAGGGGCAGGCAAATAATAATTACAATGCTGTAGTAACCGATGCATTTACCGGCATCGCTTTTTATCGTTTGAAAATAATGGACAATGATGGCAGCTTTGTTTACTCTCCTGTAATAAAAATTGACAGTAGAAAAAACACAACTGGCTTTACTGTCTTAAGCAATCCTGTAAAGGAGGTGGTTATTATCAACACTACGGACAGGAGTTTACACAACACACAAGCAAGCATTATTAATATGCAGGGCAGGTTGGTAAAGGTCTTTGCTTTAAAAGAAGGAAACCAAAGGATAGATATCCGGGAGCTGCCAGCCGGTATTTATAATTTGAGAACAACAAATGGCACTGTGAGGATTTTGATTCAATAGTATAACTAGGGGTGAATATTCCAGAGACAGAATGAGCGGGAACTGGCAATATTGAATTACATTTATTCTTCAAACCCTTTTTATGAAGAAAAGTTTACCCTTTCTGACCTGTATCCTGCTGATGTGGAATATTGGCAGAGCCCAGTACGTAAATATACCAGACCCTGACTTCCGGAATTTTTTACAGGTGGAATTCCCCTCCTGTTTTAACGCACAGTTACAGATGGATACTACCTGTTTTGCGGTAGTTAATGCAAGCAGGATTGATATATCGAACCCCGGATTAGGCGATTGCCCCTACAATAATGTAACCGGGATTC
Source organism: Bacteroidota bacterium (assembly GCA_029561305.1). GTDB lineage: Bacteria > Bacteroidota > Bacteroidia > Chitinophagales > Chitinophagaceae > Ferruginibacter. The sequence goes on along the minus strand of JAKQJG010000291.1, from coordinate 5,531 downwards.
AGTATTTTAAAAACCTGCGGTACTTCAATTGCGCTAATAATAGTTGCTTGAGCCTTGCCGGCATTTCACTGCCCGCAACACTTGATACCTTATTGTGCAGTTACATTACGGCAGGGCCGGTTGTTTTTCCGCCCGGGCTGGTTCGACTGGACTGCAGGTATAACAGCTATACCCAACTGCCCGCGTTACCTGTTACTTTAAAAAATATACTGTGTGGTGAGAATTACCTGACATCATTGCCCATGTTGCCCCCTCAATTGGAAGAACTTGATTGCAGCAGAAATTCAATTACTTCACTTCCCGCTCTTCCATCAACATTGAGGAACCTGGAGTGCCACACCAATTCCCTAACCGGCCTTCCGGCTTTACCAGGTAATTTAAAAAATTTATCCTGTTACTACAACCCATTACAAAGCTTACCTGCTTTATCAGGAACGCAGTTGATTCAAATAATAGCCAACAATAATCAACTGACCAGTTTGCCGGCATTACCATCAACGCTTCAATATCTTTTCGTCGGTAATAACCAGCTTACAACATTGCCCGATCTGCCTGCTTCTTTAACAAATGCAGGGCTCAACGGAAATTTTATAACATCTCTGCCCGTGCTGCCGGCATCGTTGAGCTTCCTTGATTGTTCGTATAATTCACTCACCGGATTACCGGCACTTCCTGGCAGTCTTACCAATATTAAAACGGAATTTAATTACTTAGATTGCTTACCAAGGATTCCGGAAAGCTGTGGTTACCTGAGTTTCGATTACAGGATCAGGTGCCTGCCCAACAAGCCTGTAAGCACTTATTTTTTCCGGTATGATAACAATGGTTATGAATCGGCTGAACCTGTATTTCTGTGCACTCCAATAACCAATAAGAACCTTTGCCAGGCATATCCTGTAATAACTGGAAATGTTTTCATCGATCTCAATAGCAATGGCATTAAAGACCCAGGCGAATTCAGCAAAAAAAACAGCAAAGTATCCTTACAATCCGGTAGTTACACTTTTACTGACAACTTAGGAAAATTCGAGATAGCCACAGATTCTATTGGTAGTGCCTCTATCAGTGCAGAAGCTCCGCAATTCTTTAGCGCCAGCCCGGTCAATGCCAGTTTTAATTTTACCAGCTATGATACCATTGTACAGCAGCATTTTGCATTGCAGCCAACTATAAGCATCGACAGCCTGGCAATCACAGTAACCCCTTTAACCTGGGCGGCACGTCCCGGTTTTCCTTTTAGTTATATGATCAGCTATGAGAACACCGGGACAAATATACTTTCACCGGTGATTGTTTTTGAATACGATAACAACAGGCTTACGTTTGACTCGGCTTCAAACAGTTCCATCATACACAATGGCAATACGGTGACGTTATCCGCTGGGAGTTTAATACCTGGCGACCAGGGAAACTTTAATGCCTATTTTACTTTGAACAGCACGGCCAGCCTGGGCGATTCACTGCATGCAACAGGAACGATATCAGCCAATTCAACAACTGCCATATCAACTAACAGCACGGTTATCCGTGGTTCATTCGACCCGAATGATAAACAGGCCACGCCACAATTGTCACCACTGCAGGTTATCAATGGAGGGTATATTAATTATACCATCCGTTTTCAAAATACCGGAACCGATACTGCCTTCACTGTTGTTATCAGCGATACTTTGAGTGAAGATTTACAAATGAACAGTTTGCAAATGATTGCCACTTCTCACAATTGCAAAACAACTGTAACAGACAATATTATCTTCTTTGAATTTCAGAATATTCTTTTGCCCGACAGCAATACCAATGAGCCTTTAAGTCACGGTTTTGTTTCTTTTAAAATAAAACCACTTACTGCGGTTGCAGTTAATACCACCATACCCAACAAAGCCGCCATTTATTTTGATTACAATGCGCCCGTGATCACCAACACTGCAGGCACACTGATAAAAGATTTTATAACACTGCCATTGAGGCTGATCTCCTTTTACGCAGTTCCGCACAATGACAATACCGCATCTTTATACTGGACCACTGCCAATGAAGTAAATACCCGGCGTTTTATAATTGAAAGAAGCCAGGATGGATTGCAGTTCGGTTCAATTACACATGTTGTTGCAAAGGGCCGGGCAAACAATAATTACAATGCTGTAGTAAATGATGCAATTACCGGCATCGCTTTTTACCGCTTAAAAATTGTTGATAACGATGGCAGCTATGTTTACTCTCCTTTAGTAAAAATTGACAGGAGAAAAAATGCGGCCGGTTTTACGGTGATGACGAATCCTGTTAAAGATTTTATCGTGATCCATACAACTGACAGAACCTTACATAACACAAATGCCACAATTATAAATATGCAGGGGGCTATGGTAAAAACATTTACTGTAAAAGAGGGCAGTCAAACTATAGAAATAAAAGATTTGCCAGCCGGTATTTATTATTTGAAAACCATCAACGGAAGCAACAAAATATTCATCAGTAAATAAAACAGGCGGCACAAATAAATTTAGTATTCTTCGCTTAAAAATTTTTTATGAAAAGGCTGATACCCATTTTTATCGCTATCATTTTTTTTGGAAACGCCACCAGGGCACAATATGTAAATATTCCCGACAGCAATTTCCGGAATTTTCTAAGGCTGAATTATCCCGGATGCTTTAATGTATCAGGACAAATGGATACCACCTGCAGTGTGTTGCTTACAGTGGATTCACTTGCCTTTGGAGGCGAGATGGGTATATATTGTAACTACTACCAGGATATGGAGGGCATCCAGTATTTGAAAAACCTCAAAAAGTTCAGGCTGTATAATACCTGTTTGGTAAACTGCCCATTGCCACCTTCGGTAGAATATATCTCCGCCTCCTGGCAGAGCAGCGGATTTCCGCTGCCTCCTAATTTAAAATATCTTGATGTCAGCTATTGTGGATGGCTGGGCAATGGCATTCTGCCTGCTTCGCTTGAGGGACTCACTATAAGAAGTGCAGGCATAAACACCCTGCCGGAACTACCTGCTTCTTTAAAATACCTTGATGTTTCAAATGACGGGACTGGCGCACCTGATAACACGATTAGTCAGTTGCCTGCATTGCCAGCAGGACTTAAATTTCTCAACTGCTTTGGTAACCGGTTAACAAACCTTCCAACATTACCACCAGCACTTACCTACCTTAACTGTAGTGGGAATTATAATTATTCAACCAATACTTTCATTACAAACCTGCCGGCATTGCCACCGCTGCTTGATACGCTTGATTGTAATAATGAACTTTCGGAAATGCCTGCGTTGCCATCAAGCCTCACCTTCCTGCGGTGCGCCGGAGGCACCATGACAAGCCTTCCTGCATTACCCCCGGCATTAAAAACATTTATTATTCACAGGGCACCAGAACTTTCGTCACTACCGGCCCTGCCAGGCACAATCACCCATATGGAAGTTATTTCAACAAAAGTTGCTTCCATGCCTACATTGCCAACAGCTCTGCGCACATTTATCTTCCGGTTCGACAGTATGCTCACTTCTTTACCCGCTATTCCGGCAGGTGTTGAATATATTGATTGTTCGTTCAACAGGCTTACTGCCGTTCCTGACCTGCCTGCACCGCTTACTTATTTTAATTGCAGTGGCAACAGGCTTAGTAGCCTGCCCACGCTTCCAGAAGGGCTTACTTACCTGAATGCAGCAGTAAACAGTTTAACAACCTTACCCCCGGTACCGGCAACAATGAACTGGCTTGATCTACATAACAACCAGCTTACTGCCCTGCCCGCCATCAGCAATACCTCAATATTTAGTTTGATCTGTGGCAACAACAATCTTTCATCCATACCGGCATTGCCAGCAACGTTAAATGGCTTGTATTGCGAATACAACCAGCTTACCTCTTTACCTGCATTACCGGCATCGCTCGATTCACTTTTTTGTAACAATAACCAGCTTACGGTGCTGCCGCCAATAACAAACACTTCCCTGTTAGGCATTGTTTGTTCGAATAACCTGCTTACTGAACTTCCTGAACTAAGCGCCGGGCTTGAGTATATAGAGTGTCACAACAATAACCTGTACTGCCTTCCAAGACTGCCACGGCCGTCATGCAGGCTGTTTATTGTAGCAGATACCTCTAAAGTGAAATGCCTGCCCAATAATCAAACCGAAGTATATATACAGGATTACCGCAATGGCGCTGGCTGGTTTTCCTGCTGGCAAAATCCCAACTTCAGTATAGTGTTCCTTCCTTTGTGCAACCCAACCAATAATAGTGGTAACTGTTATGCTTACCCCATTATGGCTGGAAATATTTTTTACGATAATAACAGTAACAATATTAAAGATGCCAATGAACCCTATAAAACCAACAGTAAAGTGGTATTGCACAATGGAGAGTTTACTTTCTCTGACAATAACGGCTACTTTGAACTGGCTGCCACCGGCCTCGGTGCCAATACCATCACTGTAAACCCTGTTCGCTTTTTTAATTGTGTACCGCCTGCCGTTAATTTCAACTTTACTTCTTTTGACACGATATCGGCCCGTACTTACGCTCTGCGTGCCAACCAGGTAAAGGATTCTATGGCAATCAGTATTGTGCCGGTGAGCTGGGCTGCCCGGCCCGGCTTTGGGTATGCCTGCCAGGTAACCTGGGAAAATATTGGCACCACCACGCTGGATCATACGCTTACTATCGGGTATGATAATGCAAAGCTTATTTATGATTCAAGCAGTACCCCATTAACGGCAAATGCGAATACTTTAAGTCTTCAAACCAATGGATCGGTACCCGGCAGCAGGCAAAACATAGTTGCGTATTTCAGGTTGCTGCCCGATGCACCATTGGGTGCCATACTTACAACCCGGGCAAGTGTTGCAGCCAACTCCATTTCTTACAGCGACAGTCTTTCGACCTTTATTGGTGGCTCGTATGATCCTAATGATAAACAGGCTACCCCGCAGCTTTCTCCCTCACAGGTTGCTAATGGAGAATATATCGAGTACGCCATCCGTTTTCAAAACACCGGAACGGATACCGCCTTTACCGTTGTTATTACCGATACATTGGGCAGTGACCTGCAGGCCGGCACATTGCAGATGGTCACATCTTCTCATAACTGCAAGACCACAGTAAAAGGCAATATTGTATATTTTGAATTTCACAACATACTGCTGCCTGATAGTAATGTGAACGAACCAAAGAGCCATGGCTTTGTGATGTTTAAGATCAAGCCGAAAACCACTGTTGCGGTAAACACGGTGATACCTAATAAAGCCGCTATTTATTTTGATTACAATGCACCAGTGATCACCAATACTGCCACCACTCTCATTAAAATTCCCAACCCTGTTCCTTTAAAACTAATTTCATTTAGTGCAGTGCCGCAAAATGAAAATACTGTTTCATTGTTCTGGAATACTGCCAACGAAATAAACAGTAAACATTTTGTGATTGAAAGAGGTACTGACGGCTTATACTTTAACGCATTATCAACTGTACCTGCAAAGGGAAGAGCTTATAACAACTATAATGCTGTGGTGGCAGATG
>JAKQJG010000283.1 GCA_029561305.1 Bacteroidota bacterium | reverse complement strand
AAGCATTACAATTGGTGTTTGAAGAACGGGTGCTGATATGGAAAAATAAGACGGTGATATTCGAATAGCCTTTCAATAAATATTTCACATCTCACAGCTCTCCTCTATCCAGCAAGGTTACCTTTGCCAGATGAAACCCATTTTAATTTATTGCTATGATGCATACTGTGGCTGGTGCTATGGCTTTAGCCCCGTATTAAGAAAAATAGAAGACAAATTCAAGGACCAGTTTGAAATAGAAGTATTAAGCGGGGGGATGATGATTGAAGAGAATGTAGCGCCGATCGAAAAGATCGCACCGTTTATACAAACCGCTTATACAAGAGTAGAAGAACTAACGGGGATAAAATTTGGAGAAGATTTTTTATGGCATATCAATCATCCTGATCAAAGTGACTGGGTGATGAACTCCGAAAAAGCTGCGATCGCACTTTGCATATTCAAAGAATTCTACCCCGAAAAACAATTGGTTTTTGCATCCGATCTGCAATATGCGCTGAATTATGAAGGAAGAGACCTGGATGATGATGAAGCATACCGCCACTTGCTGGAGAAATATGGCATTAACCCGGAAGCGTTTTATTCAAAACTAAAAAGTGAAGAATATAAAGAACAGGCATTCTACGAATTTGCCTTATGCAAACAATTACAGGTAACGGCCTTTCCAGCCGTACTCATGCAATTAAGCGAAACAAAATTCCATTTATTGGCGAAGGGCTTCACGCCATATGAAGCAATGGAAGAACGGATTGAGTTGGTGCTGGCCGAACAGGGTCGGGGCGCTAGAGCAACCTGAACCCTAAGACTACTGTTGGGTCGGGGCGCTTCAAGCGACCTGAACCCTAAGACTGTGTTGGGGCGGGGCGCTTCAAGCGACCTGAACCCTACAAAGCACTGCTACATTCCAGAAGCAGCTGCTGCATCTAAAAACCAGTTAACCGTTCCATCAAAAACCTGTTGGGTCGGGGCGCTTCAAGCGACCTGAACCCTACAAAGCACTGCTACATTTCCGAAGCAGCAGCTTCATCTAAAAACCAGTTAACCGTTCCATCAAGCGGTTGTATCAATTGTGCAGGAAAGCGTTCAATATTTTTTTCTCCTTTCAATACCTGCTGCACTGCTGCAGCTTTTGATTGACCGTATACCAAAAAAGCAATTGTATGCGCTTCATTGATTATTGGAGCTGTCAGTGTTATGCGGTAAACTTGTTGATTTTCTAAATATACCGGTCTTACAATAGCTTCTTCTTCATATAACACATCCGTATGCGGAAACAAAGAAGCTGTATGTGCATTATCACCAAGACCTAAAAGCACCAAATCAAATTTAGTTTGCCGCTCTCCAAAATAAGAGAAGATGGCATCGGTATAGTTAGCCGCTTCCTGTTCAGGGCTTAAAGAAGTGCCGATGTAAAATATTTTTGACTCATCAATTTGCAGTGGTTCAAATAGTGTTTGCTTTGCCATCAATCCATTATTATCGGGATGATCAAATGGAACATAACGTTCATCACCAAAGAAAAATGAAACCTTACCCCAGTCCACTTCGTTTTTATATTCGTCCGACGCCAGTAATTGATAGAGTTTTTTAGGGGAGCTGCCGCCGGATAAAACCACAGCGCATTCATCTTTTTTTCTTATTGCTGCGTTTACCGTTGCAACAAAATAATCAGCCAGGCCTTTTATTAATTCCGTTTCTGTATCGTAAATATGTATTTTCATCAGTGCTTATTATTCGAGTTCATAGGTAAATGATACCAATGAAAACCATCAGCAGCAATTAATGCTTCGGCCAGTTCGGGACCCCATGAATCGGCAGAATAATTCGGGAAATTCAGCGAGGGTTTATTCTCCCAGGCATTGACCACCGGCATCAGCAATTCCCATGCAGCCTCCACCATATCGCCTCTCATAAACAAAGTTTGTTCACCTTGCATTACATCCAGTAATAAGGTTTCGTACGCCTCAGGTGTGTAACTGGGATAAGTGGATTTGTAATCAAACACCATATCCACCGTGTTCAGCAGCATCTCCAGGCCCGGGCGTTTGCCCTGCACTTGTAAGCGTATACTCATTTCCGGTTGTATGCTGATGATGAGCCTGTTTTGCTGCCAGCTTTCCACCGCTTCCGGCGGAAAAACAAAATGCGGAAGGTCTTTAAATTGAATGGTAATGATGGAAGCAGACTGGTGAAGCCGCTTACCGGTTCTAACATAAAAAGGTACATTTTGCCAGCGCCAGTTGTCAATAAAAAATTTGATGGCAGCAAATGTTTCGGTGTTTGATTTGGGATCCACATTGGATTCCTCCCGGTAGCCCGGCACTTCCTTTCCCTCCATCCAGTCACCGCCGTATTGCCCTCTTACAGCGGCCTTTCTTACATGCTCTGCATCAAAGCGGCGCATGGCTTTTATGATATCCACTTTTCGATTATGTATCTCGCCTGCATTAAAACTATTCGGTGGCTCCATGGCGATAAGGCAAAGCAATTGCAGGATATGGTTCTGTATCATATCCCTCAGGGCGCCGGAAGTTTCATAGTAACCACCCCGGCTTTCCACACCCAGCCTTTCGGTTACGGATATCTGCACATGCTGAATATAATTCCTGTTCCACAAAGGCTCCAGTATAGCATTGGCAAAACGGAAGGCTAAAATATTCTGTACCGTTTCCTTTCCGAGGTAATGGTCGATGCGGTAGATCTGTTCCTCTTTATAATTTTCATTGAGCAGTTTATTCAGTTCTTTAGCAGATTCCAGGTCATGTCCAAATGGTTTTTCAATCACGATCCTGGTATGCTCTCTTTGTTCTGATAATTTGTTTTTCGCAATGTTGCTTGCTATCACGGGGAATAAGGAAGGCGCCACTGCAAAATAATGTATCACATATGCCCTGGCATCCCACGCTGTTTCATACTCGGTAATGTATTTACAAAACACGTTGTAGGTGGCAAAATCTGTCAGGTCAACCGACTCATAAAAAACCTGGTGTGAAAAGGCGGCCCATTTATCTTCCGGTGCTGTACCGTTTCTTGAAAACTGGTTGATGCCATCCAGTAATTTGGCCCGGTACTCTTCATGAGGAGAAGCGGATTTTCCAACGCCCACGATCACAAATTTTTCCGGCATCCATCCGTCCAGGTACAAATTGAAGAGGGCGGGCATAATTTTTCTCCAGCACAGATCACCGCTGCCGCCGTAGATGATAAAGATGGTGGGCTGGGATTTTACTTCGTGTAATGCTTTCATTATGGAGATAGATAAGATTTATTCAATGATGATTAAATCGGGATGATTATGATTGATATGATTACTTCTGCTTTTTGTTAAAAACTTTTTTGATTCATTAGGGATTACCCATTGACTCATTGCTTTTTTGCTCCTTTGCATTTTTGCCGCCTTGCCCATTGCCTATTGATTCCCCTCCCACTCCGTATGAAACACCCCTTCCTTTCCAATCAGCTCATACGTATGTGCGCCAAAATAATCCCGCTGTGCCTGTACAAGGTTTTGCGGAAGGTTTTCACTTCGTATGGCATCAAAATAACTAAGCGCATTGGCAAAAGCAGGTATGGAAATACCATTTGCCATTTGTGTTGATACGATATCTCTTGCAGCAGGCAATGCTGATTGTATCATTGCCTGTACTGAAGCATCCAAAAATAAATGTTCTAATGCCGGGTTTGCCTTGTATGCTTTGTAAATATCTTCCAGCAGCGCCGCCCTGATAATACAACCACCCCGCCATATCCTTGCAATTTCATCCAGCTTTAACTGGTATTTGTACTCTGCAGAAGCCCTGCTTAATAGATGTAATCCCTGTGCATAAATGCTGATAGTAGAGAAATAAAATGCTGCTTCCAGTTTCGTGATCCCTTCCTTTCCATTCGTGCTCTTTTTATCTTCTGCAGGATAGGCAGCAGCGAGCGCTGTTCTCAGTGATTTATATTTAGACAAATTCCTAAGTGCCACCGCAATATCAATTGTTGGAACAGGCAGTTCAAGATCGGTTGCCACCTGCGTTGTCCATTTGCCTGTACCCTTTGACCTGGCCTCGTCTTTTATTTTATCAACCAAATAACTGCCATCTTGCTCTTTGTACGCAAAGATATCAGCGGTAATTTCCAGCAGGTATGATTGTAACCTGCCGTTATTCCAATCCGCAAAAACAGACCGTATCTCTTCATTACTCAATTGTAAACTCCTCCTCATTATCTCATAGGCATCGGCAATCAGCTGCATCAGGGCATATTCGATACCGTTATGTACCATTTTTACAAAATGCCCCGATGCGCCCGGACCAATATATGCCACACAAGGCTCCCCGTTTACTTTAGCTGCAATTTTTTCAAATACCGGTTGCATGTATTGATAGGCATGTGTATCTCCTCCGGGCATCATGCTGGGTCCACGTCTTGCGCCTTCTTCCCCGCCCGAAACACCCATACCAAAAAAGTGCAGGCCTTTTTCCTCTAAGCGGCTAACCCTTGCCGTAGTATCGGTAAAATGCGAGTTTCCCCCGTCAATGATAATATCGCCTTTACTCAAGAGCGGACACAATTCATCGATCACATTGTCTACAATTTTACCCGCCGGCACCAGCATCATGATCACTTTAGGCGAGGAAAGACTTGCTAAAAAATCATTCAATGCTGTAAAACCTTTTACCGGCTTTCCGGCTCCTTCTTTTTCAAGCGTTGTTATCTTACTCGCATCTTTATCATAACCGGCTACCGAAAAACCATTGTCTGCCATATTAAGCAAAAGATTGCGGCCCATCGTCCCCAACCCGATCATTCCAAAACTATATGTACTGTTATCCATAATTGCTATTTAGTTTTCAAGTTACATCATTTGATAAATTACAAACACAACAATCTGCATTTGGTTGAGGAGCATTTATTCACAGTTTGCTGAATAAAAAATCCCGGAAAACCCGGGATGATATTTTATTCCATTTTAATAGCCGGTTTCTTTTACTTTTCAATATCCCAATAGTTTCTCTACGTATTCGCCCAACCTGCTATAAGCCATAAAGTTTTTTTCGAGGTCCATATTAAACGGTATGGCTGTATCAAGGCTTGCACAACGCAATACCGGCGCATCTAAATTTTCAAAACAATGTTCTCCTATCCAGGCAGCGATCTCGCCGCCAATACCGCCGGTAAGCGTGTCTTCATGTAACAGCAATACTTTACCGGTTGCCTTTACGGCATTTTGTATCGCCAGATAATCAAGCGGTAACAATGTTCTCAGGTCAAGAATATAAATGGAATGCTGTGGATGATTTTTTGCATATTCCAGGGCCCAATGAACACCGCTGCCGTAGGTGATGATGCTGATATCATCTCCTTCCTGCACCAACCTTGCCTTCCCAATTTCCACTTCATAATATTCATCCGGCACCAGGCCGCTGATACTCCGGTACAATGCTTTGTGCTCAAAATAAATAACCGGGTTGGGATCATTGATGGCAGCGATCAGCAAACCCTTTGCATCCGCCGGTGTTGAGGGATACACCACTTTTAACCCCGGCGTATGTACAAACCAGGCTTCATTGCTCTGGCTGTGAAAAGGTCCTGCACCCACACCCCCACCTGTTGGCATCCGTATCACCACATCCGCATTCTGACCCCAGCGGTAATAAATTTTTGCCAGGTTGTTGATGATCTGGTTAAAACCAACCGTAGCAAAATCCGCAAACTGCATTTCCATCATGGCTTTGTAACCTTGCAATGACAAACCGAGTGCAGCCCCCACAATAGCGCTTTCACAAATAGGCGTATTGCGTACCCTTGCTTTGCCAAACTGCTCCACAAAACCTTCGGTGATCTTAAAAGCACCGCCATACTCTGCAATGTCCTGCCCCATTAAAACCAGGTTGGAATGTTGTTCCATGGATTGTTTTAATCCCTCCTTTATTCCATCAATAAATCTTATTTCTGTTTTCAGTTTTCCGTTTTCAGTTTTCTGTTGGGTGCCTGGTAATGCATGAAGTTGTAGATCTGGCAACGTAAAACGGGAAACATGGTGTTGATATACATCATTCAGTTCCTCGTCCGTATCCACCACCATCGGTGCGGCATCGTATGCCAGTTTTAATTCCGATTCTATATACTCTTTGGTTTCAATTTTTATAGTTTCTATGGCTGCCTCACTTAATAGGTTTTGCTGCAGCAAATACTGCTCGTAGTTTTTGATCGGGTCTTTTTTCTCCCATAATTCAAATAACTGCGGTGGCACATATTTTACACCACTTGCTTCTTCATGCCCCCGCATGCGGAAAGTCATGCACTCTATTAAATAAGGCTTTTGATTGTTGATACAATAATCCCTTACGCCTTTTATGGTATCATACACTTCAAGGATATTATTTCCATCAATGCGGATTCCTTCCATGCCATAGCCTTTTGCCCTTTCCACCAAACTAAAGCAGCGGTACTGTTCATTTATCGGTGTGCTCAATCCATACCCATTATTCTCTATCAAAAATATTACCGGCAGGTCCCATACGGCTGCCACGTTCAATGCTTCATGAAAATCACCTTCGCTCGTACCGCCATCACCAGTAAAGGCAAGTGATAATTTTTTGTCGCCACTTAATTTATGTGCCAGCGACACCCCATCGGCAATAGCCAGTTGCGGACCCAGGTGGCTGATCATGCCACAGATATGATGCTCCTTTGTGCCAAAATGAAAACTTCTTTCCCGCCCTTTGCTGTAGCCATCTTTATTTCCCTGCCATTGTTTAAATAATTTATTCAGGGGCATATTACGTGAGGTGAACACACCGAGGTTGCGATGCAGTGGCATGATCCATTCGTCTTCATCCAATGCCAGTGTAGCACCAACAGCAATGGCTTCCTGCCCAATGCCGCTAAACCATTTGGATATCTTTCCCTGCCGCAACAGCAGCAGCATCTTTTCTTCGATCATCCTCGGCAGCAGGATCTTTTTGTAAATGTCGATTAACTCTTCGTTAGTGAGGTTCTTTCTATGGAACTGCATATCGTATCAGAATATGTTGTGGATGTGAAGGTAGGCAAATTGGTTACAGGGTTAAATAGTACAGGGTTAAATTGTTGTATTGTTTAATTGTTGTTTAGAACCAGCATTTGAAAATGCTTTTCAACAATCTAACATTTCAGCAATTCAGCATTTCAACAATTGAACCATTCAACAACTAAGCCCTCTTCACCGGTTCCTTTTCTTTAAAGGCCTGCTTGTGTACAAAGGAATTAAAGAATGACAACAGTACGCTAAACAACAGTGCATGCCAAAAAGAATCCACTTTAAAACCATGTACAAAATGCGCATCTATTAAAATAATACAGGCGTTGATAACAAACAGGAAGAGCCCGAGTGTGAGTATGGTGGCGGGCAGCGTAAGCAGTATCAGCAATGGTTTTATAAAAGCATCCAGCAATGCCAAAACAAAGGCCACCACAATCGCAGTAAAAAAATTATTGTTTACAATATCCACTCCCGGCAGTATATAGGCCAGCACAAAAACATTTACCGTGGTAATCAATACTTTTATCAGGAATTTCATTGCTGTAAGATATTATTGCTTTAAAGATGCGTCAAAAAAAATTAAATTACAACCAGTTCGTAAAATTTATCTTCCGCAAAATAAGTGTTGGCTAATTGTTTCAGTTCTTCTGCCGGTATATTTTTGATGGTATCAATAGAATTATAAAAGTAGTTCCCGTCAAGTCCGTTCAATATAATATTTTTCCAGCGGCTAATGATGTGGAATGGCCCATCCAGGTCGCCCAGGATGATGCCGATAAGATAATTGCGAACCAATAACAGCTCTTCATCATCGATCAGCTCTTCCCTTAGTCTTTTCATTTCTTTGTAGATCTCAATAACAGCTGCCTCACACACATCCTTCCCTGCTTCGGTGCTGATCACAAGGGCACTATCCTGCAGATGGTTTTGTACAAAACTGTGTATGCCATAAGTATACCCTTTGTCCTCCCTTATATTACTCATCAGCCTTGAACCAAAATAACCACCCAACACCGTATTCAGCACCATCATCTTTGTAAAATCGGGGTGGTGACGGTTGGGAAAATGGGTGGCCATGCGTATGGCGCCCTGCACGCCTTTTAAATCATTTTGAATCCTGTATTTTTTTTCTGTTGCTGCAGCTAAGCTGTTGGCGATATCCTCCCTTTTGTTGTGGGCCTTCAATTGTAAAGAGCCAAACTGTGTATTCAGTTGTTCAAAAAGATCTTCCGGTAATTTTCCTGCCACAAATATTACACAGTTTCCATTGACATAGTATTGATTAAAATGCTGCTTCAACTGGTCTGTTGTGAGCGCATCATAATCGGCGGCCACACTGTATTTACCATATGGATGCTGTTCACCATAGAGATAAGCATCAATTAAACGGTTGGCTACAAAGTCGCATTTCTTCAGGTTTACACTCAGCTTTTGCTTGCTGTTCTGTTTGTATATCTTCAATTCATTTTCAGGAAAAACGGAGTCCGTGATCATTTCTTTTATCACAGGCAGCAAGCTGGGCAAATGCCTGCTGAGCGTATGCAATGACACCGAGGCTGTTTCATGTGAGCAGGAGCGGTTGCAGTAAGCGCCATAATATTCAAACGCCTCATTTATTTCAAAGGCATTTTTTGTGGAGGTGCCATTCTTCAGCAACTGGTTGGTGGCAGCAGCTACCGTATTCGCTGTCTCGTAACTGTTACCTGCATAAAAGATCATTTCTAATTGCAGTACTTCCTGTCCTCCTGCATCAATGGCATACACCTGCACACCATTGTCCAGTGTATACTTTGTATAAGGTTTCAGGCTAAGGGTAAATTCTACCGCATCTTTTATCGGTGGGGCAATCGTTCTGTTGAGCATTGAATATTATTTAGTACGGATCTTTTAATTGTTTGAATAATAATACAGCGTGTTACTGTTGTTCTCGTTAAATATCCTTCCACACTCTTCCTGTATTTGCGCCGCAGTTACCTGCTGGTAGCGTTCCAGTTCCTGGTTCATCAATTCTGCATCGCCCAGCAATTCATAAATGGCAATATTGGTAGCCCTGTTCATCAGGCTCATATCTTCAAAAGCCAGCATGCTTTCTGTTTTGTTCTTTACCTTCTGCAGTTCTTTTTCACTAATGCCTTCCTTCGTCAGTTTATTAACTTCTTCCAGCACGGCTGCTTCTGCATCTTTCATTTGCACGCCTTTCACCAGCTTTCCTTCTATCATCAGCAAACCTTCATCAAAACTTCCGAAATGGTGGCATTCAATATTGCTGAATAATTTTTTTTCCTTTACCAGTGCCTGGAACAAACGGGAGGAACCGCCCCCGCTAAGTATTTCAGTTATCAGCTCGGTAGCATAATATCTTTCGTCTAACCGGGAAGACATATGCCATGCTTTGTACAAGGCATCTAACGGTACATTGGCCTTTACTTCCATTGTACGGGGGGCAGTTTGTTTGGGCTCTGCCGGAATCCGGCGAATATACTTTTCGCCTCCAGGTATGGGACCAAACCATTTTTCTGCCAATTCTTTCACTGTAGCGGCGTCTATATTGCCAGCCACTACCAATATGGCGTTACCCGGTGTGTAATGCTTAAAGAAAAAGTCTTTTACATCCTGCAGGCTGGCATCTTCCACATGCTTTAATTCTTTGCCGATGGTCATCCAGCGGTAAGGATGTGTAGTGTACGCCAGCTCCCTCAGTTTATGAGAAACATCCCCGTAAGGTTTGTTGATATAGTGTTCTTTAAATTCTTCACACACCACTTTGCGCTGCACATCCAGGCTTTTATCTCCAAAAGCAAGGCTTAACATACGGTCGCTTTCGAGCCAGAAAGCAGTTTCAATATTTTCTACCGGCAACTGGCAATAATAATTGGTCATGTCGTTGGTGGTGAATGCATTGTTCTCGCCCCCAGCCAATTGTAAAGGCTCATCATATACCGGCACATTTACACTTCCGCCAAACATCAGGTGTTCAAACAAATGAGCAAAGCCAGTTTTTTCAGGGCTTTCGTCCCTGGCGCCTACATCATAAATAACATTCACCACTGCCATCGGTGTGTTTCTATCTTCATGCACCAGCACTTTCAATCCGTTTGCCAGTGTAAATCTTTCAAAATTTATCATGGGCGCAAAGTTAAGGGCTGGGGATAACAACAGCGGCGATGAAAATTTACAAAATACTGAGGGGTTTGATGTACAACTGCTTCATTTCTCCATCCCGCCTTATGATCAGGGTTAATTTTTCAGTGGAGTTTTGCAGTATCGTTTTATACTGCATAATATTATTAGAGAAATTATTTCCAACGGATATTAAGATATCATCTGGTTTTAGCCCCGCTTTGTCTGCAGGCGAACCGGGCACAATGTCTTCTACAAAAATTTTTCCGTCGGAGAAATACGTGGCCATACCTGTGTAAGCGTAGTCAAAGGGATCTAAATAATGGGTGTTAGGCTGCAGGTGTATTTCCCGTTGTGGATAATTGATGATCAGGTTAAAACGCCGCAGCAGGTCGTTGCCGATGAGGCCACCTACAAATGGATAGGACGTAACATTGTAATAATCCCTGAAAATATAGGTAGGCACATTCCTGAATTTATAATTGCCCACCTGCAAAGTTTTTACCACCGTAATATCCATCTGCAATTTACCACCCATGCCCTCTGCCTGGGTACGCACCAATTTGCGTTTTTTAGAAAGAATGGCACTGTCCTTTGCAAAATCCTCGCTCATTAAAAAACACAGACCGGCACCGGTATCAAAATAAAATGGGAAATCAATTTTCCGTGCATCTTTTACTGTAGCATTTTGAATTGGAAGTGCTGTAAATGCAGGCCGGAGCAGGCTTCCTTGCCGGGGATACTTTATTTCTCCTGGTTTGTACACCTGCAACTCCAGCGTATCAAAATCAATTTTTACAATAAATTGCCGGAAGAAACTATACCCGATAATACCATCAATTTTTTCACCATATACACTGGTAAGAATATCATAGTCGTTTACATGAAAATCGAGATCAGGAATACTGAGACCGGGAAAATGCAATGTTTGCTTATACAGAAACCTTGCCTTACGGGAACTGCCCATACCGGTAACAAGTGTATCAGAGGCCTTGGGTACCAGGTTATGCTGAGCGCAGGTGGCTGAATCAAGGGAAATACCGCCACTGCCGGTATCTAAAATAAAATTCAGTGTGTCCGGGATATCATTGAGGGTTGCCATCACCACCATTACCCCCCCGCTGTATTGCTTAAAAGGAAACTTCGTTACAAAACTGGCTTGTGGCCTGGGCGTATAAATTTCCTGTGCATAAACAGCCGGGTAAAAAAATCCAATAAAAAATACAGTGAATATTTTTTTCATATCAAGCTATCAATAAAATTACAACCTATTGAACGTACTTTTGTTATTTAATATCCAAACGGCAAAATGAAACTGACGGAACTTTATAAAAAGGCGATGAATTTTGAATTCCTTTCTGCAGAAGAAGGGGTTTTTTTATTTGAAAATGCGCCGCTGGCAGAGTTGATGTACCTGGCAGACGAGTTAAGAAAGATACAGGTGCCGCATGGCAAAGTAACCTGGATAATTGACCGTAACCTCAACACTACCAATGTATGTATCGCCAATTGCAAATTTTGCAATTTCTACCGCATACCAGGTCATCCGGAAGCTTATATAACAGATATAGAAACATACAAAAAGAAGATCGATGAAACCATCCGATATGGCGGGGAGCAGTTATTGCTGCAGGGTGGCCATCACCCGGATCTTGGTTTAAGTTATTATGTAAACCTGTTTAAAGAACTCAAGAGATTATATCCCTCGGTAAAGCTTCATACGCTTGGCCCCCCGGAAGTGGCGCATATTACCAAATTGGAAAAGAGCAATCACCGGGAAGTGTTGACGGCTTTAAAAGAAGCAGGGCTTGATAGCTTGCCAGGTCCGGGAGCAGAAATACTGTCAGACAGGGTGAGAAGATTGATCAGCAAGGGCAAATGCGGTAGCCAGGAATGGCTGGATGTAATGCATGAAGCACATAAATTGGACATCACCACCAGCGGCACCATGATGTTTGGTCATGTAGAAACACTGATGGAACGCTTTGAGCATTTAGTTAAAATAAGAGAAGTGCAAAGCCGCAAACCGGAACATGCGAAAGGCTTTATCGCCTTTATCCCCTGGACCTTCCAGGATGTGGATACATTGCTGGCTAAGATAAGGGGCGTACACAATTTAACTACACCAGAAGAATACATCCGCATGATAGCCATGAGCCGCATCATGCTGCCAAATGTAAAAAATATACAAGCCAGCTGGCTCACCGTAGGAAAGAAAACTGCACAGATCTGTTTACATGCGGGGGCCAATGATTTTGGTAGTATCATGATCGAAGAAAATGTGGTAAGTGCGGCAGGTGCACCACACCGCTTCACCAGCAAAAGCATACAGGAGGCCATTAAGGAAGCAGGCTTTGAACCGCAACTGCGTAACCAGCAATATGAGTTCAGGGAAATGCCGAAAGTGATGGAGGAGCAGGTGATAGATTATTAACATATCAAAACATTCATACAGCCTTTAGATAAAACTAAAGGCTTTTTTATTTAAATGTCATTGCAACAAAAAGTATATTTGATTACACCGATTGCTCAAAACCGTCATTTTATGTCAAGAATTATTATAGCGCTCCTGCTATTTATATCCTCCACTGCTGTTGCCCAAAAACCAAGTTATAAAGAACAACACCGCCCTCAATACCATTTTTCACCGCCCTCCAAATGGATGAACGACCCCAACGGCATGGTGTTTTACAAAGGAGAATATCATTTGTTTTATCAATATTACCCCGACAGTACTGTGTGGGGACCAATGCACTGGGGCCACGCCGTTAGTAAAGACATGTTGCACTGGCAGCATTTGCCCATTGCATTGTATCCCGACTCATTAGGTCTTATCTTCTCGGGCAGCGTGGTGGTGGATAAGAACAATACCAGCGGTCTTAAAAAAGGTGCCGAACAGCCCTTGGTTGCATTGTACACTTATCATGACCTGAAAAAAGAAAAAGCGGGTAAAGAAATGGATTTTCAATACCAGGGCATGGCGTATAGTTTGGATAAGGGACGAAACTGGACTAAATATGCCGGCAACCCGGTGATCAAAAACAACGGAGTAAAGGATTTTCGTGACCCTAAAGTGATTTGGCATGAAGCCTCCAAACATTGGGTGATGGTGCTGGCTGTTGCGGACCGGATAGATTTTTACCGGTCTGAAAATTTAAAAGAATGGAGCTTTTCCAGCTCCTTTGGAAAAGATGAAGGCAGTCATGGCGGTGTATGGGAATGCCCCGACCTTGTTGAAATGACAGTGGAAGGAACCAACAATAAAAAATGGGTGCTGATTGTAAGCATTGGCAACGGCGGACCTAACGGTGGCAGCGCCACGCAATATTTTACGGGTGATTTTGATGGCCGCAACTTTGTCAACAGCAACAGCAAAGAAACCATGCATTGGCTCGATCATGGTCCTGATAATTATGCCGGCGTTACCTGGAGCAATACAGGCAATCAAAAATTATTCCTGGGCTGGATGAGCAACTGGAACTATGCACAGGTAGTGCCCACCAGGAGCTGGCGCAGCGCTATGACCATTCCAAGAACATTGTATTTGAAAAATGCAGCTGGTGGTTACCGGTTGTATTCGAAACCTGTAAGAAACTTAGAAACACTAAGACAGCAGCAGCATACCCTTTCGGTTACAAAGCCAACTCTTACCAATGGTTTGAATGAATTGATTCTGTCCTTTGATCTTTCCAGGGCTGCAGCCACAGACTTTGGTATAAGTTTTACAAACGAAGAAAACGAGCTGTTAAAAGTTGGTTTTAATAAAGAACAGAACCAGTTTTATATTGACCGGAGCAAGGCAGGTGACAATTCCTTTTCCAAATTGTTTACTGGCAGCGCAGTTGCACCACGTTTATTGAGCAGTAATATCGTTAAACTGCATGTTTTTATTGATCATTCTTCAATAGAGGTTTTTGGTGATGATGGTTCGGTTGTACTTACCTCTCTTTTTTTTCCAAAACAACCTTTAAAAAGCGTTCAATTGTTCAACGATAAAGAAGGGCTTTCTTTGCAACAAGCGGTATTGTACCAGTTAAAATCCACCTGGTAGGTATTTACGTTACTAACTACAGGTAAACAATATTTTTTATTCCCTGTCGTTTTCAAAATACAAATCCCTATGAAAATGAACCACACAGCTACTAAACACCAGCCTAATCCCCTGTTGAAAGTTGTAAAAAGCTTCTTCACTAAGTTTGTAAAAAACAGTGATGAATATCCTGTTAAATACTACAAAAGAGATAAGAATTTTTCTAAAATGAGGCGCACATAGTTGCTACTCAAACATGGATTTGCTGCTGATTGTACAAATTTTAAGTTTTCTTTTACGATACTTAGGCCGCCTGTAAAAACATTCAGACTTGCAATGTTTTCCTCTGCAGAATACAATTAGGATTTCCAGTATCGCTTTGCGCCGCTTGAAATCAAGATGGTATTAACAATTCTTACACAATAAACCTTTTTATCTTTCGTTATCACTCATATTAAAAATCAATCACTATGAATAATAACAGAAATAACAGCAGTCCTTTTACCAGGGTTTTCAGTAATTTATTCAACAAGCTTACACAATCACCCAATGTATACCCGATAAAGTTTTACATGAAGGGAAGCCGCCTGCGCCGCAGGTATATGCATTTGGCAAAATAGTACTTACTAACCCCCATATAGTTACCCTCCCCAACTTTGTTGGGGAGGGTTTTTTTATTAAAAAATACCCCAAATAGGGTATATTTCTATTACAGCAGTCCCCTTAGTTTTGTACCAGGTTTTTCATAGGATATTGGATTTAAAGCGGGGCTGGATTTTTATCCTGGCCCCTTTTTTATTGCAGGAAGGAAATCGTTTTCTGCATCAGCAGGTCCATCGCCTCTGGTAACCAGGCTTTCTCCCATGGATGCACCCTGTCAAACACATGGTTGGTTTCAATCGTAAACAGTTCTGCTGCCGGTTGCCATCCTGCTAACTGGTAAGCCTTCTCCACCGGTACAGAAATATCACTGGTACCATGACAAATTAAAAGGGGAATAGACAATTCTTTAATGGCATGTTCAATGCTGAGTCTTTCTTTATTGTTTACATAATCAAGATATAACTGGTAATACAAAGGCAATTGCTGACCTGTACGGGTATTGGTATAATACTGCACACCGGCCTGCCTCCATTCTTCCATCCTTTGTGCAGACCAGCCACCCCAGGGTGTTTTACACTCACTAATGGCAGCCCAGGTTACCAGCTTTTTTATCCTGCTGTCTTCGGCGGCAAATAAAATAGCGATACCCCCGCCCATACTGTGACCAATAAGATAGATACTGTTGGTATCAAACAGCTCCTTGTTGGGGTCTTCTTTATCACATATCCAGTCCGTCACTATCTGCAGATCTTTTAGTTGCCTCGTGTAATTGTTATTCCCAAAGGCCTCCAGGTCTGCAAAATTTTCGGGCTGTTGCGGTGTAGTACCGTTATGAGAAAAATTAAATTTCACCAATGCAAAACCGGCGTTTGCCAATTCATCAGCCATCACATCCCCACCTCCCCAATCCTTGAAACCATTAAAACCATGTGCATAGATCACAACAGGCTGGTTAATTCCACCTTCTTTATAAAACAGGTCAAGTGCAATAGGTCTGCCTTCTGCACCTTCTATTACTATGTTTTTAATTTTCATTCTTTGCCGATAGCATTTATACTGGGCTATCTTTACAAAATTCAGCATGTTTATGTAAGAACAACCATCATGGCAATAAAAAATATCATTTTCGATCTCGGGGGTGTATTACTCAATATTGATTTCAATAAAACCAAGAAGGCTTTTGAGAACCTGGGCGTAAAAGACTTTGACAGCTTTTATACAAAAGATTCGGCCAACCCGGTATTTGAAGCGCTGGAAACGGGCGACATTAGTGCGGAGGAATTTTATGCGGCTTTGCAAAAACACTGCACCGCAGGCACTTCGTTTTCACAGATAAAAGCCGCCTGGAATGAAATACTGATTGATTTTCGTAAAGAAAGTATTGCCGCACTGCCGGAACTGGCCACCCGCTATTCAATCTACCTGCTGAGCAATACCAACAGCGTTCACCATGCGGCATTTACAGCGATGTTTGAAAAAGAATTTAATGGAAAGAATTTTGACAGCCATTTTACCAGGGCCTACTACTCCCACACACTGCAAAAAAGAAAGCCTTACCCCGAAACCTATAGTTATGTAATAAACGATGCTGGTATGATGGAAGCAGAAACCCTCTTTATTGATGATTCATTCGCCAATATTGAAGGGGCGGACAAGGCAGGTTTGCAAACAAAACTATTGTTGCCGGAAGAGCGGATCGAAATGCTGGGGCTTTGATCATTTTACTTCTTCATAGTCAATATAATCATCGGCTTTTACTTTCTTTTCAGCTGACTGCTGGCTTTTAAAATTATCCTGGTATTGCTGTTGCTGGCGCATCTGTTCTTCCATGCGGCTGTTCATTTCCCCTACCTGTCTTTTTACCTGTTTGGTTGTTTTTACCACAGGTATGATAAGGTCAAATATCAGCTTGTACAACAGGTACAGCAAAATAAGATTGACGATCACTTTTATCATGGCACAAATGTATACCACAATTACACGCAGGGCTGTTAAAATCTTTACCACTCAAATAATTGCAGCTTCATATCCTCTTTTTTTGGAGTTTACTGTATAGTTACCTACATTTGCCCCGGACAAAAAGAAACAGAAGCAGGGAACGGCAATCGTTCCCTTCTTTTTTACCTATGGATCAACAAACAGCGATAAAGGCTATTGAAGGGCTGATAGAAAAACTGATAGAAGGCGACAGCGATATCTTTTTGGTATCCCTGCGCATAAAGCCCACCAATAACTTCAAGGTGTACCTTGATGCGGACAGTGGACTGAGCATTGAAAAATGCATTAAGATCAACAGGTCGCTGTACAAAACGATCGAAGAGCAGGGCTGGTATCCCGAAGGTGATTTTTCGCTGGAAGTATCAAGCCCGGGGGTGGATGAACCTTTAAAAATGCTCCGGCAGTACAAAAAAAATGTGGGCCGCAAACTCGAAGTGACGTTTTCGGATGACACAAAGCTGGAAGGAAAGCTGACCAGCGTGGATGAGAACAGCATTCACCTTGAATACACAGAAGGAAAAAACAAAAAAGCAGTTACCCATCACAGGGAGATTGCTTTCAGTGATATAAAGCAGGCGGTGGTCCTGGTATCTTTTTAATTTTTTTACTTAACGAAATCCCCTGCCGTCGGGGCAAAACAAGTGAGGCCGGCAAGCTATATGGCACGTATTAACTTAATTGATTCCTTCCAGGAGTTTAAAGAGGCAGAAAACATTGATCGTCCTACGTTGATGAAAGTAATGGAAGATGTTTTTAAAACCCTGATACGAAAAAAATATGGTAGTGATGAGCAGTTCGACGTAATTGTAAACGACCAGAAAGGTGACCTTGAAATTTTCCGCCGCCGCACCATTGTGGATGACGGGGATATTTACAACACCCTCACAGAGATTGAATACAGTGATGCCATCAAAATTGAACCTGACTATGCGGTAGGGGAAGAGCTGTATGAAGAAGTGGACATTCAAAAAGAATTTGGCCGCAGGGCGATACTGGCAGGCAAACAAACACTGGCCAGCCGTATCAACGACCTGAAGAAAAATCTATTGATAAAAAAATACGAAGACCGTGTAGGCGAGATCGTGAGTGGAGAAATTTACCAGGTGTGGAAAAAAGAAGTGCTTTTACTGGATGAAGAAGGCAATGAAATGATCCTTCCAAAATCGGAGCAGATACCTTCTGACTACTTTAAAAAAGGCGAGAATGTAAGAGGAGTGGTAAGAAAAGTAGAATTGAAGAATAACCAGGCAGTGATTATTGTAAGCCGCACCAGCCCGGTATTCCTGGAAAAATTACTGGAAATAGAAGTTCCTGAAATATTTGATGGCCTTATTGTGGTACGTAAAATTGTAAGGGAACCAGGCGAAAGAGCGAAAATAGCTGTAGAAAGTTTTGATGACAGGATAGACCCGGTGGGCGCCTGTGTGGGTATGAAAGGCAGCCGTATACACGGTATCGTGAGAGAACTGAAAAATGAGAATATTGATGTCATTAATTTCACCAATAACGTGCAGTTGCTGATACAGCGTTCTTTAACGCCCGCCAAGATCACCAGCATTGCCATGGACGAAGAGAAAAAGCATGCAACGGTTTATTTAAAACCCGACCAGGTGTCTTTGGCTATTGGTAAAAGAGGTGTAAACATAAAATTGGCCTGCGAATTGACAGGATATGAAATTGATGTATACAGGGATACCGAAGATGAGCAGGATGAGTTTGATATTGACCTGGAAGAATTCAGCGATGAAATTGAACCATGGGTAATTGAAACGCTGAAAGGCGTGGGTTGTGATACCGCAAGGTCGGTACTGGCGCTTACTCCTGAAGAACTGGAACGCAGGACAGACCTTGAAAAAGAAACAATTGTTGAAGTATTGAGAGTACTGAAAGAAGAGTTTGAAAAAGAATAAGCTGACAGGTACGTACCGGTAAAACAATTTTTAAAGAATAAAAAGCGCAACAGAAATTTAAGACTTACGAATGTCAGAAACAACAATTAATACAACCCCAAGGTTGTTAGCAGCGGCCAAGGAATTTAATATTGGTAAGGATACCCTTATTGAATTTTTGGGGTCAAAAGGCTTTGAGGGTATTAACCCCAGCAGTAAGCTAACGGAAGATATGTACCGGATGGCGATGCAGGAATTTCAGCCCGATAAAGTGGCAAAGCAAAATGCAGAAAAGGTTGAATTAACCAAAGCTGCCGCACCTGCTGAACCGAAAAAGAAGAGAGACGAAGAAGACCTTTCTTTTAAAAAGAAAGAGACCCCCGCTCCGGCACCAGCACCGGCTCCACCGGTTGTTGAAAAAACAACACCGCTTCCTGAGGCCAAAGCAACCTGGGCCGAACCGCCTGTTGCAGAAACTCCAAAAGAAGAAAAGGCAGCGGAACAACCCGTCGCTCCTGCACCTCCCGAAACAATAAAGATTGAGGCTCCCGAACTGGAAGGACCAAAAGTGGTTAAGAAAATAGATCTCGATGCCATTGATTCTTCTACCAGGCCAAAGAAGAGTACGAAAAAAGTGGAAGAGAAAAAGCCTGAGAAAAAAGAACCCACTCCGGCAGCTGAGGTACCAGCACCTGCGCCTGCTCCTGTGGTTGCCGAAACACCGGCACCGGAAGAGCCTAAGGTTGATGTACCTGCCACTATCGAAAACATCCGGGCAGAGCGCTTAGAAGGACCAAAGATCCTTGGTAAAATAGAATTGCCTGTTGATAATGATACCAGGCCGAAGAGGGAAGCGGAAGATAAGCGCAAGCGGAAGCGCATTCCAATGGAAAAGAAAAGTGTGCCGGCAGCACCGTCACAAGGCGGGCAAGGCCAGCGGCCAGGTGGCTTCCAGGGACAAAGACCAGGAGGTGGCGGACCCAACAGGCCAGCAGGAGGCGGAGGCGGGGGCAGGTTTACCACCAGCAGGCCTCCAGCCGGCAACCGCAGAGAAGACAAAGAAATTGACGCAAAAGAAATCCAGGATAAAATAAAGGAAACGCAGGCTAAACTGGCCGGTGGTACAGGTAAAGGCAAGAGCATCAAGGCTAAAATGCGTAAACAACGCAGGGACGAACTGGCCGAGCAGAGAGAAGGTGCAGAAGAAGGAACCAATAAACTGCAGGTAACAGAATTTATATCTGTAAGTGAGCTGGCCAACCTGATGGATGTGAGCTTTGCCGATGTGATCAGCAAATGTATGAGCCTCGGTATCATGGTATCAATCAACCAGCGTTTAGAAGCTGATGTGATTGAACTGGTGGTAAGTGAATTTAATTATGAAGTGGAATTCATCGGTGTGGAAGATGCAGCCGACCTGGAAGAAGACGATGAAGAAGACAATATAGAAGATCAGAAACCAAGGGCGCCGATCGTTACCATCATGGGTCACGTGGATCATGGTAAAACCTCTTTACTGGATCATATCAGGAGTACAAACGTGATCGCCGGTGAAGCGGGTGGTATCACCCAGCACATTGGTGCATATGAAGTAACCTTAGAAAGCGGCAGGCATATCACCTTCCTGGATACCCCGGGTCACGAAGCCTTTACAGCGATGAGGGCCCGTGGTGCCAAAGTAACTGATATAGCCGTGATCGTGGTAGCTGCGGATGATGCTGTGATGCCTCAAACAAAGGAAGCCATTTCGCATGCGCAGGCAGCTGGTGTGCCCATGATCTTTGCCATCAATAAAATAGATAAAGACGGCGCCAACCCAACAAAAATTTACGAACAGCTGAGCCAGATGAATATTTTGGTAGAAAGCTGGGGCGGTAAATTTCAAAGCCAGGAGATCAGTGCCAAGAAAGGGCTGAACATCGACCTGTTGATGGAAAAAATATTGCTGGAGGCCGATATATTAGAGCTAAAAGCCAATCCTGCTAAAGTAGCCAACGGAACGGTGATTGAAGCAACGCTTGATAAAGGCCGTGGTTACGTGGCCACAGTATTGGTACAAAATGGTACCTTGAACCAGGGCGACATGATCGTTTCGGGTCAGTATTTTGGCAAGGTAAAAGCCATGTACAATGAACGGCAACAGCGTATTGATACAGCGCCGCCGTCAACCCCCGTATTGATATTGGGTTTAAATGGTGCACCTCAAGCGGGTGAAACCTTTAAAGAATATGATGACGAAGCAGTAGCAAAAGAAAAAGCCTACCAGCGTGGACAGATATTGAGAGAACAGGGTATGAGGGCTAAGAAACATATTACACTGGATGAGATCGGCCGTCGTTTGGCATTGGGCAACTTTAAGGAGCTCAACGTTATTATCAAAGGTGATGTGGATGGTTCAGTAGAAGCCTTGAGTGACTCATTACAAAAACTGAGCACACAGGAAATTGTGATAAAAGTGATCCATAAAGCGGTGGGTGCCATTACAGAAAGTGACGTTACCCTTGCCAATGCATCAGATGCCATCATCATCGGCTTTAACGTAAGGCCTACCCTGCAGGCAGCCAGGCTGGCAGAAAATGAAGCCATCCAGATCAAGATGTACTCGATCATTTACACGGCGATCGACGAGATACGCAGTGCGATGGAAGGTATGCTTGAACCAACGGTAGAAGAGAAGATACTCGCCAATGTGGAAGTGAAAGAAGTGTACAAGTTTGATAAAGCAACGGTGGCTGGTTGTATCGTTATCAGTGGTAAAATTGCCAGGAACAACAGGGTACGGTTGGTACGGGATGGTATTGTGATCTATACAGGAGAGCTCGGCAGCCTGAAGCGTTATAAAGATGACGTGAAAGAAGTGCTCACCAATATGGAGTGCGGTTTAACCATTAAAAACTACGCCAACCTCGAGCCAAAAGATATCGTGGAAGCATTTGAAGAAGTGGAAGTGAAGAGAACGTTGTAAGGAGATTTGGTGATTTGGAGATTTGATGATTTGATGATTTGATAATGGGTGATACCTAAAGATCAAATTGTTGATTTGGTGATGTGATGATTTGGTGATAGGAAGATCTGGTACAGGCTGGCTGGTGTGGCAAAGAATTTATCTGTGTTCATCTGTGCGATCTGTGGCTAAATTCTTCGTGGCGACAAACATTTGTTAAATAACTCAGGCAGATGATCCCCCGGTTTCATCTGCCTTATTTTTGGAAGATAATCATTACAAAAAATGAAATTCGTTTTTACTTTTTTTATTGCCAATTGCTTATTACTGGTGGCACAGGCGCAACCAAAAAAAATCCTGGCCGACAAGATCATTGCCATCGTGGGTGATAAGATCGTTTTAAAAAGCGATGTAGACAACCAGATAGCCGACATGCAACGCCAGGGAATTGAAGCACCTCCCAATGCACGTTGTTTGTCACTTGAGCAGGCCATGGGTGTAAAAGCACTGGTGGTGCAGGCAGAAAAAGATTCTATCCCGGTGTCGGATGAAGAGATCGCCGCCGATATTGACAACCAGATCCGTGGTTTTATCAATATGTATGGCTCCAAAGAAAAGCTGGAAGAAATTGCCGGTCGTACTTTGTACCAGTTAAAAGAAGATTTCAAAGAGGGCTTCCGCGACAGGAAACTGGCCGGTGCCATGCGGAATAAAAT
>JAKQJG010000089.1 GCA_029561305.1 Bacteroidota bacterium | reverse complement strand
TTTATAATTTCATTGCCAATATAACAGCAAGAATACTTAAACAATAAAACCAGGAACCCATGCGTTTCATTTTTCGCTTATCCACCAGCATCTTCATATTACTAATCATTGCATCCTGCAATAACAACAAACCTGTTCCTTTTCCTGAAGCTGAACTGGGGTATTCGGCACCGGTAGCTGTACCGTTGGTGTTTACCAAACCTGTACCATTAACATGGGACACCGTTAAAACCGGCGGCATCACGCCTACTGTAAAAACACTCGATATTGAAGCACTACCCTCGGTACCATTTGACTCCACCGGTTTTAAGCCATTTACAGCAGCTCCAAAAGAAGGCCGCATTAATTTTAATCAATTACCGGATACAGCCTTCAGCCTTTCCGCTTTAAAAAGCCATTCGCTTGAGTTAACAACAACTGCCCTTCAACCACCTGTTATCAGTAAAACATTAAAACCTACCACAACCAAAAATAATCCGCTTGCTATTTATGATCTTGGAGTGATACAAGGAATGCCTGCAAAATTTATTGGTTGCATTTATAAAGACAAAAAGGGCTTTTTATGGATTGGAGCCATTGAAGGGTTGTTCAAATACGACGGTCAGCATGTGCAAACCATTGTTACCGGCACAACCGGTATACCCATTCTTGGCATCACAGAGGATAAAAGCGGCAATATATGGTTCCTTTCCTATAACCAGGTTGGAACTGTCAACACAACATTGGGTACCATTGGCACGTCGGCCAGGATAAGTGCGGTGCCCAATAATATTGGGAAGATGACAACGGACAGTGATGGCAATATCTGGATGTACAATTTCAAAGAAAAAGCTGTCAGCATTATCGACCCTGCCACTGGCACTTATAAAAATCTGGATCGCAAAAATGGCTTGTCAGATTCTATGGCATTTGAAATTGCACAGGATAAAGAACAACGGCTATGGATCACTACCTATACTGGTGGCGTAAATATTATTGATCTGAAAGCAGGCAGAATAAAACACCTGGATAAAAGCAATGGTCTTCACAGCACCACTTTCTCTGGAATAACGATGGACAAAGGTGGCCGTGTAATTATGGGTAACGATGATGGCTTTGATTTGCTGGACATTAAAAATGGAACCATTAAGTATTTTGAAAAGGGACAAGGCTTAAAATCGACTTATGCCCTAGGGATAACCCTTGATAGTGCCGGCCAGGTATGGAGAAATACCATTACAGGAATTGATGTGGTGAACATAAACAATGGTTCCAGCCGGTCAATTACAACAAAAGACGGGTTGAGCAGCGATGTAGTGGCATCCATCGTGGAAGATCAGCAACACCGCATGTGGATCAGTACTACAGCAGGTATGAATGTGATAGAGGAATATGGAAAAACAAAAATTGCGTTGTACAAAACCAACATTATAAGTTTAATGGAAGACGCCCTGGGCAATATATGGGTAGCCAAGGGCGATGGAATCAGCATCATCAATCCTGAGCGGACCAGGATGCGTTTGCTTACACCCGCCAACGGACTGGCAGATAATTTTGTACAGTCATTTACCAGGTCGAACGGGAATATGGTGGTGGCCACCAACAGTGGATTTAATATTATTGATCCTGTACGCAAAACCATTTTAACCGCAGGTAAAAAGGAAGGTTTTACAAAGGATACTATTTACTCTATCTACAAGGATAACAACGCAAATATCTGGTTCACTGGTCCGGGTAATGGGGTGGCGCTGTTCGACTCCTCAAAAAACAGCATCCTTCATACGGATAAAGCGCATGGGTTAAGTGATGATGTGATCCTTGATACGAGGCAGGACATGAATGGCAGGTACTGGCTTGCCACCCGTACGAACGGGATAAGTGTATATGACCGTACAAGCGGTACCGTTAGTTATGTTAACGACCAGCCCGGTTTAAAAGACACCAGCAACAAAACCCTGCTGACGGATATATATGGAAGGATATGGATCGGAACCTACAAAGGCATTTATATGGTGGATATAAAAAACAATACCATCACCAATATATCCACCAGGCATGGCCTTTCAAACAATAGAATTTTATCGTTGTTAGAATACAAAGGAAGTATCGTTGTCGGTACCATTAATAAGATCAATATCATCACGGCGCCTCTGCCAGGCAGTAAAACTGACACAACCTGGAAGGTATCGGTACTAAAAGGCTCCGAGGGACTTTTGAAAACCTCTACTTCCTGGTCATCTGATTGTATTACCAGTAAAGGAGAATACCTGTGGGGAGATAATGGCATCACGATCATCAGCAACATAGAGCCGGCAACAGGAAATACCAATGCAGTGGTTGCGGGCATCAGCATAATGAATAAGCCAACGCTGTTTGTTCGCAGCTCAAAGGATACAGCTTTCAATGCTTCCTATGCAGACAAGGCGGTCTATAAATGGGATAGTGTAGCCGGAGCTTATAACCTGCCGGTGAACCTGGTGATTCCTTACCAGAATAATTATTTGCAGTTCCAGTTTGGCGACGCCAGCTTAAGCAGGCAGGATACTACTTGGTACGCCTACCTGCTGCAGGGAATAGATAAAACCTGGAGTACGCCCACTACCAATACGGTAACGGAAAATTACCTGAATCTGCCACCGGGTCAATATACTTTTAAAGTATGCAGCAAAGGCGTCAACGGTCATTGGGGCAAGCCGGCCAGTTTTAGTTTTACCATCTCTCCTCCCTGGTATCAAAGCTGGTGGGCCTATACCCTGCTGGCCCTGCTCGCTGCCGGCTTGCTAAGGGCATACATTGTTTTCCGCTCAAGAAT
>JAKQJG010000231.1 GCA_029561305.1 Bacteroidota bacterium | reverse complement strand
AAGATATTTTTTAGCGGTGATAAGATCTTTCTTGCTGATATAGGCTTCCCCGATCAGTTTTAACTGGTGGCCTTCATACGTTTTATAACCAGACTGCCGCATATCCTTCAATGCCTGTTCTCCAAAAAAAATAGAAGAATCAGGTTTATTCATAGAAAGATATGCCTGTGAAAGATTAGATCTCAGTAGTCCCAGCAGTTCGCTGTTGTTAATAGCTGTGCCGATTTTCAATCCTTCGTGGAGTTGCAGAATTTCCTTGTGGTTGTCTCCCATCATATTGTACAACTGCGACAGGTCGTTGTGAATAAACCCCAGGGAAGTCATACGTACAAAGGCAGCATCGAGTGACGGTGAAAACCACGAAAGGTTCCATATATTTTCTTCCGTAGTTTCATCCTCCGCAATCTTTCGGGCATTTAACAGGTGTGTGAGAGATAGTGGGTAGTTTTTTAGTTGAGACAGCAGCCAGCCGGAGGCGTCATAAGCATCAGCTTCCCATAGCTTTTGCTTCAGCTTTTTAGCAAGCTGCAGCTGTTGCAGGGTGTACAGCAGGCTGGAATCCCTGTTTTTTTCCTGGTAGTACAAACCTAAGTACCTCGAGAGTTTCATTCGGAGACTATCGTTGGCGGTTGTACGAAGCAGTGTTTTTACACTGTCTGCCTGGGTGTCGGTAAACTGCACGAAATAGGTTTGCTCCTGTGCCTGCAACAGTTGGAAATTACACAACAGGCAAAATATGAGTACAATCCTTTTCATATTAACCGTTGGCTTTTAATATAATGGAAAAAATGGTTCCTTCGCCTTCCGTGGTTTCAACTTTCAACTCACCGCCATGTGCTTTTACAATATCATAACTCAGGCTTAATCCCAGTCCTGTTCCTTTACCTGTTGGTTTGGTTGTAAAAAAAGGCTGAAATATTTTGTCCAGTATTTTTTGGGGAATGCCGTTGCCGTTATCTTTTACACTGATCAGGATTTTATCCCCTGCCTTTTTTGTGGTCACATATACAGTTGGTTCGTATAGAGAAGTCAAGTTTTCAAAACTTGACTTCTCTGAGAAAGCTTTTTTCTTTTCATCCACCACATAAAAAGCATTCGTAATTAAATTCAATATCACTCTTCCGATATCCTGAGGAATGAGATTGATCTTACCTATACTTTCATCAAAATCAGTTTTCAAAGCGGCATTAAAGGTTTTGTCTTTTGCTCTTAATCCATGATATGCCAGGCGTATATATTCGTCTGCCAGTTTATTAATGTCTGTTGATTCTTTTGCTGACGTGCTGCTCCGGCTATGTTGCAGCATTCCTTTTACTATGGCATCGGCTCTTTTGCCATGGTGGTTTATTTTTTCGAGATTTTGTTGTACATCATTCGCTATTTCTTTGGCATCGTCATAATTACCCTTGTTTAACTCCTCATTCATTTCCTCCAGCAGTTCATTGCTCACTTCGCTAAAATTGTTGACAAAATTCAACGGGTT
>JAKQJG010000086.1 GCA_029561305.1 Bacteroidota bacterium | reverse complement strand
AAAGAAGGCTGTAAAAATATTTTATTGTGAAGATTATTCAGGATCAGCAGACAAAGACGCAGTGATATATTCCCTGTTCATTCTTGCGATATTGGCAACAGAAATTCCCTTCGGGCATTCTGCTTCGCAGGCATATACGTTGGTACAGTTCCCAAAACCTTCTTTATCCATTTGTGCCACCATATTCATCGCCCTTGTTTTTCTTTCCGGCGCACCTTGTGGTAATAGTGCCAGTTGAGAAACCTTGGCACTCACATACAACATCGCACTGCCGTTAGGACAAGCAGCCACACAGGCACCACAACCAATACAGGCAGCGGCCGCAAAAGAATCATCCGCATCTCTTTTATCAATGGGCAAAGCATTCGCATCAACCGCATTACCGGTATTTACTGAAATATATCCACCAGCCTGGATGATGCGGTCAAAAGCCTGCCTGTCTACCATCAGGTCTTTCAGTACCGGAAAGGCCCTGCTCCTCCAGGGTTCTACCACCACGGTATCACCATCTTTAAATGCCCGCATGTGCAGCTGGCAGGTGGTATTTTGTGACCAGGGGCCATGCGGCTTGCCGTTAATGTGCATACTGCAAGCGCCGCAAATACCTTCGCGGCAGTCGTGGTCAAATGCAATCGGATCTTTTCCTTCTGTGATCAGCTGTTCGTTCAGCACATCAAACATTTCCAAAAATGACATTTCAGAAGAAATATCCTTTACGGCATATGTTTCAAAACTGCCGTTGTCCTTGCTGTTTCTTTGGCGCCACACTTTGAGTGTGAGGTTCATTTTATAGTGTTCCATATTGGATGGTTATAGTGTTGAATTGTTGTCTTTTGTTGATGCAGTCAGCGCTATATTTTGTTTTATTGTTGAATTGTTGTTATGTGTCTGCCAGTTTGAGCAGTGTTCAATTGTTTAATTGTTATATTGTTGTTTTGTATCTGATTGATCAGTCAGTATTCTTTTTTGTAAGTATCTACTAAAATTCAGATAGTCAATTTTTCATTGGTGAATTTTATCAATGTATTGATTGACTTTGGTAATTTTTCCAGCTCACTAAAAATATGTTTGTACTCATCTTCACTTAATAGCTTTCTCACTTTTGCTTTTTCGTTACAGTCAAAACATTCTTTTAAAGAACCAACACTGTATCTATAGAATTTGATCTTATCTTTTTTATGATACCTTCCAAAACCTCCTGCAATATTGGCTGAAATGGAATCTGCCGCATCTACAAAATGGGCGCCGATCATTTCTTTGCAAAATACTCCCATTTTAAAACCAGCTCCCACACATCATTACTCAAGTGAAAAGAAATATTATACGCTTCTATATCATTCAGCCTCAAATATTTCTTATTTCCCACCTCAACTAGTTTTTGCGGTTAAAGAAATTCAACATCAGCACTACCCCAACGATTCAACAATTCAGCAATTCAACAATTATTTATAACTCCTTTGCGTCTGCTTCACCACTTCAAAATTCAATTCTTCTTTATTCAACTTCCATTCACTCTCACCCATATATTCCCAGGCAGCTACATAACTATAATTCTCATCATCACGCCTGGCT
>JAKQJG010000211.1 GCA_029561305.1 Bacteroidota bacterium | reverse complement strand
GTAACAGCAGCAGCTATTTCATTGTTGTTTAAATTTACCACTGTAGTGTTGCTGTAAGAAACTGTGCCATCAGCGTTGATTGTTTTTACACGGTAGTAAGCTACTTTTCTTCCGGCTAATGCAGCAGCGTTATCGTTGATGCTGAAGTTTCCACCAAAGGCATTGTTTACGGTAGCGATTGTAGCAAATTCGTTGCTGTAAAAAGAACGCTCAATTTGAAAGTTGCTGTTAGAAGCGAAGTTCAAAACAACTGTATTGTTATTAACTGATGCTGATAAAGAAGCTTTAGCAGCAGGTGTAGTATTATTAGCAAATGAAGAAGCGATGGTGAAGAGGGCGATGATGATGGTAGTGAAGTTTTTCATTTTCGTAGGTTTTTAGATTATCGGTTATACGATACTCATTTCCTACATTGTGCCGAACTATAACTACCTGTATTTCAGCATCTTAAAAATCACATTCTTGTATTTTTATCCATATTGTGGAAGGGTTTTGTAAAATATGGAAGCTTTAATCAACCTGACGTACAATTTATTGCCCTATCTTGATTCTGTTATGAGTAATTATGTCATTTTAATTGTTGCCATTATAATTTGCCCCGCTTTAGGCATTTCACAAGATAGCCTTGTGTACAAAGCAGTTGGT
Source organism: Bacteroidota bacterium (assembly GCA_029561305.1). Classification (GTDB taxonomy): domain Bacteria; phylum Bacteroidota; class Bacteroidia; order Chitinophagales; family Chitinophagaceae; genus Ferruginibacter. Next base: position 11,818 of record JAKQJG010000211.1, on the reverse strand, counting down.
AAAAAAGCTATTTACCAGGAATGGGAAGAATTTAAAAACAACTCACCCCTGCTAGTTAATTCTTTTACGATTGACACCCATTATACCAGGGCTTTAAGCATGTCCGACACATTACAAACCAGGTATTATTGCAGGTTTGAAGATTCGGCGATAAAAATTACAAAAGCATTCGCTTTGTTTGATGGAACTGATTTGTACCTGCCCGAATTTGTTTCTAGAGACAGCATTTTATTTATAAAGCTGCCATGTGCCGGCAAGTTTCCTTTTTTAGTGGAATATTATAAAGTGAAACATGGTATCATGCCGGCTTCCTCTTTATTTTCAATAGCTGGCCTGGTTGAACTAACTGCCAAAACACTGGATGCAGCCGTATCTACCCCCCAAAAAACAGTTTTTTATATGAACGAGAAGGGAAAGTTTCATGAAGCAACTCCGCAATCCATAAGGTACTTACTAAGAAATGAAAAAGACCTGGTAAAGGAATTTGATGATGAACCGAAGATGAATATAGAGATATTTATAAAGTATCTCTTAAAAATGAACCAGCGTTACCCGCTGTGATGAGTTTATTGCCAAAGATGACCTTTTACGCAGCACATTCACCTGCCTGTCTTACTTTATTGGTGTATCCTTCAGTATTTTTACAAAATGGAATTAAGCAACAGAAAGGCATACCACGATTATTTTTTTGAAGCAACCTATATAGCCGGACTTGTACTGAACGGAACCGAAGTTAAAAGCCTGCGCAGCGGCAAAGCAAGTTTTAATGACAGCTTTTGCTATTTCGCCAACGGTGAACTGTTTGTAAAAAGCCTGCATATCAGCGAATACAATTACGGCACCTACAATAACCATCAGCCCATGCAGGAAAGAAAGCTCCTGTTGAATAAGAAGGAACTGCAAAAACTGGAAGCCAAAACAAAAGAGAAAGGTTATTCTATCATTCCCCTCAAGATCTTTTTAACAGAAAAAGGAATTTTCAAAATTGAGATCGGACTGGGCAAGGGTAAAAAGAACTACGATAAAAGAGAAACCATCAAAGAAAGGGATAGTGAAAGAGACATCAAAAGGAAATACGGCATATAACACATATCAATCCCGCATTTTAAGATCAGCTCCTACAAAATTAAAAAAGGGCTGCCGCAAGAAACGGCAACCCCTTTTATTGAGTGGTATTATGCTATTATTGTTTTAAAACCTGCACTGTCTTCTCTTCTTTTCCATTGCGCCAGATATGTGCATAGTAAACCCCTTTGGCAAACCTGGCAATATTAACCTGCGTTGTTTGATACCCGGCGGTATACACTTTCACAGACTTCAGAAGCACTTTGCCATAAGCATCCACAATATCTATTGCGATCTTATCATTTTCATTTGCCTTAAAGCTGATATTGAATAAACCGCTTGTTGGATTGGGATATACAGAATACTGCGGCAACTCAATTCCATCATCTTTTGTTATCGCAGGATTTGATGGACGGCTGGCGGTTGAAGAAACGGTAATTGTTTTCTTAACCGGTGCCGAGCATCCGCAGGCATTGTTAGCCACTACAGAAATTACTGCAGTAGAAGCTGTTGCTGTGCTGAAATTTATTGTTACCGTTCTGCCAGCAGCAGAGCCAACAACCCTTGCACCTCCGGTAATGGTCCAGCTATAAGAGGTGGCGCCGGTTACAACTGGTATCGAGTATACCACGGCCGTTTGCGACCTTGACACAGCACTGCTTCCTGTAATAGCACCAGGCATTGCCGTTAGTGCCGTTACTGTGAGTGATGTGGCTTTACTGCAGGTACCACAGGCATTCTTTGCCTTTACGGTGATGGTTCCTGTACCAACAAAGGAAGCTCCAAATGACACGGTGATGGTATTGGTATTAGCACCAGCTGTGATGGTGGCGCCTGCTGGTACGGTCCACACATAAGATGTGGCGCCGGTTACGGCCGGTATCGAAAATACCACACCTGTTTTTTTGCAGAGCCCTGTTGTTGGTCCGCTGATAGAACCTTTAGTGCATACAATCACCGAAGCAAACACATTCAGTGTTTTTGATGTGCAGCTTCCGATACAGTTCACCGCTTTTACGGTGATGCTTCCAGACCTGAAGGAGGAAGTTGCCCTCACCACTATCGAGGTAGTGCCTTGTCCGGATATGATAGTTGCACCAGTTCCGGTAACCGTCCACAGGTAACTGGTTGCTCCGGCAACAGCAGCAATGGAATAGGTATAATCACCAGCCGAGCACGCTGTTACAGGTCCACTGATAGAACCTGGAATTGCAGGCGGCGCAGTAATAGAAGAGATTGTTTTTTGAGAGGTATTGCTTGTACCACAACTTGTGTTGGCATATACTTTCACAATACCCGAGGTAAATGCTGATCCAATAGATACAACAATAGTATTGGTAGTGGATGAACCCGTGACACCGGAAGGTAATATCCAGGTGTAAGAGCTGGCACCATTTACCGCGGCTACGGAGAACTGAACCCCTGTTTGGTTACGGCAGATAACAGCCGGACAGTTGATTGGTCCGAGTACCGGCCTGGCAGTAATGGTAAGGTTCAATGTAACTGTACTGTCACAACCGGCAGCGTTAGTACCAATCCAGGTGGCTGTGGTATTGTTTGAAGTATAGGTGGTGCCATGCCATACATAAGAACCACAGGCGGTAACGGTTTCTGTTGACCAGCTAGGCTTACCCACGGTGAGGTTAAGCGTAACCACGCTGTCACAACCGGCAGTGTTAGTGCCTGTCCAGGTGGCAGTGGTATTAGAAACGGAATAGGTTTCACCGTGCCATTCATAAGGGCCGCAGGCAAAAACGGTTTCTGTAGAAGCTGAAGGCTGGTTGATCGTAAGGTTTAATGTAACCACGCTGTCACATCCTGCTGCATTGGTACCAGTCCAGGTATCTGTACTGTTAGATGCAGTATACAAAGTGCCATGCCATGTATAGGAACTGCAGGCAACGATAGTTTCTGTAGAAGCACTTGGTTTACCAATGGTAAGATTCAGCGTTACGATGCTATCACATCCATCAACGTTAGTACCGGTCCAGGTGGCTGTGTTATTAGATTCTGTGAATGTTTCGCCGTGCCAGGTATAAGACCCGCAGGCAAAAATGGTTTCCGTAGTAAATACCTGCCTTCCAATAGTAAGATCCAGCGTTACCACGCTATCGCAACCGGCGGCGTTGGTACCAATCCAGGTAGCAGTATTGTTGGAAGCCGTATAGGTTTCGCCATGCCATGTATACGCACCGCAGGCAAAAATGGTTTCTGTTGAAAAAGAAGGCTGGTTGATGGTAAGAGCTAATGTAACAACGCTGTCACAACCGGCAGCGTTAGTACCTGTCCAGGTAGCCGTATTATTAGAGGCAGTGAATGTTTCACCATGCCAGGTATAAGTACTGCAGGCAACAACTGTTTCTGTTGATGCCGAGGGCTGGTTGATCGTAAGGTCTAATGTAACCACACTATCACAACCGGCAGCGTTCGTACCAATCCAGGTGGCAGTGTTATTTGATTCCGTATAGGTTTCACCATGCCAGGTATAGCTGCTGCAGGCAACAACTGTTTCTGTTGATGCTGAAGGTTGGTTGATAGTAAGATCTAAAGTAACCACGCTATCACAACCGGCAGCGTTAGTGCCTGTCCAGCTGGCTGTATTATTAGACTCCGTAAAGGTTTCACCATGCCAGGTATAAGCACTGCAGGCAACAACTGTTTCTGTTGATGACGAAGGCTGGTTGATAGTAAGATCTAAAGTAACCACACTATCACATCCGGCAGCATTTGTGCCTATCCAGGTGGCAAAATTAGTAGACTCAGTGTATGTTTCTCCATGCCATGTATAACTATTGCAGGCATTTATCTTTTCTGTTGATGCTGATGGCTGGTTGATAGTAAGATCCAGTGTAACAACACTATCACACCCGGCAGCGTTAGTGCCCGTCCAGGTAGCGGTATTATTAGATTCCGTATACGTTACCCCTTTCCATTCATACATACCGCAAGCAATGATGGTTTCTGTAGCGGTGCTTGGTTTGCCACCCGTAATAACGATCGTCAGGATACTGTCGCAGCCGGCAGCACTTACCAGTGTCTGCGTGTAAGTACCGGGCGTTGTGTATTCAACATTATTTACTGTTACAGGCTCGCAGGCAGTAAAATCAATTTCAGCAGTAGCATAACCAGATATCACCGATTCATTATCTGTAACTTCATTGGCATTGAATGCAGTGGCAGTGATCACATTATTATAATTACCTGGCGGCGCATCCACGGTTGCTCTTACCTGGTAGGTGATACTTTGTCCGGCGATCATATCACCAACAGGAATATTGACCGTGTTGCCACCGGAAATAACAGCGCCAGCAGGTATGGGAGCAAGCAATACAAGGTTAGAATAACCATTGGGATAAACATCCTGCACGTTTACATTAATGGCGGTGAAATTAAATTCACCACCTGTATTGGTTACCGTGTTAGTGAATACAACCGTTTCTCCTGCGCACACACCACTATTAGATACATCCTTATTCACCAGTAATTCAGTTCCACAAATAGAATTAACTGCACCGGTCAGATTTTCAGCCAATGCATCAAAGGGAGGCGTGGTATAGTCGGCGGTAAGGATATCATGGCCAGGGCCAAAAACATCTTCACCAGAAATGGCTTTGATATTATCCAGGTTTATTTCATTGCTGTTGCCTACCCCTACAACGAACAGGTGTTTACCCTGCGATTTAAGCAGGTTAGCCTGTGTGATGGCTGGGTCCAGCGAAGGATCTCCAGTAACGCCGGTGTTTACCGTACCAAAGCAATCACCGCCTGATAAAACGTTGTAAGCAGTTGGATTACCATCCGTAAAAAATATCACGAGGTCAGCATCCAATGTTGCTACATCTTCCAGCGCATCTTCCCAGTTGGTCCAGCCAGTGCAGCTTCCGGAAGAAACAGGATTATAGTTCTGGCTGTTGTAGCCCGCCCCAAGGTAACTGTTCAACCTTGTAATAAATGTGCTGTTTACCTCTGTAACTCCAAGATCCACAATTGATGAGCGGGTATTAAATTCAACGATCCTCAATGTGGCCCCTGAATTTAAAAGTGCATTGGCAAGTGCTCTTGCACCATCTTCCACGCTGGTAATTTCGGTGCCTGTGAGGGAACCTGATTCATCCAAAACAAATACCACCCGAAGGTCCTGGCAGAGCAGCGAACCGGGTATGTCAGGGTTGGCTGAACTGGCAATACGTGCCGCCGAAGAAAAAGATGGCAGCATTGGCTTGGCCGTTTTAGTGGCTGTAGCAGCAGATGCTTTGGGAATGTCCGGACTGATCCATAGATCCGGGTTAAAAGTTTGTGCAGCTACTTGCCCGGTAAAAAATAAACTGAGCGTAAAAAGGAAAAGAACGGACAGGCAAGCGCTCCCCTTTTGATTGTTTTGTTGGCCTGTAAGGCGGTTGTTTTTTGCAGCAAGGTTTAGAGCAGGCAAAAACGTTCGTCTAATTTTTTTCATAAAAAAAAATTGGTGATGAAATGTAGTTATGTGCCTTTCAAATGGGTGCAGGATGTACCGGGTCAATGAAAATTCATCAACTGGTTTTTTCTAAAATATTGCAGCTTTGGGGGGAGCAGATCAATGGGTAAGAGATTACCAAATATATGGTAGATGTGTGAATTAAAAAAAAATGGTTTAGTAAATGGTTTTTTTCTAACAGCAATGCCGTACAAGCTTTTAATCCAGAAAATGGAAATCAGCCATACACCAACTGGTGTGTTTGTTTAATGATCCCAATAACAAATACGCTTTGCACATGCCCCATGTTATCAATACTACTCAGTTTGTTTACATGAAAATCATGGTAGGCATTCATGTCTTCCGTCACCACTTTAAGCATAAAATCAAACTCACCAGATATGTTATAACATTCAATCACTTCCGTCATGGCGTTGATGGCCTTGATAAATTTGGTACCGGCAGTTTTACTGTGTTCTTTAAGCGAAACATAACAAATAGCGATCAGCCCTTTCTTTACCTTGGTATGGTCAACCAATGTGGCATATTGCTTTATCACCCCATTGGCTTCCAGTCGTTTAATACGTTCATGTACTGGTGTGGTGCTTAAGTGTATTTTCTCTGCGATCTCTTTCACTGTCATTCTTGCATTTTGCTGCAATAAGGCCAGTATAGAGATGTCTTTTGCATCCAGGGAAATGGTGCTGGTAGTTGATTGTTCTGTTTTAGCTGCTTTTGCCATAGATAAAAAGGATTTTGTGCTGTTAATCGGTCATTCACAGGATTATCCCCCAAATTTATATAAATACTTAGAATATTATTCTATGCACTGTACATTTGCGTTCTAAAATAAAAATAAACAATGTCAACAATCACTAACTCCTCTATCGATTTCAGCCTTCAATATAAAGTGGCTGACATGAGCCTTGCTGAGTGGGGCCGTAAAGAAATTAAATTAGCTGAAGCAGAAATGCCGGGCTTAATGAGCATCCGTGCTGAGTTTGGCCCAAGCCAGCCTCTGAAAGGTGCAAGAATTGCAGGTTGCCTGCACATGACCATACAAACCGCTGTGTTAATTGAAACCTTGATTGCATTGGGTGCAGAAGTTAAATGGAGCTCTTGTAATATTTTCTCTACGCAGGACCAGGCTGCTGCTGCTATTGCTGCTGCCGGTATTGGTGTGTATGCCTGGAAAGGACAAACACAGGAAGAAGCTGACTGGTGTATTGAACAAACCTTATTCTTCGGTGGTGCCGATAAGCCATTGAATATGATCCTGGATGATGGCGGTGATCTGACCAATATCGTTTTTGATAAATACCCAGAGCTGATCAAAAACATCAAAGGTTTATCAGAAGAAACAACTACTGGTGTACACCGTTTGTATGAAAGAATGGCTAATGGTACTTTACCAATTCCTGCTTTCAATGTAAATGATTCTGTTACAAAATCTAAGTTTGATAACAAGTATGGTTGCAAAGAATCTTTAGTGGATTCAATCCGTCGTGCAACCGATGTAATGATGGCTGGTAAAGTAGCTGTGGTAGGTTCTTATGGTGATGTGGGTAAAGGTTCTGCTGCTTCATTAAAAGGTGCTGGTTGCCGTGTAATCGTTACCGAGATCGATCCAATCTGTGCTTTGCAGGCTGCCATGGATGGCTTTGAAGTAAAGCCAATGGTAAAAGCGGTTGCAGAAGCGGATATCATTGTTACAGCATCTGGTTGCCGCGACCTGATCACGGAAAAACATTTCCGCCTGATGAAGGACAAAGCGATCGTTTGTAATATCGGCCACTTTGATATTGAAATTGATATGGCATGGCTGAACAAAAATTATGGTCATACAAAAGATACCATCAAACCACAGGTTGATATTTACAACATTGAAGGTAAGGATGTGATCGTACTGGCTGAAGGCCGCCTGGTTAACTTAGGTTGTGCAACTGGTCACCCTTCTTTTGTAATGAGTAATTCTTTCAGTAATCAAACTTTGGCCCAGATAGAACTGTGGACAAACCACAGCAGCTACGAGAACAAAGTATACGTTCTTCCTAAACACCTGGACGAAAAGGTTGCCCGTTTGCACCTTGCCAAAATTGGTGTTGAACTGGACGAGCTGACTACAGAGCAGGCTGCTTATTTAGGCATACCGCAGAATGGTCCGTTTAAGAGTGAGCATTACAGGTATTAATAGTCATTTATTAATGATAGAGAAAACCCCGCTTGAGATAGCGGGGTTTTTGATATGTAGAAGAAAGCCTTTTAACGGACAGGCGCCACCATCTTTTTAATTACAGGTAACTGTTTTAAACTTTTGGAACCTTTCACAAGCCATGCAGTGCCAAATGCCCATAAAGAAGTTGTTTCAAAAATAAAAGTGCTGTATTGGAAAATACCTTGTGATAATGATGGCCATATAGCAAACACTGCAATTAAAATTATGCTAACTATAATTGTCCATCCGCAAATGGTATATATTTTTCTCCTGCGTTTAAATTTCACCTCATTAATATCCTGATCTGGATTATCTGGTTTCTGAAAAAAGTAAAAACAGAAAATAACAAAACAAAAAAACAGCAACCCTGCAAAAGCAAAATGTATGTTGCCCCAGCCTTTTGTTACAGGACTTATTATTTCCAGGTAAAGGTTTCGTTTATCTGTTGATAAAATAAATGCCTCGATTGTTGTGGGGAAAGCAGCAATACCAAAAGCAGATGCACCTGCAAGGTTCGACAGCCTGCTTTCCCACTTATCTTTTCCCTGGTAAGTAATTAAAAAACCACCCAGCACACACAAAGTACCTGTAAAAACTATGTGCATTTTGCTATAGTAGTAATGGCTGATGGATTCCTGCAGTGAAGCCTTTTGAGCACCTGTGAAAAAGCATCCGAAGAAAACCATTATTGGCAATGCAATACCTATGATGCCAATAAAAGCTCTTAGCTTACTGTAAGAAACAACTTCGTCCCTGTTGTAATGATTATGGATTGGTGACTGCATTTATTTGAAGGTTTTAGGATACACAAAAAGTGTACTATTTTTAAAAAAAATAAACGCCGGTAAGCAAAAAAATACCTGGTGGCGTAAATGTATGGGGCATATTATTGCGCAATGAATTGAATGCATTTTTACTTTCTCCGGTTGCCAAAACCTGTTAAAAAGCTAAGTGCAGCCACAAGGTTGCCATCTTTAGCAATAGTACCGTCATAATTTCTACCAAAAGAAAACGTAAGTTTTTGATTATCCCACAAAGCATAATCAGCATTAAATACCAGGCGCCATGTTTGCCCCACTGCCGCTGCACTGCTCCAACGGCTTATGCATTCGAGGCTAGCACTAAATTTTGATTGAGGTTTTGAATAAATGAGTCTTGCGCCAGCATCCCAATTTGTATTATTGGCTAATTCGGTTACAGAATCTTTTGGCACTACCTGGTCTGGATTATGCAGAAACCTTGCAAGTCCTAAAATGGATACACCTGTCTTGCCGGCGTAGCCTCCACTAATCCATAGGCCTGCATTGTGCACCCTGCTGTTGTCAAAATTTTTATTTACAAATTCAGCACTTATACCACCAGCTAAATCTAGAGACCAGCCAATTCTTTCTACCTGGAAAGTGGAAGCTACTTTTTTAAGCGTATCATCATATTTATCTTGTGCCAACTCTGTAGCCAATTTCAGATATGCTTCGTTGATAGCAACATCAATTTTTTTATACTCTAAAGTTTGCATTACTGCTAATTTCTTGTCAACAGCTAATGCCTTGCCATCAGCATCTAGAAACATCCTTCTTCTTTTTTCTTCCATGGCTACAAGCTCCGGGTCTCTGTCCATCTCTTCCTGTAATTTGCTCATGTCATTAAGTACTTCATCTTGTATTGCCTTCAACTTTACATGTTGTATTTTATTAAATCCCCTTATTGTATTTTTATCATAGTGCCCTTTTAAAATCGATACTTTAAAACCAAACCCTGCATAGGCATTTGTTTTATTTAAAGTTGTTTCTGTTGAGTCCGGATTTTTATACGCAAAAGACAATACAAGGTTTTGCCTTATATTATTTCCACTATTCAGTTTTCTTGACTTGCCGGTGTCTTTACTAAAAAGCAAAAAAGGAGCAATATCAATTGCGTAATTTGTTGGTAGTTTAGTAAAAGCGCCAGTGGCAGACTGTAGGGAAACCATAAAATCTGATACATCTGTGGGCTTATCTATGTCACTTACTGCAAAGCCCAGCAGGTTTGATGCAGGTGATACCGGTGCTTTCAACAAATCAAGCTTAAAAGACAATTGAGAGGTATCTACAACCTGACCATACACATAGTAATTTAATAACAGCAGTATAATAACAATCAGCTTTTTCATTTGTTAACTTTTACAGTTTATAAAAATTCAATTTTACAGATATATTGTGCCGAGCCATTTTGACCTACTGTTTTTCCAAGTGGAAAAGTAGCATCTAGCCCACCACCTTTTAATATTATGGTAAGGCTTGTAACATTGCTATCATCTGGCAAAACATCTGTAATAATGACCCTAATTCTCAATGTTTTCCTCTGGAGTTTTTTATTTGTACCAATAGCTGTTTCAGGAAAAGAATCCGGAATTTTATCAGCCAAAATTTTATTGTCAAGGGTAATGTCCATATCACTTTGTTGTCCATCTTCGCCAGCAATTACTTCCAGTGTAACTTCATTGTTTGAGTCATCAACAACATACACAGTATTTAATATGGTACTATTCAGTTCAGCGGCGGCTTCATTTAAAACAGTAGGTGCTACTGCTGCCTTTTTTACAGCCGCCTTCTTTGTTGCTGCTTTTTTTGCTGCTTTTTTTGCCTTTGCCATAAAATATTTTTTTTCGCCTACTCTATAATCCCCTTTTCGGCTTACGGGGCTTTATTTTATAATAATATCTTTCTTCAATACTTCTGTATTGTTTTTATCGGTTACCAACAGTCTAACCTTTTTGGCTGCTACTGCAGTTGTAGTAGGTGTATAATCTATTACCATTTTATCTGCAGTTGTTGTAGTGGGTGTTATCGCCACGCCATCCATAGTTACTTTAATACCGGGGTCGTTAAGTTGCTTACCGGTAATGGTTAAGGGAGATAAACCTGCAGGAGGTATGGTAGTAGGCGTTACAGAAGCAGCGGTATCATCATTCAGTTTATCCTTACGGTTATCCTGTCCTTTGGCGGTAAAGGTGGCCTCAAAAATATCCCTCAATTTTTCTGTAGCCCTGTCGGTAGATAAACCCGCTAATGCAGAAAGTGCCATGATGCCATACAGGTTAACACCCCCGGCACCAGCATCAAAATTTAAAAAGCCTGCCCTGATTACAATGTATACCACCAGAGCAAGCGCCGCAGCCGTAAAAGGTTTAACACAATACCAAAGTATCCAGCTACGCTTAAATTCATTATTGCCAACAAAAGTTGTAAACGACGTGGCAATATGTACCAGGTTGCCCAAAAAGCCCATCAGCGCCACCAGTATCATTAAAATGGTATTAAGATGAATACGGCCACTGGCACAATCACTATCAGCAGCAGCCAGCAATGCCGGCGATTTTTTAAGCAGAGAAGGAAGCTTAGCTTTATTTTTTTCAACAGAATCCTGCAAAGGCCTGGCGGTATTACTATCAGCCTTCGTTTTTTTATTTAGCAACGTGTTAATGTCTGCTATAAGCTCTTTGTTTATGCGGATTACAGAATCCGTAATAACTTTATTATAATTTTCTGTGACAGTATCAGCAGGTGCCTTGGTGCTGTCTTTTTCAATAAGTGTAATATCAAACCGCTGCATAGTGTACCATGCACTTTTATCACCTGCGGCGGCAGAGGGCATTCTGTCTGGCCAATACGCCATTATATTCCAAACGGCAAATGTGGTGGCACCCACAAGTAGTATTCCTGCAAGCCATTTTCCCAGTGCGTTGATTTCATTGTGAGCCATATCTATAATATTTAATGATGTTTAGTAATTTAATTAGTGCAATACTGCGGATGACCTCAAGGAATACAGGCAACTTTAGTAATAAAAAAACTCTGAGATTTAAATGGTAGTAAATGTTGTCGCCCGTCTTCACTTATCCGGATATCATTTGCTGTTAATTTTATGATCGATTTTATTATTTATCGGGTAGTGAAATGACACTTTTTTCACATCACCCCATAAAAGTCCAAAACCCCCTGCAAATTGTCAACCGTTAAAACACCCATTTTCACCCGTTTTTTCACGGTATTTTTTACAGGGTTTTCATCCCCTTTGCTAACTGCATAGTAAAATCACTAAGCATC
>JAKQJG010000134.1 GCA_029561305.1 Bacteroidota bacterium | reverse complement strand
TGATAATTCCCCAATATCACCCAACCTTTTTCGTTGTATGCAGCTCCATTTTCAAATGAAAACTTATCAATAGGTCTTCAACAAATCTCTATCAGTTCGTAATTGTCAAATTACCCAATACTCTAAATACTTTACCTTCTGCAACTGTCAGCGTGGCGCTGCTGCTGATATGCTGTTCCACATCCAGCACACATTCCCCTTCACTAAATGGATCAATGATGATGGTGGCACTGCCGGTGATAGTGGATGGAGGTACTGTATTGTTACTCCAGTTGGCAGGGTTGCTCCAGTTGCCGCTACCGGTAAATGTATAAGTTTGATTCACCAGCAGGTTGATGCTTTTGGTATTCGAGTAAATAAAATCACCAATATTATTCCCATTGCCATTGGCGGCATTACCCACAAAGTAAAAAGTGATGTTGTTGTCGTTAGGGCCGGGGTTGGCAGGAGCTGTCCAGCGAAGGTTGGTGTAAGTATAACTGGAACTGAAGCTGGCAAAAGTTTCTGCACTCAGGTGCGATAATTCAGCTCCATTGATGGATGCATGCGTATTGGTGGTGGAGAAAGTGCCCACAGGCTGGTTGGCACTGTTCCTGGCTTCAATTGAAAATCCCCATCTCTTCCTGTCGGCTGCGCTATGATTGATCTGGATGCTGAAGTTGTATGCAGTGCCTGCAGTATAAGACCCGTTGGGTAAACCGGTTACCTGCACCGAACCTCCGGGATTATTCAGCTGGTTGGTGGAATGACAATTGGTGCAATAACTTCCATCGGCGCCGGTATGGCCCTGCGGAGGCTGGAAACTACGAATCAATGTTTCAAATGAACAAAGTGTAACAATAAGAATAGAAAGTGTAAATAGTTTCTTCATGCCCGTTAGTTTGAGATTTGCTGATGCATGCCGCACCAATACGTACTGCACAAACGAACTCAAACGGCAAAGGGTTGCCCGCAATTGGAAGGTAACAATTGGGTAATAGCTAATAAAACAAAAGCTGCCCGGATTGGGCAGCTTTGTTTTTATAAGAATTTGTGTGTATTAATTAAATGAATACCTGATTCCGATCTGTCCCTGCCATCTTGAACCAAAAGACAGTGTCCATGGATTGCCTGGGGTAAAATTGTATCCCTTGCCTGCAAACTGACCAGAAGTTCTGTTTACCGTAGAAAGTACTGTGTAAGCCTGGTTACTTACAAAGTACTGGCGGCCCCAGAATTTATTCAACAGGTTAGTGAAATTGAAAATATCAAAAGTTAACTGCAGGTTGTGTTTGTTGCCATTTACATCCAATGTAAAGTCCTGTGCCAGCCTCATATCCACTACATGCTCCCATGGTGTACTTGAACCGTTCCTGTCTGTATATTTTCCTTTTTTGCTGCTGAGGTATTTGTCGTTTTCGATGTATTCCAAAAATTGCGCTTTTTGCTGAGCCGCAGTGGCCAATACGGTACTGCCGCTGATCCGGTCAACAAATTTTATTTCTTCTGGTGAACCTGGTACGTACAAAAGGTCATTACCAAAACGGCCATCGCTGTTCAGATCACCATTTACAAGATAAGTAAAGGGCTGGCCAGAGATACCATTATAGAAGAAAGCAATAGATGTCTTGTGTTTTTTAGCATAGTTAAAATTGAAACCCAATGCACTGGTTATCCTGTGCCTCATTTGATGGTTGGAAATTGCTAAAGGTGCCTTGTTAGGATCTCCTACTACCTGTACAAATTCCCAGTTAGATAAAGCAGTAGAACTTGCACCACTATTTACGTCTTTTGCCACATTGTAGTTATAACCTAACTGGGTAAACATCCATTTAACCGTTTTAGTGGCAGTAAAACCAAGGTTCAGCGTATAACCCTGGTTGGTATTGCTGATCAGGATTGCGTTTGTAATTAAAGGGTTGATCCTTCTTGCATTGGTAGAAGATGCAAAAGCGATCCTGTCATCAAAGCCCTGGTTATAGGCTGTGTCAACTCTGCCAACGGCAGCTTTCATATTTACATCCTGGTAAAAAACATTGTTGATGTTTTTTGAATAGATAGCTTCCAGTGTGAGGTTGATTCCACCCGGAACTTTTATATCAATACCCAGGTTGGAACGGAATACCTGTGGTAATTTAAAGTTTTTGTCTATCAGGTTTACCTCAAATGTGCTGCCACCTGTACCAAGACTTTCCTGTGCAGCAGGATCAGGGTTAAAGCCTCTGCCACCATTTACATCAAATGGTGCAGCTGTAGGTGTGTTATCCGTTTGACTGATGGTTTTAAGCAACAGACCTGTATTAGAGAACTGGTTAGATATCCACACAAATGGAACTCTTCCGGTAAAAATACCTGCACCACCTCTTACCACTACACTTTTGTTACCCTGTACATCCCAGTTAAAGCCCAGTCTTGGAGACCAGAGTATTTGTTTGTTTGGAATGTTGGAAGTGTTATATAAACCATCAAATGTTGTGTCAACAATCGGGTTGTTTGCAGGTGTGGAATTGATCACCGGCATGTCTGCCCTTACACCAATTGTTAACCTGAATTTAGGATTGAATTGTATTTCATCCTGAATGTAAAAACCCAATTGGGCAGCTTCAAATTCTGCAGAAGGTTTTGCATTGGTGGCTTTGTTTGCTGAATAAGATACATCCAGTTGTCTTGGTGCGTTGGCATAAAAATCATTCAGGCTTGCAAACCTCCAGCGACCATTAAAACCATTAATAAAAAGATTCCTGAATTTGAAAAATTCATTGTGCGTACCCACTGTAAAAGTGTGCTTGCCCGAGAATATTTTCAGGTTATCAGTTATTTCAAAAATATCCTGGTCAAGTTCATTGGCCACGGAACTTCTTTCTGAACCAAACTGCAGAACGCCGGAACCTTTGTTGATTTCAACTGAAGGAAACAGTGTGCCATAAGTGGTCCTGAAATCCCTGATCTCGTGCCTTCCCACAATCAGGTTATTGGAAACATTAGTGCCCAGGCGGCTCCTCAGTTCCATAACAGTAATATTCTGCTTGTTATTGAAACGGTAAGCGTTGTTGCCAAACCTGAAAGAGGTTACCGACCTGGAGATATTATCGTCGAATGCTTTAATGTAGTTATGCCTTAACGTGAGCCTGTGTTTGGAGTTGATATTCCAGTCAAGCCTTGCAAAGGCTTTATCACTTTGTGTTAATGCATCAAAAACTCCAGTTGTTCCAGCGTCGTAATTGTATTTGATCCTGAGTGAATCGGAGATGTCCTGGGCTTCATCCACTGTAAGCAGCGAGTTGGCGTCGCCGGCATTGAACAGGGTAGGCGCATTTCTCCTTGCCATTTCCCCGTTGATGAAGAAGAACAATTTGTTTTTAATGATGGGCCCGCCCAACCTGAAACCATATTGCTTGTCGCTGAAATCGTTCGTTTTTAACCTCGATACCGGGTCTTTACCTACTGTGCTTTGATTGCGCATAAAATAATATACTGATCCTTCCACTTTATTAGTACCAGACCTTGTAACAGCATTTACACCGCCGCCGGTAAAGTTGCCATAAGTGATATCGAAGGGCGCCAGCACCACCTGGATTTCCTGTATCGCATCCAGTGAAATAGGTGTAGAGCCTGCTTGTCCGCCTGGAGTGCCCGAACCTGAAAGTCCAAATACATCGTTGTTAACAGCACCGTCAATAGTGATGTTATTGAAACGGTTATTGGTACCGCCAAATGAGTTACCATTTGCCTGCGGGGTAAGCCTTGTAAAATCAAAAATACTCCTGCTAAGCGTAGGCAAGGCGGCTATTTGTGCCTTGCTGATGCTGGTAGAAGCGCCGGTTTTTTTGCGGGCAGAGCTGGTAGCAGTAACTACTACATCGGTGAGAACCGTTGCAGTAGTGGACATGGCAGCATCAAGATTCGTATTTTCTCCCAATGGCAGGTTGATATTTGATTCGTTGTAATTACCATACCCTACATTGGTGATCTCTATGGCATAGGGTCCACCGGGAATCAGGTTTACCAAACTGTAGCGGCCATCTTTGCCTGTAGAAGTTTGATATACCGTACCAGTGGGTAAATGCGTTAATTTAACGGTGCTCCCTGTCAATACTTCACCGGTATTTTTTTTAACAAAGCCACTAACACTGCTGGTTGTGACCTGTGCGTTTACAGTAATGCCGATGAACGCCAACAGTAGTGAAAGCATCATCATTTTCTTTCTCATAATCATAGTTTCAAATTTTTTGCAAAGGTGAGTGGTTAATGTGTAAATAAATAAGCCGTTTTGGTTAATAAATCATTACCATCAATATGGCCAGCTTATCGTTGTGAGTAAACGGTCATTAGCCGTTAAATAAAATTTTAATGTTTAATAATCCCCCCGAAAAGACAGCAACCAACAGGAATTTGTTGCTTTAGCAGTTGTTTTGTTTGATTGGTTGCTGCTGCAAAAGAAAAACTTTTTTATCAATTATCCCTTTTTAAGGCAGAAATGTTGATAAAGAGGGTATAAGGTCAATGGGCCAATAGTCAATGGTGAATAGTCAATAGTCAATCAATATCGTTTACTTAAGAAAACCGCCGTCAGGGTTTATCCCGATAACTATCGGAACTGATGGGTTCAGAAACCCTACAACCCGTACCCCCCCAACCCGTAACCCTCCAACCCGTAACCCAGAACCCTCTAACTCTTAATGCTATAAATTCTCTTGCCCCCCCCCAAAAAAAAATCATATCCATCATATTTTTCCTAAAAAATCTGCGATAAAAAAATCTGTTCTAAAAAATCTGATGTAAACAAGTCTTCGATCAGCAAATCTGCCTTTCATCTTTTCCTCATACAGCAATCCTCCTTCCTCAATCCCCATTACCTTTGCAGCAAATTTTAAAAACTATGCTTGATAGTATTGAAAGTGCGATTGAAGACATCAAAAATGGCAAATTGGTGATTGTGGTGGATGATGAAGACAGGGAGAATGAAGGTGATTTTATTACGGCAGCAGCCAATGTAACTCCGGAAGTGATCAATTTTATGAGCAGGTATGGCCGCGGTTTGATCTGTGCCCCTATCAGTGATGAACTCTGCCAGAAATTTAACTTGGAACCAATGGTCACGGACAATACTTCGCTTCATGCCACTCCTTTTACCGTAAGCATCGACCTCCTCGGAAATGGCTGCACCACCGGCATTTCAGCCAGCGACCGCAGCAAAACCGTTCAGGCATTGATAGATCCCGATACAAAGCCCGCTGATTTTGGCAGGCCGGGACATATATTTCCCTTGAGGGCTAAAAAAGGCGGGGTGCTCAGAAGGGCAGGGCATACGGAAGCAACAGTAGACCTCTCCCGGTTGGCGGGTTTTGGCGAGGCTGGCGTACTGGTAGAGATCATGAACGAAGATGGCAGCATGGCAAGACTGCCTCAGTTAAGAGAAATAGCCGATCAGTTTGATCTCAAGCTTATCTCTATAAAAGACCTGATAGAATACCGGCTTACAAAAGAAACGCTGATACAGGAAGAAGAAAGGGTTCAGATGCCTACTAAATATGGCTACTTTGAACTGATCGCTTTTAAGCAACTCAATACAGGAGATATTCATTTGGCAATTAAAAAGGGCGAGTGGGAAAAGGAAGAACCGGTAATGGTGAGGGTACACAGCAGTTGTGTTACGGGAGATATTTTAGGTTCACTGCGTTGCGATTGCGGCGATCAATTGCACCATGCAATGGAAATGATACAGGCAGAGGGAAAAGGCCTGGTGCTGTACATGAACCAGGAAGGGAGGGGCATCGGCTTGCTGAATAAATTGAAGGCCTACAAACTGCAGGAACAGGGCATGGATACAGTGGAAGCCAATATCGAACTGGGTTTTGGAATGGATGAACGGGATTATGGCGTGGGGGCACAAATACTCCGGCACCTGGGCATCAGCAAAATGAAACTGATGAGTAATAATCCCCGCAAGCGTGCCGGGCTTTTAGGGTACGGATTGGAGGTAGTGGATAATATTGCTATTGAAATAAAGCCGAACGAACACAATACAAAATACCTTACCACCAAGCGGGATAAACTGGGTCATACCATTTTATCGGGTCATAAATAATTTACTTTAATTTTTGAGGACCCGGTTTTTTAGTAGTCCATTCAAAGAAAAGGATATTGGCAATGAGCTTTGAGATTTTATCAAAATCGCGGCGGTAAGCAAGGCTGAGACCTGTCCTGTTTCGTTGACCAACCAGGTCGTAGTTGGTACGGTTAAAGCCAACCACCCTCACCCGGCCATTCTTTGTCAGTATCCATTCCACCTGTACATCCGGAGTTACCAATACACTTGTATTCCTGTTGGCGTAAGGATTATTGTAATCTACGTTGAGCCCGGCAGAAATGATCAGTCTTCCATTGAGTAATGTATATACAAAATTACTACGGGCTGCAGCCTGCAGCCTGGATACATTTTGCTGCAATTGTGAATTGGCGTCTCCCAGGCTTGAGTTAAGATCGAAATTAAAACTGAAATTCTTTACATATTTCTGCAGCAGGTTATTAAAGAAGCCGGAAACAGCCCCCGATACCACACCACCAATAGTGCCTGATAAAATACTAAAGCCGCTGCTGGCTGTTATAAAGCCTTCACTCGTGTTAATAAAAGAGTTGAAGAGCAGGAGGGAAGTGATCTGTTTGTTCATCTCATTCTCATCCTGGTTAAATTGCTCCAGTCTTTTTACAATTAAAAAATCCGGGTTAGAACCTGCCGGCAATTTAATATCAAAATCAATTTTTGGTTTGTCTAAGGTCTCGGTAAGGTTCGCTAATATGCGGACGTCACTTTTTTGATTATAACTGCCGGATGTGGTGAGGGTGCCATTGCCACCCACAGACAGCGTTTTTAAGTCTACCTGTGTAGCAACATATTCTGCTTTGATATCAATTCTTGGTGTAAGCGGGTTGCCGCTCCATACAAGCGATCCGCTGTTTACCTTAAAGAATTTCTTTAGAATGGTTTGAAAGTTAAAAGTGTATTCACCTTCAGTAATATCGTACCTGCCATTGATGGTAAGGTCTTCTTTATTCCCCACTTTTATATCAAGGTAGCCGTTGCCGGTACCCTTTACAATATCGCCGGTGGCTTCATCAAGTATCACATCCACTTTGCAAAATGGATTGGCTGTAAGTCCCATTCTTACCAATACATTGGCTGCTGACTGGCTTTTATATTTGTCGTCGATG
The DNA here is from genome assembly GCA_029561305.1 of Bacteroidota bacterium. GTDB lineage: Bacteria > Bacteroidota > Bacteroidia > Chitinophagales > Chitinophagaceae > Ferruginibacter. Next base: position 4,206 of record JAKQJG010000134.1, on the reverse strand, counting down.
GCTGTACCAAACTGTACAAAATCGATATAATTGATATTGTCCTGCTCGATGCTGTTGCCGCTTACGATGTATACATGGCTGCTGTCTGTTTGCGATGGTTCTCCAGTAATATCCATCAGCATATTATCCTGCGTGCCGGTAATAGACATCTTTGCTTTGCCAAATACTTTTCCATAAAACTGGCCATTATCCTTCCTGGTGGTGTTTAGCAAAAGGAAGCGGTCATTATCAGTTTCTAAAAGTATATTGTCGAACTGGATGCCATTAAAAAAACGATGATACATTTTGCCTGTTAAGCTGGCAGTGTTATTGAGTGTATCCCTTAATTCTATTTTACCAAAATCTATTTCATCTGGATTAAAGATGATGCTTTTGTTTCTGAAACTGTATTTGCACTGCGTATAATTAACTACCATTGATGCCTCGTCAATATTGGCTGTTCCGGTTAAGAAAACATTTTTACCATCGCTGATCACTGCAAAATCACTGGTATTGGCGGTGCCTTTTATATCGCTGAAAATATCTCCCAGGTAGGTATTGAGAAATGACAGGTCAAGTTTTTCTGATTTGATAGCAAGGTTGGTGGTTACGCCCAGGCTATCTTTTAAATTGATGGTACCTTCTATGTTTAGATTATTGTCCTTATTATCGGATGTTGTTTTCGTGTACAGTACACCTTTATTAATGTCAAAGGTCCCGTTCGATTTCAGGTTACCAATAGAATCATTTCCAAATTTGAATTTTTCAGTAAGCAGATCATAAGTTACAAAGGGTCTTTTGAAAGGGTCTTCAATCCTGATGGTGCCGGAGGCTTCACCCTGCAACACGGGTTCTTTCATACCCAATGCGGCCAGGTCATCTACATGTACTTTTAACAATTCCACCACCACATCATTGGTGCTGCCAACTTCTGCAGGTTCCGTAGAAATTTTTATCTGCTGGCTGCCATTGATAAATTTTACATCACTGGCGGTTACCAGCGATTTCCCAATCGTTATTTCACCGTCCTTTTCCAGTTGCCATTTGTTGTCGTTAATAATAAAGGAAGAAGGAAAGAAATAAATTTTCACGCCTTCTTTCATCGTTGTGAGCCTTGCATTAATAGACGCTTCACTCAAAGTTTTACTGGCACTCGTTTTTAAACTCACTACAGAAACATCATTAGCAGAGGTAAAGCTGAGATTGGTCAATGGCAGGTGCAGGCTGTCGCTCAGGGCAACATCTTCTGCATTGATCACAGTTGACAGTGAATCAAAATTGCCCTTACCCTCCAGTGTTACATTGGTAAATACTCTTCCATCATAGCTAAACTCCGGCACATCTGCATTCACATTGAGTTCGTTGTTTTTAAGTTTAAGATTGCCCGAAATAGTACTGTTATTAAAGCCTTTTAGTTTTTTATCAACCAGCTGTATATATTCATCCACATTCTTTGTTTTTATTTCAAAACTAAAATCCTGGTCGCCGGCAAGGCTTGCAGGCTTTTGAATGTAGGCTGGGTAGTAGCGGCTGAGAAATGTTTGAAAAGATTGCGGCAGTTCCTGGATATTGAACTTGCCGGTAATAGAAGCATCTATTTCATTTGAATGAGCCGATAAATATTTCTGCCCCTCTTCCATTTTAGATTCGAGCAATAAGGAATCAAATGACATGGGCATGCCATTGTGTACAAGAGAAGCTTCCTTGATAGTGGCTGTCCCTAAAAAGTTATCAATATTATCACCACTAAAGTTGAGATTGAACTTGCCCTTTAATAAATAGTCCTCTTTTGTAAAACCTAATTTTTTAAAATCTGCATTCGCCAGCGATGCTTCAAAATTAAACTGGGGCACTTCTCCATTAAAATCTATTGAGCCGGTTAATTTATCTACTGTCAGATTTGGATCGCTGATAGAAGCCAGCCCGTTGAAGAATTTTTTTCTGAAGCTGCCATCCAAGGTAATGTTCTGGTAGTTGTAACCGTTATACTCCACGCTGTTTACATGACCATCAAATTTTGCGTCCAAAGTTTTTTCAGAAAGACCAGCGCCATTTACTTTACCATTGAAAGTGATATTTCCAACTGTATTGTCATCTAAAAAAACGCCCAGTTTAAAATTTTGCGTGGAGAGTTTTCCTGAATAGATGGATGGGGCGTTGCCTGGTAATTTCAGGTTAAGGTCAGCTTTAACAGCACCAAGGTTGGTATTAATGGTGCCAAATGCAACAAAGTCATAAATAGTACCAGTGAAATTGCCTTTGTAAGTGATATTACCAAGCCGGCTGAGTTTAGGTTGTTCTATCTTTTTCAAGGAGGGCACCAGTAGCGCCAGGTCATCAAAGTTGGTTTGCAGATCTCTCGATGCAAAATCAATAAAAGTACTGTCTATATCAGGCAACCCCCTGAGACTGATGTCGCCGTTTACAGATGAGTTACCGGTCTTGATCAGCATTTTATTTGCCACCAGGTTATCGATGGAGCCTCTTGCATTCCCACTAAAATTAAAAACCCTTTTCCATGATTTTAATTCGGGTGCGAAAAAAGCAATATCGTCCGAATAGAGTTCGCTGTTTACAAAATTGCCCTGCAGTTTTATATTGTGCAGGAAGTGACCCATGTCCTCATCAAAATCCTCGTAGCGCATGGAATAATAATTGCCCAGCCTGCTTTTGTTGGTCAGGATCTCCAGGTCTTTAAATTCCATCAGCTCTGGAGAAAAAGTCATGTTGGCTTCCAGTTTCTTTACTTCAAAACCGCTTCTTTCTTTGGTGGAAAGTTTGATATAGGTTGTGATGGTATCGTTCGCAAACCGCAGGTTTTTGATGTCGGCACTAATATCCCTGAAATAAATAAACCGGTCATCAAATGTGCCTGCATAAGCTTCCCGTGTACTTTCTTTTTCTGTGCCAAACTGGCCATTGCTGATATGAAGGTTTTTCACCAGTAGCACCAGCCCTTGCTCTTTTTTCTGCGATGTGTCTTTTACAGTTTTTATTCTTGGTATGTTCAACCGGTCTCTTTCACCCTCATAATTTTTCTCAACATATTGCGGTCCGTCAATATCCAGTTTGCTAATGCTTACCAACTGTTTTTTCAGGTCGAAATCATCAGCAAAGAGTTCAAGCTTTTGAATGCTCAGCAGTAGGTCCCTGCCTCTCCACTTGTCAACCTGGTTAAAAGTGATATTTTTTAGTTGCAGCTCTTCCAGCTTCAATTCAATACCACCGGTACTGTCTTTTTCTTTTTTAGGGCTACTGAAATAATCGACTAAAAACTGGTAATTCCACACAGTGTCGTTCCGGTACAGGTTTACCTTGGCGTCTTCCAGCGAAATATAGTGCAGGCTTACTTGTTCCTTTAGAAAGAACCAGTCCGTAATGCTGATCCTTACACTGCCTGCATACAAAAGGGTGTCTTTACGCAGATCCTGCACATATACACCCTTCAGGTTCAGTTTGTCAAAAAACTCAAAGTCAACATGTTTTACGCTGAGTTGGGTATGTAATTTTTCAGAGAGCTGGTCCGTCACCCTTTTGGTGATCCATGTTTGCACGAAAGAAAGTTGAAGGATACCCCAAAGGGAACCAAACAGCAGGAAGATAAAAAGAAAGAAACTGAGCTTGTGCTTTGTTCTTTCGAACACCAGCCACCAGCCAACTCCATAACCTGCCAGTATGGGGTAAAAAATCCAGGAAGGCAAAACAGGCTTCACAAAAACGAACAGCAAGGCAAGGGCTATCCAGAACCCTACGATAAGAGAAACCCATTTTAATATGTTGAGAAATTTTTGCAGCTGGATTAACTAAAGGTGTAAAAATAACGATTCGGCCTCTCAAGGCAAATTAGATACCAAAATATTTGCGTTTATTTATAAGTGTGGGTTTTAAAGGTTCAACCTGGCTAAAGAGATAAACCGGTACCGGTATGCTTATCCGCTTTGGCATTCCATATCCTGGTGACTTTTTCAATTTGTAAACTACTCATTTGTTGCAACTTTATAAGTGTCCGTACAGCATGGATCATGATCATCGAGGCTTTACCCGTTTCGATAAAATACTTTAACTCACCAACATCCTCTAATTGCACTGCTCCAAAGGTTATAGGTTGATTTTTATAACCTTTGAAATCGCCATATGATTTATCAGCAGCATTGTCCATTTTACCGGATACTAAAACAGCGTTTTCACTTGTTATTAGTTGCCGGGTAGTCAAAACGCTAAAATTAT
>JAKQJG010000133.1 GCA_029561305.1 Bacteroidota bacterium | reverse complement strand
ATTTATAACACCACTCTGCCGCAGCATGGTTACCAACTGACCGCGGTGATAGCTGTTGTGGTTAAATAAATGCAGCAGCATATCACAAACGGGCATTTTGTTCTGTTCTTTCCCCCGCATATAGGCAAATACATGCTGCAGTTGTGGTTCATTTGCATTGTTTACCCAATCACTGAATAAGGCAGACTGCTGTAATAATTTTTTCTGTAACTCCGCAAAACTGCCGGTGAATGTCTCGCTTGGCCTTTCAATATGTTCCTGCAGTTTTAACCGCTGCCACCAGATACTTTCTGCATCCAGTACATGCAATACAGTTGTATACATTGTTGGGAAACTGCTTACTATTTCTGTAGTTATTTTTTCTTCAGGCAACAGCAGTATTGCATCTGTTATTCTCTGGGTTGCCCACACATTAAACGAAGCGTATTGTGCTAAAAGTTCTTTCATGCCCCCTCCGCCCCCTAAAGGGGGAACCGTACGACCCTGATTATTTGTAACTCTTTCCATTTTTTTAATATACTCCTGGAGAAAAAAAAGCTTTAAGCAAACACATACACTTAAGTTCCCCCTTTAGGGGGCGGAGGGGGTTTTCGTTCCTGCATACAACTCATACTCAAACAACCTGCAGTCAATTTTGCTGGTGTAAAACTCTATTCTCCGGGATGGTTTTAGCCCGATCTTTTTTGCCAGTTCTAAATTACCAGTAAAGATATAACCCATATATCCTTTGCATTGCTGTTTCATAAAATCGCCTATGCGTTTATAGGTGGCATTGAGTGCCGCCTCTTCTCCCAGCCGGTCGCCGTATTCCGGATTAAAATAGATCACGCCATTTTGATTAGCGGGTATTTCTGTTTTTTCAAAATCGCATAGATCAAATTCGATCATATTTTCAACACCGGCAATACCTGCATTTATTTTTGAAATATAAATGGCGTCTTCGCTGATGTCTGTAGCAATGATTTTCAAAGATGGTTTTTCAACAATGACCTCCTCCAGTTTTTTTCGTTCAATGTCATACATCTCATTTGTAAAACCAGCCAGGTGCATAAAAGCATAATTGTTCCTGTATAACCCGGGCATCCTGTTGGTTGCAAGCAATGCTGCTTCAATTGCAATGGTAGCAGAGCCACACATTGGGTTTACAAAAGTTGAATGCCTGTCCCATTTGGTAGCCAGCAGCGTGGCTGCAGCCAGGGATTCCAGCATGGGTGCTTTACCCGGAATTTTTCTGTAGCCATGTTTGCTCAGCGTTTCACCAGAAGTATCCACAAAGATCTCTGCTTCGTCATCTTTCCAATACAAATGAATAACGGCTTTATCCAGCTCCGGACCCGAGTTAGGGCGGCTGCCGGTTTTATTCCTGAAGTAATCAACGATGGCATCCTTCACTTTTACATTTGCAAACAAATTGTTGTTGATGGTGTCATTACTGACGTTGCTGGTGATTGAAAAA
>JAKQJG010000120.1 GCA_029561305.1 Bacteroidota bacterium | reverse complement strand
GTCGACTACCTTTTAAAGGTGGTCGACCTTAGTAACTACTAAAAACTACTGTAATGAAATACTTTATTACCGGAATGCTTTTAATTACAATGAATGTTGCAGAAGCACAAATTATTAATATTCCTGATGCAAACTTTAAAGCTGCTCTTATCGGATTGGGTGTTGATACAAACAACGATGGAGAGATACAACAGGCAGAAGCGGACCTGGTAACCGATCTTCTAATAACACTTTCCAATGTGGATACCATAACAGATCTGACTGGTATACGTTCCTTTCGCAACCTGCAAACACTGAACTGTGAATTTCAAAATATTGACACGCTTGATGTCAGCGGACTAACCAACCTGGAGCAGCTATATTTTCCGCCAACGATTGTCTCACTAAATGTATCAAACTGTGTAAATCTGGATGCCTTAAACTTTGGTTTTGGCAATAGCGCATTGAGAATACTTAATGCAGAAAATTGTTCGAGATTAAAGAGAATAGATCTTACTGGCTTACAAATTTTTTCTGTTGGCATAGATGTAAACCTGGCAAATTGCGACAGCCTTATTTCTATAAACCCCGGTTACACTTACATCAATACATTAAACATCAGCAATTCAGACAGGATACGCTCTTTTACAAACGTTCATTTAGTGCAGCGGCTCATTGCCAGGAATTGCCTTTCCTTAACTGAAATAACCAACAACTCTGGTGGAGCATCCTTTACTGACATAGATGTAACAGGCTGTATCAATCTTGAAACACTGGCAATTGGTGAAGCGATGACAATGAACGACATTGACCTGAGCACCTGCCCCAATATTAAAAACCTTTATATAAATGCGGCGCTGATCATTGATAAGTGCCTTGGCATTAATTTAAAAAATGGAACGCAGATGCTTAATTGCAGAATTGCTTTACTGGCTTCAAATAATGGGCTTCCAACCTGTGTAAATATTTGTGTGGATGATTTTGAATTAGATTCGATAGCCAATTGGCTGCACTTTGTTGATGGATTTGGAGCAGAAATTGTAAATGTAAATCCGTATTGTACGCTAGCCCCTGCTACTGCCTATAATTCAATTCAAGGAAAAGTAAGTTACAGCACGACACTGGTTTGTGACAGTACAAACAGGAATATGCCCAATATACCTGTTGTGATTACAGATACCACAGGCCTTAGATTTTTAAAGTATACTGAAACATCCGGCAACTACAAACATTATTTTCGTAAGGGCAGTTATACTATTAAGCCATATTTCCCTTTTCCATACTACGGCCTGAATCCAGCAACCGCCACTGTACATTTTGATACAGCAAACAGCCTGATAGAGATCAGGGATTTCTGCATTTCACCTACCGGCAATCACAACGACCTGGAAATTTCATTTCTCCCAACCTGGCCAGCAGCCAGACCCGGCTTTAATGCAGCCTACACTTTAGTTTACAAAAACCGCGGCACCACCAACCTCTCAGGAAATGTGACTGTAAACTTCGACATCAATAAAATGAATTTTGTAACCGCCAGTGAAAACGTGACGACACAAAGCTCCGGACAGTTACTTTGGAACTACAACAACCTGCAGCCTTTTGAAAGCAGAACCATCCATGTCACTTTTAACTTACTGCCGCCGCCGGTGAATAATATTGGTGATACTATTTCTTATTTGGCAGTCATTACACCTTCAGACAATGATGAAACGGCTTTTGATAATATTTTCATTCTTCCGCAGAGAGTGATCGGAAGTTTTGATCCCAATGATAAGCAATGTATTGAAGGAAGTAAACTCGACATTAGTAAAATAGGCGATTACCTTCACTATCAAATCCGTTTTCAAAACGAAGGAACGGATACCGCATTTAATATTGTTGTAGCAGATACATTAAGTGGCAACCTGGACTGGAATACATTTGAATATATCGGCAGCAGTCATACGGCTGATGTAAAACTCACCAACAACAAACTGGAATTTTTCAATCCTAATA
>JAKQJG010000112.1 GCA_029561305.1 Bacteroidota bacterium | reverse complement strand
ACGAGTGTAAACTTTACAGTAGATGCCAGCACGGCTTCCTCCGCAGCCAACAGGTTCAGGATCGTAATTGGCAAAGCAGCTAACCTCAATAAAGCAGGCTTTACCATTGCACCAAACCCCATTGAAGGCAATACCATGAATGTAGTATTCAGTCAGCAGGCAGCAGGCAAATACAGTGTACGCATTGTATCAGCGAACGGCCAGGCAGTAAGCACTTACAGGCTTACACATGCAGGCGGCAATGCCAACCAGGTGATCAGCCTGCCGGCAGTAATGGGCAATGGCACTTACACCGTTGAGATCGTTTCACCGGACAAAGCAAGAACAGTGAAAACAGTACTGGTGAACAGAAACTAATAGTACAGTTTAAATTAATAATAAAAAATGCGCCTTCCTTGGCGCATTTTTTATTATGTGCATCAGCGAAATATATTGTGTTTTGATAGTAGTAACGTAAACGGTTACACTTATAAATTGGACTAATCCATGTCGCAGGTGACTATTAAGCGCTTTATTATAATTAATACACCAAATGCGTCAACAAATTAACCTGTAACATATTCAATCATCCTTTTGTATTTTTATGCAAATTCTTACGGATGGATGTACAAATAGAGGCCTCATGGAAAGCGGTATTAAAAAATGAGTTTACCAAGCCTTACTTTTTAGAGATTGTTACCCATTTAAAGACAGAAAAGGCCGGCGGCAAAACGATCTACCCGCCAGGTTCGCTTATTTTCAACGCATTTAATCAAACCCATTTTGATAAAGTATCTGTTGTATTACTCGGACAGGATCCTTACCATAATCCGGGCCAGGCACACGGACTTAGTTTCTCTGTTCCCAATGTAGTAAAACCTCCTCCTTCACTTATGAATATTTATAAGGAGATACAAAGTGATATTGGGATCGCCATGCCTGCAGCCTATGGAAACCTCACTAAGTGGGCTGAACAGGGTGTACTTTTATTAAATGCGATGCTAACGGTGAGGGCAAACGAACCAGGCAGCCACCAAAAAATTGGCTGGATGAATTTTACCGATACCGTAATAAAAAAAATCTCAGATGAAAAAGAAGGCGTCGTGTTTTTATTATGGGGTCGATTTGCACAGGATAAGCAGGTATTGATTGATGAAACCAAGCACCAGGTGTTAAAAGCAGCCCACCCTTCACCATTGAGTGCCCACAATGGTTTTTTTGGTTGCCGGCATTTTTCAAAAACCAACGATTATTTGGTTAAACAAGGTAAACCACCCATCGACTGGAAATTACTAACACCCTAAACCTCTTTTAAAGAAATTATCATGTCAGCTGTCTCCCGCCATTCACCAAACAAATCATCAATAGTGCTGGATATTTTTGCCCGTATCTGGGCTTTATGGGGATTGATCAGTTTTGTTACCACTTTTCTCATCATATTCTTACCCTCCATGATTGCTTACCTGATACCGGGTAAAAAAGGACAGTCATATTTTATTGCTGTTTCCAGGGTCTGGATGAACATTTGGCTTGCCCTTATTGGCTGCCCCGTCTCCATCTCGGGAAGGGAATATTTTGAAAAGGGAAAAACCTATGTGGTGGTATTTAATCACAATGCATTGCTGGATGTGCCCCTGAGCGCTCCTTATGTTCCGGGAGCCAATAAAACAATCGCCAAATCCTCTTTTGCAAAAGTGCCGTTATTTGGGTGGTTTTATAGTAAGGGTTCTGTACTGGTTGACAGGAAAAGTGAAATCAGCCGCAGAAGAAGTTTTGACGAAATGAAAAAAGTGCTTGCAACAGGAATGCATATGTGTTTATATCCTGAAGGCACCCGTAACCGGACAGAAGAGCCATTGAAAATCTTCTATGAGGGTGCATTTAAACTGGCTGCCGAATCCCGGAAAGATATTATCCCCTGCATTATCACCGGAACCAAAAAAGCGATGCCCGTGCACAAAAAATTTTACCTGCTTCCCCAAAAACTCACCATGCATTTTTTGCCACCTGTATCTTCTCAAACCGAAGCCCCTAAAGCGTTAAGACAAAAAGTTTTTACCATCATGTATAATAAGTATGTGGAATTGGAAAAATAATGCAAACGTTATAGGTTATTTTGATAAGCACTATTGCGAGTAAATATGTATTTTTGACACTATCACATTACAAAATAGTGTTGATTGTAAAAAAAAGTTGAACGATATTTAAGTTTTGATACATAAAGCCGGAAAAAAAGGATATAATCTGTCACATTATTACATTTTTTATTTTTGGCTGCAAATGAAAAACAGAGATGAAAAAAAAGGTACATAAGATAGGAGTGCTCACATCGGGCGGTGATTCACCTGGTATGAATGCCTGCATAAGGGCGGCGGTTCGTACCGCTCTTTATCACGGGCTCGAAGTTTTTGGCATCATGCGTGGATACAGCGGCATGGTGGAAAATGATATTTTTAAAATGGAGAGCCGTAGTGTGGCCAATATCATACAGCGTGGGGGTACTATATTAAAAACATCCCGTTGTAAAGATTTCTTTACGCCTGAGGGTAGAAAAGTGGCCTACAATAATTTAAAAAAACATGGAATTGATGGCCTTGTCATCATTGGTGGCGATGGCAGTTTCAGGGGCGCCCAGATTTTCAGTAATGAATTTGATATTCCCTGCGTAGGCTTGCCTGGCACAATCGATAAAGATATTGCGGGCACTGATTTTACAATTGGTTTTGATACAGCAGTAAACACTGCAGTGGAAGCCATTGATAAAATAAGGGATACCATGGATGCCCACGACAGGTTGTTTGTAATTGAAGTAATGGGGCGTGATGCTGGATATATTGCCTTACACAGCGGTATTGCAACAGGTGCGGAAAACATTTTGATTCCCGAGCGCAAAACTGACATGAATGAGATCATAGACCAGCTGGCAGAAAAGGAGAGAAGAAAAAAACTGGTGAACCTGATTGTAGTGGCAGAAGGCGATGATTTTGGCGGTGCAAATGAAGTAGCCAAAGCGATCAAAGAAAAATTACCACAAACAGAAGCCAGGGTTTGTATACTCGGGCACATCCAGCGGGGTGGTTCACCCAGTTGTTTCGACAGGCTGATCGCCAGCAGGATGGGCTATAGTGCAGTGGAATGTTTGATAGAAGGAAGACACAACGTGTTTGTAGGTATTGTTAATAACAGGATGAGTTATATACCATTGAATGAAGCCGTGAAAAAGAAACAACGCATCAGTGAAGAGTGGATGAAGATTGTAAAGATTCTGGCGAGTTAACGGTTTACCGTTTGGTGTTTACCGTTAGGCTCATTCAAATCATCAATTTTTTTGTAATGGCAACGATAAGAAGATTTGAGGATCTTGAAATTTGGCAATTGGCAAGAGAGCTTGCAAAGAATATTTTTAAGATAACAGAACAGTCAGGTTTTCTTCATGAGTTTAAGCTGAAGGAACAGGTAAAGGGAAGCAGTGGTTCTATAATGGATAATATTGCAGAAGGGTTTGGAAGAGGAAGCAGGCTTGAATTTGTGCAGTTTCTTTCTATCGCAAAAGGTTCGGCAGATGAATTAAAGTCGCAATTGCACCGGGTAAGTGATTATAATTTAATAACAGAAGAAGTTTTTAAGACACATTACGAACAGGCAGATATAGTTGGTGCAAAAATTTATTCATTTATGGATTATCTGAATAAAACTGAACACAAGGGTATAAAATTTAAAGACCGCAAGTAGAATAAATGGGAACTGCAAATGCAGGCACTCTAACAGTAAACATCAAACAGAAAACAGTAAACTGTAATAATGAGCAAAAACATCAGCAAATACCTGCACCAGCACATGGATAAAGAAGCAGGTATCAGGCACACAATAAAAAGAACAAAAATAGTTGCCACTGTAGGCCCGGCATGTTCCACTTATGAAAAGCTATTGGAACTGGTTCAGGCTGGCGTTAACTGTTTCCGGTTAAATTTTTCTCATGGCAGTTTTGAAGATAAGTCAATAATTATCGATTATATCAGGGAGATCAACAAAAACCAGCCTTACAATATTGCGATCCTTGGAGATTTGCAGGGCCCCAAGTTAAGGGTGGGTGAATTGGAAAATGGCAAAATAGAATTGAAAGAAGGACAGGAAATTATTTTTACTACCGAAAAAGTAGTAGGTACGCCAGAGAGAATATATGTATCCTATCCCAATCTTGCAAAGGATGTAAAAATTGGAGAACGTATTTTCCTGGATGACGGGAAAATGGAAGTGGCTGCCAAAGAAATCCTGAATGATAAAGAAATAAAAATACAGGTTACACTTGGGGGCACTTTATTACCTAAAAAAGGGGTGAACCTTCCGGATTCATCTTTAACAATGCCTTCGCTTACAGAAAAGGATATTGCGGATCTTGATTATATTTTAGAAAAGAATTTAGACTGGGTGGCGCTTTCTTTTGTAAGAAATATCAATGATGTAAGAGAGATCAAGGGCAGGATAAAAGAAAAGAATGGTAAGGCAAAACTTATTTCAAAGATAGAAATGCCGGAGGCGCTCCGGAATATCCGTGATATCATAATTGAAAGTGATGGTATCATGATAGCCAGGGGCGACCTGGGTGTGGAAGTACCTGTGGAGCAGGTGCCATTGATACAAAAAGATATTATATTAAAATGTATGCACCGTGCAAAGCCTGTAATTGTGGCCACGCAGATGATGGAGAGCATGATGGAGCGTACCAAACCTAACAGGAGTGAGGTAACGGATGTTGCCAATGCTGTGCTGGAAGGTGCCGATGCAGTAATGTTAAGCGGCGAAACAGCCATGGGTGCTTATCCAAAACTGGTGGTGGAAACCATGAGCAAGATCATTTTGGAAGTGGAGAACAGTGTGTATGATTATGACCGCGATGATATTCTTACTCCACAACCTCATTCGCCTTCTGTTTTAAGCGATGCCTTATGCTATAGCGCCTGTAATATTGCCCAGGATACCAACGCCAGTGCATTGGTTGGTATGACGCAAAGTGGCTATACTGCATTTATGCTTAGCAGCTACAGACCCAAAGTGCCTTTGTTTATATTTAGTAAAGAGCGCACACTGATCAACCAGTTAAGTATCAGTTGGGGCGTAAGGGCGTTTTATTATGGGGAGGAAGAAAGTCTTGATAATATTTTCTTTGACCAGATAAGAATATTAAAAGAAAGAGGGTTTTTAAAAAGTGGTGAAATCGTGGTGAATACGGGCAGTACACCTGTAGCACTGCATTTGCCTACCAATGTTATCAAAGTAACTGTGGTTGATTAAAATAGAAAATTAATTAAACTGGAAAGTTGGCCCAAAGCCAACTTTTTTCTTTTTCCGTAAGCCGATTTCCCGATTGCTATCTCTTACTCTGTTGTCTTACTGCATTTTTGCAACTTGAAAAAGACAATAACATTCATGAAACCAACTGCAAGAAAATTTATCCTGACCCTTTCTTTATTTGCCCTGCCTGCTGCAATGATAATTGCCCAGGACAGCAGCAATGATTCGCTCAAAAAAATGAAATACCTGCCGGGTATTACGGTAATTGGCCGCAACAGTAAAACAGAAATTCACCAAATGCCGGAAATAGCAGGTACGTCCATTTATGCCGGGAAAAAAAATTCCCTGATCGTGATGGACAATGTAAAAGGGAACGTGGTCACCAATAACATGCGCCAGGTGATGGCCAAAGTACCCGGTATTCATATCTGGGAAAGTGATGGCAGTGGCATTCAGATTGGTATTGCTGCAAGAGGTTTAAGTCCTAACAGGAGCTGGGAGTTTAATGTTCGCCAAAACGGGTATGATATAGCTGCTGATCCTTACGGCTATCCCGAAGCTTATTACAATCCGCAATTGCAGGCAGTGCAACGTATTGAAGTGGTGAGAGGACAGGGTTCTTTACAATATGGTCCACAGTTTGGCGGTTTAGTAAATTATATTTTACGTGATGGAAGTGAGATCAATAAACCATTCCAGTTTGAAACACAGCAAACAGTGGGCAGCAACGGACTTTTTAATACGTACAATGCAGTAGGCGGAGAAACAAAACGTTCCAGTTATTATGCGTTTGTTGATCACCGTAATGCTGATGGCTGGAGACAGAACAGCCGTTATTATACAAACAGTGCCTTTGGCACTTACACATTTAAATTCAGTGATAAATTTTCATTGTCTGCAGAACTGATGCACTCCGCTATCAGGAGCCAGCAGCCCGGCGGATTAACAGATGAACAGTTTAACAGCGGCGACCTGAAGCAAAGTTTCCGCAGCAGGAACTGGTTTGATATTAAGTGGACTACCCTGGCATTCATTGCTAAGTATGAGATCAACGATCATTCAAGACTGAATGTAAAAGTATTTTCTATGTTAGGCAACAGGAACAGCGTGGGGTACATAAAAGCTATCAATATCAAGGACACGATCAATGCCGCAACACTTTCTTACAACAACCGCACACTTGATATTGACCAGTACCGGAATAGTGGTATGGAAGCCCGTTATCTTTCTGACTTCAAAATCGGTAAAATGACCAGCACTTTTTCCGGCGGCATACGGTTGTATACCGGCAGCACGCACAGGTTTAAAGATGGGGTGGCAGATAACAGCAGTGATTATACCGGTGGAATTATTGCTGGTACTAAATGGCCAAGAGATATTACTTATAAATCTTTTAATGCGGCTGTATTTGCCGAAAATGTTTTCCGCTTTAATAAGCTGCTGATCATTCCTGGTATCCGTTACGAACTGGTGGAAGGAAAAGCGAATGGCAGGAACGGTTATAATGCAGATGGGTCAGAAATGCTGTTGCAAAACCAGCAGCGCAGCCGTAGTTTTGTGTTGGCCGGCATTGGAGCTGAATATCATGTTACCAGTAAAACAGAACTCTATGGCAACATCACACAGGCTTACAGACCCATACAATTTGCCGACCTCACTGCTCCTCCCACAACCGATATCATTGACCCCGATCTTACGGATGCCAAAGGGTATAATGTTGATTTTGGCTACCGGGGAAAAGTGAAAAGTTATTTGTTCTTTGATGTAAGCGCTTTTTACCTTCGGTATGATAACCGTGTGGGTACTATCACACAACAAAACAATGCTGGCGCTTTTTATAATTACCGTACCAATGTAGGCAGCAGCAACAGCAATGGTGTGGAAGCGCTGGCGGAGTTCAGTTTTATCAATGCGTTTGCAACCAAAACGCCCAATACTGATCTGAGTGTGTTTGCCAGCTACAGTTATACCAATGCTAAATATGATAACCTGAAAGTAGTGACCAAGGTGGGTAACGACCTTGTAGAAAGCAACCTGAAAAATAAAAAGGTTGAAAATGCACCCACCAATATCCTGCGTACAGGTATTACTTATATGCTGAAGGGATTTTCAATCACGGGCCAGTTGAGTTATGTGGGTGAAACTTATTCGGATGCTAATAATACAGTGGTTCCCACTGCCAATGCACAAACGGGTTTGATACCCTCTTATAAAGTAACGGATATAACCGTAGTGTATAAATGGAATAAAAATTATAATGTGAAAGCCGGGATAAATAACATTACGGATGAAAAGTATTTTACCCGCCGTGGAGGTGGTTATCCTGGTCCCGGATTATTACCGGCTGATGGCAGGACATTCTTTGTTTCCTTTGGGGCGATATTTTGATAAAAGGATTTCATTTTTTAGAGAGGGATAGATGCCAGGCATTTATCCCTCTTTTTTATTGCAGCCCAAAATAAATCTATCCTTATCTTGTAAAAAAATATTGAATGCCAACCAATTTAAAATGCCCTAATTGCGGGCACCAGTTTGATGCAGAAAATGTGATAGCCGCAGATTTAGAACAGAAGCTGCAGCAGCAGTACCAGCAAAAATTGCAGGAATCGCTCGACAGGGTGGAGGCTGATAAAAAGCAGCTGCAGGAGCAGCAACAAAAATTTGAAGAAGCCAGGAAAAATGCGAATGAGATCTTTGCGCAGAAATTGCAGCAGGAAAAACAGAAGCTGGAAGCAGAAACACAGGAAAGAATTACTAAGTCTGTTGCTGCAGATTACGAAAACAAACTCCGGATGCTGGAGAACAATAATAAAGACAATGAAGAAAAATTAAAAGAAGCGAGGAAAAAAGAATTTGAGTTTTTACAGAAGGAACAGGAATTGAAGAACAAAGAAGCCGAACTGGAAATAAAACTGCAAAGAGAGTTACAAAAAGAGCGGGAATTGATGACAGAGCAGATCAGGAAACAAGAGACGGAAAAGAGCCAGCTGAAAGAGACAGAAATGCAGTTGAAATTAAAAGAAGTGCAGCTGCAACTGGAAGAACAAAGGAAACTGGCAGAAGAAATGAAGCGGAGGGCAGAGCAGGGAAGTATGCAGCGCCAGGGAGAAGTGCAGGAATTGTTGCTGGAAGAGATATTAAAAGAAAATTTTCCTTTTGATGCTATTGAAGAAGTAGGAAAAGGAGTGGAGGGGGCTGATTGTATACAAATTGTAAGAACAAACACTGGTAAAGAATGCGGAAGAATTATTTATGAAAGCAAGCGGACAAAAACATGGAGCAACAATTGGGTGGATAAATTAAAAACAGATAAACGCAGTAAGGGTGCAGATATCGCAATATTGGTGTCACAGGTTTTTCCCAGGGACATGGAGCGGTTTGGCGAAAGAGATGGAATCTGGATCTGCAATTTTACCGAAGTGGCCAGTGTGGCGCAGGTACTAAGAAGCGGCATCATTAAAATAAATGAGGCCATCAAAAGCCAGGAAAATAAAGGAGACAAGATGCAGATGCTGTATGATTATTTAACCGGCAACGAGTTCCGCGGAAATGTAGAAGCGATACTGGAAGGATTTATGTCTGTAAAAAATGGCATCATAAAAGAAAAAGCCATGATGGAAAAGATATGGAAGGAGAGAGAAAAGCAAATGGAAAAAGCAATTCTTAACACAAGCAGTTTATATGGGTCTGTAAAGGGTATTGCAGGGGCGTCGGTTAGTGATATTCCTTTGCTGGATGGAGGTAATGAAATGCCTGGAGCCGAAGAAAATTAAATGAGGCTTTGTTGGTTCAGCACGGTTAAAGTCACCCTATATTAAATAATCTACACATCTGCCATCTTTAACTATATGAGTGAAGCCCTTAGTTATAATGAATTATTCCTTTCAACTGCAACCCAAAGGCTTAAAGTATTTTGCTATGCCCTCATAATCTGCAGCAGTACCTGTTTACTATTAATTTTATTGTTGCTGATAAGTGCTACAGGCGGCAATATTGGATTAGTAGCCATTTTGACAATCGCTATTTGTTTCATTGAAGTTTTTTTAGCAATTGTCGTTTCAGGTTTAATAAAGGACGCAGGTTATAGCAGGACACCATTGGTGAAAAAGCAATTCATTTATTTATTGTTGCTTTACTTGTCTGTATTCTGCCTTATCCTGCATGGCGCATTTGTTTACCGGTTATTTTTCGAGGTTAAATTTCTTTATCGCTTGCTGCCGCTGATAAGTGGATGGCAACAATTGTATATAAGCATTTTTGTTATGGCAGCTGTTCTCAATTCGATCCTGTTGCCCACAGTTCAAATAATGAGTTTTAAGTTTGTGAAGTTACTAAGGCGTGCAAGTATTGATATAGAAAGCAGATGATACTTTATAGGCTCCTTTTGTAAATGCATACCGCTATTGAGTTTATCTTTACTTTATGAATAACATCCCTCTCGCCGAAAGACTTCGTCCAACTACGCTAAATGAGCTCGTTGGCCAGCAGCACCTTACTGGCAAGGGAAGTATTTTACGTACAGCAATTGAAAATGGAAAGATCCCTTCCATGATATTGTGGGGACCGCCGGGTGTTGGTAAAACAACCATTGCCAACATCATTGCACAAACATTACAGTCCCCGTTTTACCAGCTCAGTGCCATTTCTTCCGGTGTAAAAGAAGTGAGGGAGGTAATTGAAAAGGCGAAGCAGGAACAGAATGTTATTCTTTTCATTGATGAAATTCATCGTTTTAATAAAGGCCAGCAGGATGCATTGCTTGGGGCAGTGGAAAAAGGTGTTATTACTTTAATTGGCGCCACTACTGAAAATCCATCCTTTGAAGTGAACAGCGCCTTGCTCAGCCGTTGCCAGGTATATGTGTTAAAAGCTTTGGATGAAAATGACCTGGTGCAACTGCTGCAGTATGCTATACAAAATGATGAACTGCTTAAAACAAAGAGTATCCAGCTAAAAGAAACCACGGCACTCATTAATATTTCCGGTGGTGATGCAAGAAAATTACTGAACTTGTTAGAACTTGTTGTTGATGCAAATAACGAAGACGATATTACCGATAAAATTGTTATGGATACTGCACAAAAGCGCATAGCCATTTACGATAAAAAAGGTGAACAGCATTATGATATCATTTCTGCTTTTATAAAATCAATCCGTGGCAGTGACCCCAATGCAGCATTATATTATTTAGCCAGGATGATGGATGCAGGCGAGGATGTTAAGTTTATTGCAAGGCGCATGCTGATTTTAGCAAGTGAGGATATTGGAAATGCCAACCCGAATGCATTGTTGTTGGCGAATGCCACTTTTGATGCCGTCAACAAGATCGGGTATCCTGAATCCCAGTTGATATTATCTCAATGTGTGATTTATTTGGCCAGCAGTGCAAAAAGTAATGCGGCCACCACGGCGATCGGTGCAGCCATGGCAGCTGTAAAAAATCATGGTGATCTTCCTGTACCGTTGCACCTGCGCAATGCTCCCACCAAACTGATGAAGGACCTTGGTTATAAAAAAGGGTATGAGTATTCTCACGACTATAATAACAATTTTTCAGAGCAGGAATATTTACCCAGGGAAATTGCCGGACAAAAATTTTTTGAACCAGGCAACAATGCCAGGGAAGAGGAACTGCGGAAACACCTGAAAACACTGTGGAAAGAAAAGTATGGATATTAAGTTTATCATTTCATTTGAACGCTTATAACTAATTTTCGTTTTTAAATTAATATAATGATAGTACGTAATTTATATCTATGCCTCTTTACTACAGCAGTGATGCTGTCTTGTAAAAAGGAAGACACTAATGGAAACAATAATAACAACATCGTTGCCGCAGCCAGTTACAATAATGTGGCTTATGGAGCGGATGCGTTACAGAAAATGGATGTGTATCTGCCGGCGGGCAGAAGTAAAGACAGCACAAAAGTAATGGTGCTGATTCATGGTGGTGCCTGGGCAAGTGGTGATAAGGCGGATTTTGCACCTTTCATTGATTCATTAAAACGGCGCTTGCCGGATTATGCTATATTCAATATTAATTATCGTTTGTCAGGCCTGGGTGCTAATGTTTTCCCCACACAGGAAACAGATACAAGGGCTGCGGTAGAATTTATTCTTAGTAAGCGTGCAGAATATTTGATCAGCGATAATTTCAGCATGCTGGGAGCCAGTGCAGGGGCGCATTTGGCATTGCTGCAGGCATATAAGTATTCTGTACCGGTAAAAGCAAAAGTGGTGGTCGATTTTTTTGGTCCCACTAACCTGAACGACCTGTATAATAACCCGGGCGTTGTACCTCAATCTACCATCGAAGCGATCGTTGGAGCAACCCCTGTTTCAAATCCGGCTTTGTATTTCCAAAGCAGCCCCATTAATTATGCTACTGGCAGTGCTGCCTGTCCCACGATTATATTACAGGGCAGTGCAGATCTTTTGGTAAACGCCACCAGCCAGTCATTTGCATTGAAAAATAAATTAGAGCTGGAGGGTGTTCCGGTGCAGTATGTGGAGTATGCAGGTGCTGGTCATGGCGATTGGAATACCGCCACTTTCTCTGATGCATTTAATAAAATACAGGCGTTTGTTAACCTGTACAATCCCTGAGTTGTATAAAATTTCCGGCAAATGGTTGTTTTTAACAGGCGCTTTTCGTTTTTATCACTGCAGGTCATACTGATGTTGAATGGCATCTTTTACCTGAATACTGTATCTGCACAAGTATCTATCGTTGATAGTGAGACGCCAACTGTAAAGGAAACAAAGGCCGCCAACCGGCAGAAATTGTATAAGACATTGGTAAACGGCATTAACCGTAATTTGTCACTTCCACTGGCAGACAGTACAGAAGAAAACTGGATGGATGCATTTTATTCCATTGAGTTGCTGCGGTACAGATCGGCCTGGGCAGAGAGTAAATTACATGAAGCTTTTAAAAAAGCTGACACAAGATCGGGCTATTTTCAGCATGCTTTAATGGAATGTGTTTATGATGCGTACCCGGATATTTTTGAAAAAGAAGTCCGGTGGCTGCTGGATACAACAATGGATATAAAGTGCTTTGCGCTCTGTGCAGAATACCTGTTAAGAAAAAAGCCCGACGACCGCCAGGTGATAAAGCTGACCGCAACCCGCAGAAACCTGTATCCTGCAAACAGCATTCTAAATGCATTATGGTATCGTTTACTGTATAGTAATCAAGCCAGGCCTCCGATAGATGATTTAATACAGTATCCATTTTATCCCAAAGCAAAAGTTGTTTTCAGTTTTCAAAGAAAGAACAGGAATTATCCTGGCATTGCAGTGATCAGGGACAGCATGGGGAATTTTGCAAAAGATGCGTATGATAATATTTTTTATGTACCCCAGTTAGCAAGAAGTATGAGCAACGTGCCGGGTTATATTAGTAATGGTAACACACCGCAGGGAATTTTCAGGATGTTTGGTTTTGATAAAAGCAAAAGTACTTTTATCGGACCTACACCCAACATTCAGCTTACTATGCCGGGAGAAACAGGCATCAATCATTTTATAAATGACAGTACCAATACAGATACTATTTGGACAATGGAATGGTACCGGGATATACTGCCCAAAAGCTGGAAAGCTTATATGCCTTTTTATGAAACCTTTTTTGCGGGCATGGCCGGCCGAACTGAAATTATCGCACACGGCAGCACGGTAGACCCATCTTATTATAAGAACACTTCCTACTATCCACTAACGCCAACGCTTGGCTGCCTTTGTACAAAAGAAATATGGGATGAAGCAACTGGCAAACGCCTGCAAAGCGATCAGTTGAGGCTGACGGATGCATTAAAAAAGGCTGGTGGTGCCGATGGTTATTATATCGTGGTGGAATTGGATGATAAACAGCAGCCTGTGGATATCAATGAAATCTTACCTTATTTGAAATAAGATGCAACTACATTGGGTTTATAAAAATTTTGGTGAATTGTCGGTTGACGAATTGTATGCTATTCTTCAATTACGCAACGAAGTATTTTCGGTAGAACAAAACTGTGTGTACCAGGATGCAGATGACAAGGACCAGCCTGCTTATCATTTATGCGGATGGGATGGAAGCAAACTTGCTGCATACTGCCGTATTTTACCTAAGGGTATTTCCTACGGGCATCCCAGTATTGGCCGTGTTGTTACGTCGCCCCAGTACAGGAAAGAAGGTTATGGAAGAGAAATGATGCAACTCGCTGTTAGAAAGACGATCGAACAATTTAATGATCCTGTTATTATCATCAGCGCCCAATTATACCTGCAACATTTCTATGAATCGATTGGATTTGTACAGGTAAGTGATACTTATATGGAAGATGGGATACCGCATATCAAAATGCAGTATGGATAAAGTTTGTTAACCAGTGCATTAACAAGATTCTTTTCGATACATATACAATAATTCACATCCTTATCCGTTTTCATCAGGTTAGCCAAGTTGTTCTTCGTGTTTTGCATGTTTTACAACCGCTTTAAAATCCCAAACCTGTTACTCGGATGAAAAACCATCTACACAAACTCATTACTCACAGCGTACTCTCTATTGTACTTTGTTGTACCCTGGGAAAAAATGTTACTGCCCAGCATTTAATGTTTGGTCTCGGTGATGCAAAAGTAGAAGCCGGTATCAACTTTGGTCCTACTTTCTTTTTAGGCGACCTGGGAGGTAAAGTAGGTAAGGGCACCACTTTTATCAAAGATCTTAACTACGAACTTACCAGGCTGATGAAAGGTGCGTTTATAACTGTGTATCCAAACGAATGGATGGGGTTCAGGCTCGCAGCTCAATACACTTATGTAGAAGGTATTGACAGTATCATCAGCACACATGGAGTGGACGAACTGTGGCGTAAACAACGTAACCTCGACTTTAAAAGCAATGTGTGGGAAGCCTATGGTGCAATCGAATTTTTTCCCATACAATATATAATGCGTAATCATGAAGATTACGATCCCCGTTTCCGGCCTTATATGTTTGGTGGCGTGGGCTTGTTTCATTTTAACCCTAAAGGTTCTTTAAAAGACCAGAATGGAAATGTAACCTGGCATGATCTGCAGCCGCTGCGTACTGAAGGGCAGGGTTTTACACAATACCCTGACAGGAAGCCATATAAACTAACGCAGATTAATATCCCGTTTGGTGGTGGTTTTAAATACATTTTAAATGATAAAGTGAATGTGGGGCTGGAACTGTTATACAGGAAAACATTTACTGATTATATGGATGATGTGAGTACCACTTATATCGATCCACAGTTTTTCGCAGATAACCTGCCTGCTGCCGACGCAATGATAGCGAGAGCCATCAGTGATAAAACAATTGGTTACGTAACGCCGGGGGTTACCCGCTTTCAGCCAGGCGATACCCGTGGATTTTCTCATAATAAGGATGCGTATTTTTCATTCCTGTTTAAACTGGGTGTACGGTTTGGAGATGGAGGATACAGTAATGGCGGTGGTGGAGGCAATTATAGAAATTCTATGAGGTGCCCGGTGCGGTTTTAAAGAATCAAACAATTAAAATCCATAGAAATGAAAAACGGTTTACACATGAATCCGCTTCTATTTAAAATGGTGGCACTTGTAACCTGCATTATGCTGGTGATGCTCTACAACAAGTCGAAGGCGGCTGACGTATGCATCAAAAAGCAAACAACAGGGCATGCCATTGTAATGCGGTAAAAATTGAAAAGAAATATTTGTATAATGAATTCGCTTTACGGCGGATACGGTGACATAAGCGGAAGATAGTCAAACCCAGCGAAGCATGTGCAAACGATGCATGCTCCCCCTGAAACCACAACTTACTTTTTCTTGCTTTCTGTCATTGATTATTAAACAAAGCCTCCCAACCTGTTGGGGGGCATTTTTTGTTTGGCCACAGATTTTGGCCACAGATTTCAAAGATTTACACAGGTTTACACAGATTGAATGCAAGGTAAACCTAATGGTCATGTCCCTAAAAATTATCAGGATCAAATGGTTCATCATCTTCTGGGAAAGTGCTGGGATCATTAAAAAGATGCCAGTCATCGGGGAGGTCATTGCTTTTATCAAATGACCGGATCCATTGTATAAACAATGCCTTAAAAGTTTCGATCTCTTTTTTTAGTACTTCGGTATATTTCGTTTCAATACCGTGCATTTCTTCGCAGGCCCATATTTGATTTTTCAGCTCCATCACATTTACTTTGATGATCACTGCGTTTTCCATCTTTAAAGAATACAGGTCCATCACCATGGCGCCCCGTATTTTAGCTGGAATTTTATAGGCATTGGCCATCATCAACGAAGCCGTGTTGACCATTTCATCCGGCTCTTCTGGTAATAAGTCAGTAATAATCGTGGTGATGTTGAGAATGTCCACTGCTTTCTTGTACAGTTCCTTTCCATAAATATAAGCAGGCTGCATTTTGTCTTCATCATCATCATCCCAATCTGCTGCGTTAAAAAATCTTCC
>JAKQJG010000061.1 GCA_029561305.1 Bacteroidota bacterium | reverse complement strand
TTTAAGCTGTAATATTGTGCCCCAAACAAAACCTGGCTTCTCATGTTACAAAATGCATACTCCCGTTTCAGGCTGGTGGCTTTTTTAGAAGGCTGTTCTTATTTATTACTGGCGGTTACCATGCCGCTGAAGTATAAAATGAATATGCCCCTGCCCAATTATATTGTGGGTATGATTCATGGAGTATTGTTTGTATTGTACGTGGTATTGCTGATACAGGTGGCAGCAAGATACAAATGGCCTTTCACCAAAATTGTGCTGGCGTTTATTGCATCGCTTATTCCGTTTGGTACTTTTTATGCGGCAAAGAAGATCTACCCGAAGGAGGGGTAGCCAACGAGGAATAACTTGAAAGCCACCTAATTCCAGATGTCTTTTATTTTTGCTTCAAATAGAAAACAGTATCCACAAAATAAAGTATTCCATTTTGTGTTAACACATTTCCCTCATGTAAATCCTCGAGGATCAAACCTGTTTCAAAATGATAATAATCATTATTCTTTTTTAAACGGAATCCATTTGCTTCCATAAACATTCTAACGTCAGCAAGATTGGTTAAAGAATCAGATTGAACAAAAGGTTGTTCTACTACCGCATATAACGTAGACGCTGTTTCATAAAAACCAATTAATGTATATGCTGTATCTGGAAAATAATAATTGTGAAGCAGCAGGCTATGAAAATAATCAATCCAAGAGAGATAAAACACAGCATCATTTATTTTTACAACAGTAATTCCGTTTTCCTGTAGAAATACTTTTTGCTATGCACCTTCCCCGATTTTGTTTGCATTATTTAAAATACCAGTGTTCCATAGTTCATGTGCAGCAATAAAGGTTATTAATTACGCTGCTTCTTGTTCTTTTGTGAACTCATTTGGTTCAGCTTTTCCACCTGCATTCTGGCTTGTTGTAAGGTAACGGGCTGCTGCACGGATAATGCTTTCCTGGCCAGTTGCGCCCTTTCCTGAAATGATATTTTGTAATTCATTGTTCAACTGATTATTTAAAATAACAATGCAATAAAATTTATCAATTGTACATTTTTTTTATGAGCCTGTTAATTGCGGTTGGGCTGGTTAATTAGTCATTAAATCTTGCAGTTGTTTATAACCGCACTTTTTTAAAAGTGAAGTCACTAGTGGCAGTGGCGCATTTCCCTACACCAGAACGAAAAAAGTAATTAGACCCGATTGCAATCGGTATGGGAGGTTACCTCCCACTCGCCTTCACATAACCACCCAACTCTTCATTAAACGCATCTTCCTTCATCAGGTCTTCCAATGAAATATGCATGCGGTAGCGCCAGTAATGTTTGGGATTGGCAGGCTGGTTGATACGTTCCTCGTTGGGATTTTCCCTGCGGAGTGTTTCACTCATACCCAGCATATCCTGTATTTGAAAAATACACCACATGGCCGGGGAGTAAAAATGCTGGATGAGAATTTCTTTATTTATCCAAGGCTCACAATAGAATGGCGAGGAACCATATTTTCCGAGAATGGTATTGTAGAAACGCTGTGTCTTGGCAGGGTCTTCTTCCCACCAGCCACGGATGGTACTCATGTCGTGTGTGGAAGCTGTTACCACACTCATATATGGTGCATCGTTGGGATGAAAAAATTCCGTGTTGGGATCTTTGGGCATCCGTTGAATTTCCAAACTTAATATGCCGAGTTGCTGCATAACATCGGGCACACAGGCGGGCACCATCCCCAGGTCTTCACCACATACCAGCATGTTGGTGCTGCGTTTTAATTCAGGCAATTTATGCATGGCTTCTTTCTGCCAAAAATCATCCTGCCTGCGAAAGAAATAATTTACATAGAGTTCTTTCAGGCGAGGTTTGATATAATCCTCCAGGTCGCGGAAACTGGTGGTGTTCTCCATCCCGATACGGAAATGAAACTGCTGGTTTTGTGACCCTTCTTCTGCAAAAAATATTACATTGCTGATAAGGTCAAATATTCCAAGCTTAATAAATGTATTCACTTCTGTATCTCCCAAACCACTGAAATATTGTTCTACTTTTTTCTGTGTGTTGTAAGGCTCCTTTAATTCAAAGCTTCCATCCACCCATTGTAAGAAAGTTTGCAGTACATATTCTGCCTGGCTGCCAAAACGCTCCTGTACTATTGAATGTGTAATATGCGGTTTACAGTAACGATGATGCTCAAACGGAATATTATTTTGAAAAAGTTCGTTGATATTTACAGGAATGGCCGGTACAAATTTTCCCATGATACCTTCTACGGCATCCACAGGAATACTCCAGATACGGAAAAACCCAAGAATATGATCAATACGGAAAGCATCAAAATATTCGCTCATCTGCTCAAAACGCTGGCGCCACCAGGCAAATCCATCTTCCTGCATCCTTTTCCAGTTGTAGGTAGGGAAGCCCCAGTTTTGTCCTTTGATGGCAAAATCGTCCGGCGGCGCTCCCGCCTGCGCATTCATATTGTATAAGGCAGGTGCCATCCAGGCATCACAACCATAGCGATAAATACCAATGGGCAGATCGCCTTTTACAATGATGCCATTTTTATGTGCATAGGCTGTTGCTTCTTTTAACTGCAGGTGCAAATGATACTGCGTAAAATAATGCAACGCTATGCTGTCGTAATGCTGTTGAGTTGGATCCGCCAGTTCCTGCACAGCATCTTCTTCATACACATTATGCGTTTGCCATTGGTTATAATCCGAGGTCTTGTATTTATCCCTCAAATAACAAAAAACTGCATAAGGGACCAGCCAATGCCGGTTCATATCAAAGAACTCAAAATATTTTATGTCGTCTTTGAATTTGTTTTTTTGTTTTTCGTACAAACCTTTAATGGCCTCGTACTTGAAATTCATCACTGCTTCATAATCCACTTCAGGCAAAGCATTTAATTCTTCCTTTGTTTTTTTCCAGCTTTTTAGCAGTGCCGGGTTTTTATTCGCAACTTTTTCCAGGTTGAGAAATAATGGATGCAAGGCAAAAGCGGAAATAGCGGCGTAGGGATAAGAATCCGTCCAGGTATGGGTGGCCGTGGTATCGTTTACAGGTAACAACTGAACCAGTTTTAAACCAACCTTTTTACTCCAGTCCACCAGTTCTTTAATATCAGTAAACTCCCCGGTACCGTAACTATTGGCCGTACGCAGGCTAAAAACAGGAATGGCTACCCCGGCACCTTTCCACTTACGGTAGGGAATATGTGCAAAGCCATCGTGGATAATGGTGGATTTTGCTTTATTAGTATCCACCTGCAGCGTACGGTTTTTACCGTCTTCAAAATGGCTGAATTTTTTTGCAGCAGTGTCATACACACCATACTTATAGGCAATGGGCATACTGTCTTTGCCAAAATTCAGTTTTACGGTCCACCAGTTACCGGATCTATTAAGCAAAACGGGGGGTGTTGTTTTCCAGTCGCCCAGTGTTTTGCCTGTTCCGGCAATACAGATCACTTCGGTTGCTGACAGCATAGGCGCCTTCACCTTAAATTCATGAGTAAAGGTTTTTAGCTCTTTTGAGTTGCCTGCAGTTTCAGCTTTCAACAATACTTCCTGGAAGGGTTTACTATAAAAAACATTGTCAATTTCACCAGCATGGTTCCAGGTATCCATTAAAACAATTTCCTCTTTAGAAGCCAGTTTTTCCAGTTCGACCAGGCGGTCATCACCCCATTCCACTATTTCATTACCATTGTCTTCCCTCAGCAGGTAATTATAGCCAATGTCTACCTTATGCGATGCTACATCGGCAATTTCCACCTGTGCGTACCAAAATTCGTCGTTGAAATATTGCATGGGTACTGCCTGGTTTATATTGCTGTTGCCAAGCGCTTCGTGAGCGCCTGTTACGAACAAAGACTGGCCAAACCTGGTAGAAAACCGTAAATAAAAATTGAGTAGCATCGTCAAAAGTTATGGGGCGGCAAGATAAACCGTTATTGTGTAAATGTAAAAAATACACGACAAACCCAAAGCAGTTTTTTGACTGCAATCGATTGATTTTTCAGGCTTTTTAAAAAATACTGTTCAATCTGCATTTGTATAAATAACCAATTACCTTATTTTTGCCGAAACTTTCGATAACACATGGAATCATCTACAAAAAAATACACCGGCCTTTACTGGATTTTATTTCTCGTATCTGTAGCAGCTTTCTTTTTTGTATATAGTATTGGTGGAGGCTATTGTTCCATGGTATTGCCTTTCAACTGCACTTTCTTTGCCAAAGCAATGGATTTAATGTAGGTTTTTTGCCGATCCTGGTCTTATACTCATTAAGCCAGGTCGCCAGCTTTCCATTTAATAAATAATCTTGCCCTTCCCAGGGTTCTGATGACTGATTCATTTTAGCATTTCCGGTTGTCCTCCAGCCTTATTTATACTTTAACTTTGGGGAAAATATTGCAGCATGAAGCTGTTGTCCCTATTGATTTTTATTTGTTGCACATGCACCAGTATAGCGCAGGATCAATACACTTATGTGGATGATAAAGCATTGGGGATACCTAAGCAACAAACCTATTCTACTTCCGGTATTGCCGGGTACATCAATAATAACTTTACCGGGGAAGGTGAAAAAATAAGGGCCGCCTATACCTGGATCATTCATAATATAGCATACAGCAAAGACAGTTTGTTTCATTTTAACACATGGGGCATTGACCCGGAAACAAACATGACTGCCATACTAAGAAGAAGAAAAGGCGTATGTGAAAATTATGCGGCTTTATTTACCAATATTTTGTTGAAATGCGGCGTGCAGGCAGCGGCTGTTACCGGGTATACCAATCTGCCTGGCAACGATTACTGGAACGGGCATGGCTGGGTGGCGGTACAATTGGATAAAGAATGGTTTCTCTGTGACCCTACCTGGGATGCAGGCTATGCCAGCTATTTGTATTATATGGTGCAACCCACCGAATTTATCCGGACGCATATTCCGTTTGATCCTTTGTGGCAGTTACTAGAGCACCCCGTAAGTCATAAAGATTTTAAAAGAGGCTATTTTGCTATAAAGAAAAATGCTCCCACTTATCATTACAAAGATTCGGTGATGGCCTACCTGCAGAGTGATACATTACAGCAAATGGAATCTGCTGCTGCAAGAATGAAAGCCGCCGGCATTGAAAATGCCGACCAGCAAACCTGGTATACGTATAACCAGATGAAAGTGCAGATTGTACATGAAGAAGAGAATATGCAATTATTTAACGAGGCCGTGGCCTGTCTTAACCAAGCCAAAAAAATTTACAATGAACTGGTGGAGTACAGGAATAATAATTTTATTCCTTCTAAACCACCTGCTGAAACCAACAACCTGTTCGTTGCCATTGATACATTAGTGCAGGGTGCTTTTTTAAAATTGGATGGTATTGGAAAAAAAACGGAGAACTTTCAGTATGATACCGACAGCCTGAAAAAAAATTTAAGTGTACTTTCAATAAAGGCAAAGGAACAACAAGCCTATATTAAAAATACACAATCACTTAATAAAAACAGGTAGGCCTGCATACATGAAATCACTGCTCTTGTCAATCTGCATCCCGCTTTCAATATCAGTTTGCAGCCAGTCTTATCAAACCGGGCACCGCACCATTTCATTTACCGATATATCAAGAAACAACCGTGCTGTTGCTACAGAATTATATTATCCTGCAGGCACAGCAGGTTTTAATGTGCCTGTGATAACAGGAACTGAAAAATTTCCCGTAGTGATTTTTGGCCACGGCTTTGTAATTGGTACCAGCAGTTATGAATGGCTGGCAGACAGCCTTGCAAAGAACGGGTTCATCGTAGCGCTTCCTGTTACGGAAGGCAGTCTTTCCCCTGATCATGAACAGTTTGGGAGAGATATTGGTTTTTTATGCCGGCACCTTATCACACTGGATGACTCTGCCAGCTCATTTTTATACCAGCGGGTGGCAGAACGTTCAGCTGCCGGTGGCCATAGCATGGGTGGCGGCGCCAGCTTTTTAGCTACAGTTTATAATGACCGCATCAATGCCATTTTTAATTTTGCAGCAGCAGAAACTAACCCCTCCGCAAAAACGGCGGCCTCACAGGCGGGGATACCTGCTTTAATTTTTGCCGGCAGCCGTGATTGTATTGTCCGGGATACAACGCAGGAACGGATGTACCAGCTGGTACCTTATCCATGCAAGACCTTTGTAAACATTACCGATGCCCTTCATTGTCATTTTGCCAATAATAACGGAACCTGCGCTACAGGCCAGTTTTTTTCAGGCTGCAATACATCACCGCTCAGCGCCGGGAATGTGTTTGAAAAGAGCACAGCTCTACTCATACCTTTTCTTAATTACTATTTAAAAGACAGTTGTAACAGCAAAACGATTTTTGAAGAAAGACTGAATACAGTTACAGGCATCGTAAAACAACGGGTCTGCAGCAGTGATACTTTTGTTTGCCCTGGTAATGCAAACACCTACGTTTTTACCGGAAGTGGAAACTGGAGTATTGCGGCCAATTGGACCAATAATAATGTACCGCCTGCTCTACTTCCAGCTGGCGCAGAAATCATCATTAACCCTTCCGGAAACAATCCCTGCATTGTAAACATAAGCCAGGTAATTGCCCAGGGTGCAAAGCTCATTGTAGCCCCGGGAAAGAATTTATTGATACAAGGAAATCTATCTATTCAATAAAAAGAACCGCTCCTCTTATGCAAAACGCAAAACAGCTGCATCCTGTACAAACATTTAGTAAAGTAAACCGCTGTTTATGTTTGTTACAAAAAAACTCTCCTTTATCATCCTCGTCCTGCTTTCACTACAAGGCAATGCACAAAAATCAAGTATTGACGGAACCATTATTGCCAGTAATGGTGATCCTGTTTCATTTGCAACCATAGTAATAAAAGGAACTAAAAAAGGTGTACAAGCTGATGCCGATGGAAAGTTCCGCCTTGCAGTAGACAGAAAAACAATTACCTTAAATGTGAGTGCTGTTGGCTATACAACCAGCGAAAAAAAAATAAAGGAAAACGACTTTGAAGATTCTGTTGCCACAATTACCATTACCCTGGAAACCGCTTCTCATACACTTGGCGAAGCAGTAGTTGTAACGGGTTATGGTACAGTACGTAAAAAAGACTTATCCGGCAGCACTCACAAAATAACATCGGCACCACTTGCAAAAAACAGTTACCACAGCAGCACAACCAGCAGTGCAGGATCAATGGACATGACCGAAGCATATGCTGCGCCGGCCAGCATACACAGGGAAGAGAAGGAAAAAAGCAAACCTTATTATGCAGAAAAAAAAGATAACCCAGCCTACAGCAGCCTTTTAACCGCAGGAGAAGTAAATGACTTTAAAAAATGGAAAATGTGGGAGGATTACAATGGCACTGATTTCAGGATACACAGTGAAAAATGGAATTTGTATGCAACGCAGCGCTTTAGTGTTCAATTGCAGAATAAGGAACGCAAGGCAGTGGTGGGAGAAACCATTTATCTTGTAAATAAAGACACAAAGGAAATTGTATGGACTGCGGTTTCGGATAATACCGGCAAGGCCGAATTGTGGAACGGGTTTTCCAATAACAACAAGGAAAACAACCTGGCGATAGAAATAAACGGAGAGAAAAAACAATTTATTGCTGTCCCTTTTTCGCAGGGTATCAATCATATCCAGCTTAGCAGAAATTGTTCTGTTTCCAATAGAGTAGAAGTTTCTTTTGTGGTAGACGCCACGGGGAGTATGGGTGATGAAATTGAATATCTAAAAGAAGAATTGGGTGATATCCTTCGCAAATTTTCTTTGAAAGAACCTTCGCTTGAATTATATACCAGCGCTGTTTTTTACAGGGACAAAGGTGATGAATATATCACCAGCGTGCAACCATTCAGCAGGAATACACAGCATACCGTGGAGTTTATACAAAAACAATCTGCTGGTGGCGGCGGCGATTATCCCGAAGCATTAAAAGAAGCATTGCAGGAAGCAACAGTAAAACTTGCCTGGAGTGATGATGCAAGAACAAAGATCATCTTTCTTTTGATGGATGCACCGCCTCATGATGAAGCAAAAAATGAATTGGCAGTACTGATCTCAACAGCCGCAGCCAAAGGCATACGTATTGTTCCTGTGGCCTGCAGTGGCACAGATAAAGCAACAGAATTTATTATGCGGTCTATGGCGCTGGCCACTAACGGCACATATCTTTTTCTTACAGATGACAGCGGTATCGGTAACCCTCATATCAAACCTACTACAGACGAATTTAAAGTTGAAAAGCTGAATGATCTGCTGCAAAGGATAATGGAACAAATGTGTTTTGTAAATACCTGCGATGAAGTAAAAAAAACAATTGAACCCTTTACTTTTTATTCAAACACTGAAAAGGTAAAAGTATTTCCAAACCCCACACCTGGACCAATGACGCTGGAAACAGATAAAGAGCTGTCTGAAATATTTGTAGCCGATTTTACTGGCAAACTAGTAATGCGTGTACAGGTAACAGATAAACAAAAGCGATACAAAATTGATCTTTCCCGTTTTCCTTCCGCCACCTACTTTATCAGGTATGTTACAAAAGATAATAAAACAGGCGCGGAGAAAATTGTATTAATTCATTAGGCCCAATTACAACAACCATCCCTTTCTGCGGCTGCCAAACAGCCGCAGTTTTTTGTTATGTTATAAATCAACCATGACGACATTGTTGTTGCAACATCAATACTGTCAATGATTTAGGCCTGATTTTTGAAATAAGCTATAACGAATTTCGTTTATACATACAAAACCGCTCAGTCCACTATTATTTATGTTCAACAGGCTTATTATGATTGCATTTCTGCTGCAATCCTTACCAGCAAAAGCTACTGCTTACAAATTATTTCTGGAAAAAATTTCAAACATTCACAGCATCCCGGCACCTGGTATCATTAGCAAATTCTATGGCGAACTGCAATATGGTGCAGCCACTATTTATTGGAAATTGTACGAGCAGGCAAGCAGCAGCCTTTTTTATATTGAAAGAAGTGAAAATGGAAAAGACTTCACTGAACTTGCCCGGGTGAGTAGTAGTGACGGCATTAACTTTCAGTACAAAGACTCGGTTCCTTTGCCCACAGGTTTTTACCGGATAAAAGCCATAGGTATTGATACCGTTTTCTCAGATGTTATCAGGATGTCAACTTTAAGCGGCTTACCTCATGTAAAAGCTTGGCCTGCTCAATTTGATGTTGTAATCAATATAGAAGTAAACACAGCCATCAATGAAACGTTCGTAGCTGTGCTCACCAACAGCAAAGGAGAAAAAGTTATCAGTAAAGAAGTAAATGCAGAAAAAGGCAACAGTAAAGTTGTAATTGACGACACGGTTTCATTTTTGTACCCGGATGAATATACGCTTACAGTGACCGGACTTCAGTATACATATTGCCAAAAACTGTATAAAAAGTAAACTTCCGGGCATTTATCGCCACTTCCCGGCCTTTCCCGGGCCACTCTTGTGAATGCCCTACATTTGCAGCAAACAGACATTGTTGTAATGAAAAAAATTACTGTACTTGTTATCACCCTCTGCTGTGCACTATCTAACCAGGCACAAACAGTTGCTCAAATTAAAAAAGAACTCGAAACAACAGATAACCCCATCGGCTATGTGAAATTCAAACTAAAGAAAAAGTATGTGATCGATACGGTGGCGGTAATGAGCAGCACTTCCTTCCTGGGCATTGCAGACAGTATTGCCTATAAAGGCAAAATGAACAAAGTATATGGGCCGTTTAAAGGCAATAATGTATTGATAAAAGTGCTGGCAAAACTACCCAATACCTTTTACCACGTAAGCCATATATTGATCGATACGGGTGTTTTTAAAAAAGCGTTTGCAGACTCTCTCGCCAGTAAGATCATTAACAGGATTCAAACCGGCAATTCAACTTTTGAAAGAATGGCATCCACTTACAGCGCAGATCATAATTCAGCTGCTAAAGGAGGCGATCTTGGCTGGTTTGTAAGAGGAGTGATGCTGCCCGAACTGGACAATGGCATCCGCACCCATGCAAAAGGAGAAATTTTTAAAGTATGGACGCCCTCCGGCCTGCATATAGTAACGATTAAGGATAAGCCAAAAGAAGATGATGGATTTGCACTTTTGTTGAGAGTGTTTATGAAGTAAGTGGTGAATGGTCAATGGTGAATTGTCAATGGTGAATAGTGAATGGAGAATCGTTTGTTAACTGGTTATAGAAATTCTTGTCTTCATGTTTTATGCTTACTGTTTTTTTGCGCTATTACTGTTTAGCATATTGCTCATTGCCTTTTTGCTTCCCTTTCCATTCTCAACATTTCTCCAAACTCAATCTTTTTTGCCAATGAGGAAACAGCCAATGCAATGCGTTTTGCCCTGGTAGTTTCTGTTTTAGCACTTTCAATCCATTTGCTGTAGTAATTTTGGAAGGACCTGGTTTTGGTATTAAAGAACGCCCATGCAGCAGGTTCATCTGCCAGGCATTCCACCAGGTCACGATTTAGCTGGTACTCCTTTTTATCCTCGGTCAACTGCACATTTATCATTGCTCCTTTTTTCTTGCCGGTTCCTTTACGCATAGCTGCATTAAAAGGTATGATAAAATTTCCATCGCCCATTGGTATCAGCGCCACCTGGTTAATAGCGAATGCATCCAGCTTGCCTTTTACTTTGAAGGATCTTTTTACGCCCGGCTTTAATTCATCCGCAAGGTCAGCAGGTACATCAATATAGCTCCAGCCTGTCTTCTCCCCTTTTTTATCAAACTGCTGTATGGTTGCGGTGAACTTTATCATTCCGGAAAAATAAAAAAATCCGCAAACTTTCGTATGCGGATTTTTATGTGGTTACAGTTATTCACTGCATTTATCCGGGAAGCCACCGTATCCGGGTTCTTATCAAATCATGCAGCACCAAGCCATTCGGGAAAAATAACCGGCAACAGTAAAGTGTTTCCTGTAACCAGCTTCTTTGTATTAAAAACCAAGACCAATAGTAAAGCCATGTACTTTGCTGTTAAAATCCATCAGCTTAGTGGCAGCACCGGTACTGAGATTAATGCTATACAAACCGTTTGTACCGCCTACGGTAAATATTGCGTAAGCTATACCACTCGTACTTCCAATATCAAACCCGTTTTCAGATAGAACATCAACACCCAGTGGGCCCACCGGCACCAGTGTACCATCATTTGGAGGAACCTGCATATACAAGGAGTCGTTATGACAATCTATATCATACAAAGTGGTAGTAGTGGCACCGGCAAAGTTGTTGGTATATGCCGCACTTGCTATATGGGGCGTACCCGGATTCAGCATACCATCTGTTGCAGCAACCAGGCCAGTTACAGGATGCATCCTCAGGTTTTGTCCGTTGCGGCTTACCACCCTTATCCTGTCAACAGTTGGGTTAAAATCAAAGCCAAAATAAGCACCATTTAAGCCTGCATATGGACCGCTGCCAACTACCGCAACCGCACCGTTGGATGTGTTAATTGTATATAGCATACCGCTTTTTCCAAGGCCATAGATTTGACCATTTAAAGGACGGAAGTCGATACCTTTTAAACTATCACCTGCCATTAAACCCATCATGGATTTTGACACAGGAGCAGCAGTGCTGGTTGGATTAAATATCAAAAAGTTATTCATCCCATCGATAGCATAGGCCACCGGGTTAGTAGGTATAGCAATACCTTTTACAGCATCGGTTCCAGGAAAATCACCAATCCTTGATGCCATACCGGTAGCAGTATCAATTTTAAATAAAGAAGATTTTCCATCTACCCAAAGACTGGCCAGCACGGCAGCATTATCAGGTGAGATATCAAAACCACCTTCGTTTGTGGCCATCACACCAAGACTACCCACTTCAACCAATGTACCATTGTTAGGAGGAATTTGTTTATAAAGCTTGTTGGTTCCAAGGTCAATATCAAACAAAGTGGTGGACGATGCCCCCGCCATACTGTTCGTGTAGGCTACAGCGTTAACCATTGCACCGCTAACGCCATTGATACTGCCATCAGTGAATGCCACGGTGCCTGTTTCAGGATTCACCCGCAGGTTTTGCCCCATGTTGGTTACCACTCTCAACCTGTCTACTGTAGGGTTAAAATCAAATCCTACAATATCACCATTTAATACAGGTGAAAATGGATCTGTTCCTACCATTCTTGCCGTACCGGTTGTAAGGTTGATAATGTACAGCCTGCTGCTGCTTCCCATACCATACAGTTCACCGGTAGCAGGACGAAAATCAATAGCAGTAATTGACTCCCCGCTTTGAAGCCCACTAATAGCAACGCTGGAGATGGCCGTGCCCGGTGACATAGCGTTGAACTTGGCCAACTGCCCCGATGCAGTGAGGCCGTAAAATACCAGGTCAGGCCCCATCGCCGCCGGGTTGTCATTTGGCCTGTTTTCTTCTTTTTTACAACTAAACATAATTGCCGCTGTCAGCAGGCACATGAAGGCTCCCTTCACCATTGGTGTTATTTTTTTCATAACAGTAATTTTTTTTTAAGATTTACGGAATAGGTTAATGGCTTGTGATATGAATTACGGAATTAAGAAGTGACCGGTTTTATAAATGTTATTTTTTTCTCAAAAATCTTTTTACGCACCTGCAACCCAATATTTTTGGGCAGCATTACCCGTTATTTAATTATTTTTAATTCTATGAAAAAGTACGCAACGATAGTAGTGACAGCAGCCCTGCTTTGTTTTACTGCAGCACTGAATGCCCAGAGCAGCGACCGGTACAAAACAGTGGATGACTATGTACAGTCGCTGGGGAGCCTCGATACATTAAATGTGGGCACCATCAGCCATTTACTTACAAAGAAATTCCCTGAAAGCACAGATAAAGTCAGAGCCATTTTCTATTGGATAGCCAATAACATCAGTATCGATGTGAAAATGGCCAAAAACGGAAGCAATGAAAAAATGTTATCGGAAATAATATTAAAAACAAGGAAAGCTAACGCCAATGGTTATGCCACTTTGTTCCAGGATATGTGCAGCGTGGCAAAGATCAGGTGCCTTACTGTGGATGGTTATATTAAAAAAACGGTGGAGGATATTAATAATGTGCCTGATGAACTTAACCATACCTGGGCAGTAATACAGTTGGGGCAAAGCCCTGAAGCATGGTATTACGTGGATCCGGAATGGGGTAGCGGCTATGTGGACGACAAAGCCACTGCATTCACAAGAAAATTTGATGACAGGTATTTTTTTGCAAATAAAACACTCTTCAACCTGCAGCATTTCCCTGATAATATGGCCTGGCAGCTGGGTAATTCGGGTCCCAAATCCATCAAAGACTTTTTTGCTCAACCAATCGTTAAGAGGGATGCAATTGAGTTTAACTTGAATTCCTATCTGCCTAACGAAGGCTTCATAAAAGCCAATACTAAAAAAGCCATGGCCTTTAATTTTAAAGTGGCGTCCAATACTAAAATTGATATTGTGTCGTTACAGTTGGGTACAGGAAAAAAATCCAGGACTAAAACTGTGGATTACACTTTTAATAACGGCGTTGTGAGCTTTACTTACAAGTTTGACGAAGAAGACAGTTACCCCGTATCGGTGCTCATCAATAACAAAGCTGTTCTCGGTTATTTTGCTGAAATTTCAGAGTAAAAGGCACTTTGTTAAAGAATTGTGAAAAAAAATTAGGGTGTTGTTACTAAAACTTAAATATATTTTGTAGTTTACAACAACTATTAACCACAAAAATTCATTTACCATGCTTGCTAAACTCCGTGAATGGACAGACTCTCACAACCCAAAGTGGCTTGCACTTTTCAGGGTTGCACTAGGCGCAATTCTTCTTTTAAGGGGCGTTGCTTTCCTGAATGAACCTGAAAAATTCAGGACATTGATCATTGATAACGATCTTGGAAATTACCAGGATATACTTATGATGACCATCCCATGGGTTCATATAGGTGGTGGATTTTTGATCATCATTGGGCTTTTTACACGTTTTGCTGCTTTTATACAGGTGCCCGTAATTATTGGGGCCATTATTTTTGTTACTTCAAAACGGGGATTGTATAAAGCAGAAACCGATTTGAGCCTTTCGGTGATCATTTTAATGCTTTCTCTTGTTTTTGTTGTGGAAGGAAGCGGGCCCTTGTCGCTTGCCAACTATTTTAAAGAAGAACAGGAGTATGAAAAATCTGAAGAAGAAGCAGAAGCCAATGCAAATCCCTGATATCACTTTTTGACCGTAAAATATTTCATATAAAATTATCCGCTGTTAGAGCGGTACATAAAACACCAGTTGCGGCAGATGCAGTAGCTGGTGTTTTTATTTTATCTGCCAGCGCAGACCAGCAAATACTTTAGTTCCCTGTACAGGACCATAATTATAAGATGGATCAAAGGTGTAGCCATTGGGATTGGTATCTGCACGGGGATTGCCCGCAGCGTCAAAGTACTTGCCTCCAGCCTTGTTAAACGGGTCATCCGGGTGCAACAACGGATTGGAAGGAATAAAATCCAGCAGGTTTTTGACACCCGCATATAATTCAAAGCCCGTGGTAAAAGACTTTACCAGTTGCAGGTTCATAATACAATACCAGGGAGACTGTTCATCCCTGAAATCACCGGGAACAACAGGTAAATACATAGGTCCATTTAATTTCCCGGTCAGGTCTACTACCACATTTACTTTGGGAAGGGTATAACTTGCAGTAAAAGTGCCGGATAATTTAGGGGCAAACAATTGTGGTGTCCTGATCATTTTTCCATCGGTAGTTTTATTCACCTGATACACATCCATCAAAGTGGCACCAGCCATTATTTTAAGGCTATTGCTAAAACTAAAATCAGTATTAATGGTAATACCTTTAGAAACAGCATAACCATCCAGGTTATCATAAATGATCTTAGTGGCATCTGTAAAATAATCACCCACTATTTTATTGGTGAAATAAGTATAAAAACCACTTATATCCAGGTTGATAAAACCGCTGCTATGCCGTATAAAACTACTATAGTTGATATTGCCGTTCCAGGATTGCTCTGGCTTTAGTGCAGACACGATCACCACTTCCCTTGCTCCTGTTAAAGCTGCGTGGTCTTCAGTAAATAAATTCACTACACGGTAACCATTACCACCGCTTAACCTGATTGTATTGGTATGATTGGGCGAATATTTAAAACTCAGTCTTGGCGTGATGATACTGCCGTGCTGACTGTTGTAATCGTACCGCAGACCGCTGAGCATTGTTAATTTTTTATTGAGTGCCCATTCATCCTGCACAAATATGCCCGGCAGAAAACTGTTGTCTGCTTTGTTCCTGCCATCAACAGTGGCAGTACCGGGTGTATTGTCATCGTAAAAAGTATAACGGAGAGGGATACCCACTAACAGGTCGTGCGACTGTATCGTTTTGCTCCATTTCCATTGGGCAAAAGCAACCTGCTGTGTGGCAAAATATTTTACCGTACCATAAAAACTTTGCTGGCGGTGATAATTGTACGAAAAATCCAGTGATGAATATTTCCCAAAAGATGTAGTGTTCAGTACCTCCACTCTTTTTGTAACAACACTCTCACCATATACACTATCACTGCCCCTGAATTTCTCCTGCCACTGCATTTCTCCTCCCCAGCGGTTCTCATAAATATACCTCAACGCCAAAGTTGTTTTAACAGAAGAAGACAAAGCTGTACTCCATTTATTAAAGACACTGATGCGGTTTTGCAAAGCGATATCTGTAAAATTATCATTGTTAATATCCCTGCGCTGCTGGTAATTAAAATAATTAATACCCAGCAAACCGCTTACTTTATTGAGGGTATAACCAGAGCTGATATCTGCATTGATCTCCCCTACGGATGTACCGGACAGATCCAGTTTAAGCCTGTCTGCAGATACAGCATCCTTCGTAATAATATTGATCAGTCCACCCACCGCTTCACTGCCATACAAAGTGGAAGCAGGCCCTTTCACAATCTCTATCCGCTTTACAATACTATTGGGAATACCACTAAGGCCATAAACAGTACTCAAACTGCTCACCACTGGCATCCCATCAATTAATATCATTGTATAAGGACCTTCCATACCATTAATATGTATGTCGCCTGTATTACAAACATTACAATTCAATTGAGGCTGCACACCATTTACCAGTTGCAATCCTTCAAAAATATTTGGGGTGGGATTTTTCTTAAAAAAAGCGGGTGTGTATACTTCAACGGGGATGGGTGATGACATTTTGCTAACCGCCTTCATGGTACCTGAAATCACCACTTCATCCACCAGGCTGTTATCCTGCTGCATATTTATAATGAGCGAGGGTGTATTTCCATCAAATAAAAAAACTGAATCAAAAGGCAGATAACCTGCTGCTGTGATATGAAGTTGTAGTTTTCCATAGTTAATATTGCCAATTGAAAAATTCCCCGATGTATCTGCCGCCAGTATTTTCCCTTTATAGTTAATTGCTATAGTAGCTGACGACAATGGCCCAACTGCAGACACAACACTTCCCGATAGCCTGCCGGTTTGAGCGGGCAATTCTGCACTGCATACAAACAGTATTAGTGTAAATAAATATCTTATAATATATAGCCGCTTATTCATTCGAGTACCAAAAATATAAAATTAGGCTCACCTAAAAATATTTTTTACAAGATTTATTTTACACTTTTGCAAAAAAGGATACATGACATCATCTGCTGAAGAAAATTATTTGAAGGCTATTTATAAACTTCATGAGACCAGTGGCGCTATGGTCACCACGTCGGAACTGGCTGATTCACTGAAGGTTAGCGCAGCTTCTGTTACTGATTTTATTAAAAAGATTGCGGCCAAAAAGCTGGTGACCTATGAAAAATCAAAAGGTGTAAAATTAACTGACAGCGGAAAACAAATTGCCGTAAACATCATCCGAAAGCACCGGCTTTGGGAAGTTTGGCTGGTAGATAAACTAAATTTTAAATGGGATGAGGTTCATGATATTGCAGAGCAATTAGAACATGTAGTAAGTAATGAATTGATAGATCACCTGGATAAACACCTTGGTTATCCTGCCACTGATCCTCATGGTGACCTGATACCGGATTCAAAAGGCCGGTTTGCAAAAACTGCCAGTAAACCCTTGCTTGACTGCATTACAGGCGATAAAGTAAAATTTATTGGCGTTGCAGACCATTCCAACAACTTTCTTCAATACCTCACGAAGAATAATCTTCATTTAGGTGATGAAATATTGATAGAATCAGTGGAGACCTTTGACAGCACTTTTACCGTAAAAGTAAGCGGCAAAGCTAATAAAGTACTCAGCAAAGAAGTAGTAAAAAACTTATTGGTGACTGTTATATAAAGGGGCTTAGCGAACTACCTGGAACTTACCAGAGTCAACCACTTTTCCAAATTTATCCCGGAGCTGGAATATGTAAATGCCCCTGTATAAACCGTCAAGGGCATAATTAACACGGAGTGAAGTAGCATTGATCTCTGCCACTTTTTTTCCCATAAAATTAAACAGCTGGATGCTGTAAGATTTATCGTAACCCTTTGGCAATTCAAAATTAATGGAAGTACTGGCCGGGTTAGGGTAAAACTTTACAATCTTAGCGGGCTGGTCATTATCTGCAGCAGTTCTTAACTGCGCAAATGACGATGAGGCAAAGCTCATCAAAACAATTACTATGGTAATTAACTTTTTCAGTGTTGTAAATATAGGATTTAATCAGCAAAACGGTGCTAATTGCAGTTAAAACTCCAAAATTCACATTTTATTGTACCGCAACGTATAATAAACCGGTTTATTTCTTAGAGAACTGATATTTATAAAATCGCCCGTACGGGCTACTGTGTACGCTATCAAACAAAAACTGTCCGTTTCCGGACACTTTATTTACGATCTTTTTATAAAACCCTTGCTGGTAAAGGCTTTCATCCGTTGGCACGGAGGTTGAAAACCCTTACAGCACCAAATGGGATTTAAAGTATAAGCACCAATTATTAATTTCAGCCGAAAAAACAAAACTATCAAAATGATACAATTGCAGAACATCTTTAAGTGGGTAAATACAGGTGCCAACCGCACTTTTCTTTTAAAAGACCTGAGCCTTGAAATAAAGGAAGGTGAATTTGTCTCCATCATGGGGCCCTCTGGTTCGGGAAAGTCAACCTTGTTGAATGTAATTGGCATGCTGGAT
This sequence comes from Bacteroidota bacterium, assembly GCA_029561305.1. Taxonomy (GTDB): domain Bacteria; phylum Bacteroidota; class Bacteroidia; order Chitinophagales; family Chitinophagaceae; genus Ferruginibacter. Next base: position 31,080 of record JAKQJG010000061.1, on the reverse strand, counting down.
GAATTTAATGAAGGTGAATATTCCTTTCTTGACCAGCCCATTCATACACTAAAAGAGAAACAGCGTTCTAAACTGTATAAGGATTATATCGGTTTTGTATTTCAGGCCTATCACCTGATTGATGAACTCACCGTATACGAAAACATCGAAACGCCCTTGTTGTACAAAGACATCAAATCATCCGAAAGAAAAGCTATGGTGGCAGATACATTGGACAAATTCAATATTGTAGGAAAGAAAGACCTGTTTCCCACACAACTCAGCGGAGGTCAGCAACAATTAGTGGGCATAGCCAGGGCACTGATCGGGAAGCCTAAATTATTACTGGCTGATGAACCAACAGGTAATCTCAATTCAAAACAGGGCGAGGAGATCATGGAATTATTTAAGCAGCTGAATGATGAAGGGGTAACCATCATACAAGTAACACATTCTGAAAAAAATGCAGGTTATGGCAAAAGAATTATCAACCTGCTGGATGGAAGAATAGAAACCCACTCCGCTTCCAGCTAATTAGCGGGAGAAGAAAGTCGTTCGAATATTTACAACACAATTACTTAGCAGCCACATTTTTTATGCGGCAAATATAATGGTTATGAAAAGGAAATACCTGTTGATGGCTTTAATGGTTGCAGCAGCCCTTTTTGCAAAGGGGCAAAGTAAAATGCTTACGCTAAAAGATTGCATTGATACTGCACTCGCCAATAATTTTACTGTAAAACAAAGGGAACTGCAGGCCAATGCAGCTGGCATTGACTACAAGCAGGCAAAGGATAACCTCCTGCCGTCCTCGCAATCCACCTACAATTATAGTATCAACAACGGGCGAACCATTGATCCTTTCACCAATGGATATATCACACAACAATTAAAATCAAGCGGTGCAGATGTATCGGCTTCCATACCCATATTTAACGGGTTCCAGTTGCGCAATACCATCCGGCAGAACGAGCAGGCATTTGCTGGTGCAAGGATGGAGTGGCAACAACGCAAGGATGAATTAACATTGCAGGTGATACTCGCTTACCTGCAGGTTTTAAGCACACAAGATGCCATTACATTGGCCACCCAGCAAGCTGCAGTAACAAAGCAGCAGGCTGAAAGGATCGATATTGTTGGACAGGAAGGTGCCACTGCCCCCTCCAATGTAAGTGATTTGAAAGGCCAGTATGCAGGTGAACAGATCAACCTGATTAGCGCTGAAAACAACTACCAGTCTTCTGTGCTGTCGTTGACCATGCTGATGCAGGTGCCTTATACTGAAGATTTGCAGTTTAGCCGCACAGGCCTGCTGGAGGAAATAAAAACTTTTGATAAAATGCCGGAGGAGATCTATTCGCTGGCATTGCAAAAACTGGCTGCAGTAAAAGCGGCGGATCTTCGTGTAAGCAGCAGCGTGATGGCAGTAAAAGCAGCTAAAGGAGCCTACTATCCTTCTGTATCGCTGTTTGGTGGCGCCAGTACAAACTACTCCAGTGCTGCCATGTTGAATAGTTTTGTGAGCAGTGCCGATGTGCAAACAGGCGCATATGTACAATACAATGGCACTAACCTGCCCGTACTCGCCAGGCAGGATACTTATAAGAGTACACCGATCAATTATGGCAGCCAGTTCAACAATAATATTTCTTATGGCTTTGGTGTAAGCATGCGGATTCCTTTGTTTAATGCTTTGAGGGTACGCAATGCAGTAAAAATGGCAAAAAATGATGAATTAAGCAGCAGGTTAGTAGCTGATAATATCAGACTGCAATTAAGGCAAAATATTGACCAGGCCTATATCAATATCAATGCTACCAGTAAACGCTACCTGGCTTTGCAGGAACAGGCAGCAGCCTATGCAGAATCATTCCGGATTGCCACATTGCGGTTTGATAACGGGGTGATCAACTCTCCGGAATACCTGATAGCAAAAAATAACCTGGACAGGGTAAATGGCAATTTGATCATTGCCAAATATGAATATATGCTAAGGAAAAAGATACTGGAGTTTTATATGGGGATGCTGAATTAAAGGATTAATACATTATTTATAGTTTGCAATTTTTATTAAGGTGTCCACATTATTGACTATAATTTTTCGTCCCTTGGTTTCGAGAATTTTATTTTCCTTAAACTCCGATAGTATCCTTACTACATTCTCTCTTGCTGTACCCACAAGGCTGGCCAAATCATCTCTGCTCATATTTATTTCCACCGGCATGCCTGGCTGAAAATTGATCTTGTATTTCTCCCGGAGAACGATCAGTTGAAGTGCCAGCCGCTCCCTTACAGATTTTTGTGCAAACATACTTACACTGTTTGCCAGTACTGCAAACTCATGACTAAGGTTTTTCAAAAGCCGCCTGCTCAAAACCTTTGAGTAATTCAGCGTGTCTAAAAAATCTTCCCGGGGGATAAATGCAATTCTGCTTTCTTCTAAAGCAGCCGCACTATCGGGATAACGGTCTTCAGAAAGTATTGCATGGTAACCTAATAGCTCGCCTTTATTGGCTACGTAAATTATTTGCTCCTTCGCATCGTTATCAAGTTTGTATTTTTTTACTTTCCCATCAACGATATAAAAAATACCTGAAGGATATGCCCCTTCCCTGAATATGATTTCACCTTTTTTGTAAACCTGTTCTGATTTATTAGCCATCAGCAGTTCCAAATCATCTGCCGGCAAATCTGCCAGAACTGAATTGCTTTTGAAATCCCATTTATCTATAGGAAATATCCCTTTTATACTCATTGCAACTGCAAATCTATTCCATTAAAACTGATAAAGGTCACTTTTTGAGGTAAGAAGGCTTACCGCAAGGGAGGGAAATGCAAGATAGCTTTGCATTATGAATACACAAGTATCAAACAAAGACCTGCATCGCCAGGATTGCACCGTCATTACCGCGTGAAAGCAATGGTTTGGTACCGCCTAAACAATACCAGATAAACAACAAAAGTAAACACTCAAAATATTAAACTGTAACTGCAATAATTAAATATGTCATTACTCGAAAAAAGAGCTGCTGCACAAAACTGGTTCGGTTCAGATGCACAATTTAACAAGCTTTATCCGTCTTCTATTCAAATGCTGGCACAGCGGCACTGGACACCACTTGTTGTTGCAAGAAAGGCAGCTGGTTTTTTAGCTGCTGAAAGTAATGTATCCGTATTGGACATTGGTAGTGGTGTAGGGAAATTTTGTTTGGCGGCGGCCCACTATAAACCGCAGGCACACTACTATGGAATTGAACAAAGAAAAAAATTATTTAATCATGCAGAAGCGGCAAAAGAAATGCTGCAGCATGAAAATGTATTCTTCACTAATGGAAACTTTACCCAGATAGATTTCAGGAAATATGACCATTTTTATTTTTACAACTCATTTTATGAAAATATAGCAGGGACTGACAAAATAGATGAGAGCATTGATTACTCCCTTGAACTTTTTAACTATTACAACCGGTATCTATACAAACAGCTGGAGCAAAAACCTGCGGGTACAAGATTGGCGGCGTTTCATAGTCTTGAAGATGAAATGCCACCGGGATACCATGTAGTTGGTGTTGAAATGGACGGACTTCTGAAATTCTGGATTAAAATTTAAATAAATGAAACTTGATTTTGGTGGCTCGCTGCAAATGCTTTGATGATGATTGTATTGCAACCTTATTTTATGCGGCTTAGCAGGGTAAACTGGTTAGCATTTTTTGTGAAGTACAACGCCAATTGGAAAAATGACAATAAACGAATAATACCTGGATAATTATCTACCATAACAATACACATGATGAAAGGACGTATGAAACTTTATCTTTTTCTGGCTTTTGTTGCTTTTTGCGGGTGTCAGCAAAAAGCTCCAAACAACCAGACTAAAGTTGTTACTTCTGAAACTGCTTTACAAATGTTGATGGATGGGAATAAGCGATTTTCTATGTTAAAGCCAGTTCACCCGCATGAATCCATTGAGCAATTAAGGGATGTTGCTCATGGACAGCATCCTTTTGCAGTAGTGGTTTGTTGTTCAGATTCCAGGGTTTCACCAGAATTAATTTTTGATGAAGGGATTGGCGACTTGTTTGTTATCCGCACTGCTGGAAATGTCATCGGTGGATTGGAAATTGGCAGCATTGAATACGCTGTTGAACACCTTTCGGTAAAACAGGTTGTAATAATGGGACATGAAGGCTGCGGTGCAATAGAAGCTTTTACAGAAGGTGGTGAAATTCCAGGCCACATAAAAGATATTATAGACAGTATCCGGCAGGAGGCAGAAATAAAGACGATACCATTGAATACAACAAACCGTGTTGACGAATATGTAAAAGCAAATGTGCAACACGGTATCAGGCAGTTAACACTTCAATCAAAGATTATCAACGAAAAAGTGAAAAACGGACTGGTACAAATAACCGGGTTGAGGTATGACCTGGATGATTTAAGTGTTACAATTTTAAAACAATAAAATAAAATTACGATGTCAGAATCACTGAATGACTACAGCACTAAGCTAATTAATCAAATTTTGTTTGCCAGGTCGCAGCAGGAGGTTAAGCTTGTTATCGATACAACTATTACAGCCCTCGAGCTAAATGAAGTGAATGCTCCGGCAATCCCGGGGTTTACAGAAAAAATTATCAGGGAACTGGAACTATTTAACCCAATGAAAAAAGAAGCACAACAATGGAGTAATATTAAGATGGCAATGATTTTGTTCAACAGGATCAAACACAGGTTAAACTACGCCGTGAATTAAATCCTGCCAAATGTTTAAACCCGAATTATTTTCTACCATTAAAAATTACTCCCGTCAGCAATTCAGTAAAGACGTGATGGCTGGATTAATAGTGGGCATTGTGGCGTTGCCCCTTGCTATTGCATTTGCCATTGCATCTGGTGTTTCCCCTGAGAAAGGATTATATACCGCCGTTATTGCTGGATTTATTATATCAGCAATGGGGGGCAGCCGGGTACAGATTGGTGGTCCTACCGGCGCATTTATAGTAATTGTATATGGCATTGTGCAATTGTATGGAGTGGATGGTTTAATCATAGCCACTTTTATGGCGGGAATTATACTTATCATGATGGGCTTTGCCCGGCTGGGTTCAGTAATAAAGTATATTCCTCATCCATTGATCACAGGATTTACCAGCGGTATCGCCATCCTTATTTTCTCTTCTCAACTGAAAGATTTTTTTGGTTTGCAAATGGGCTCCATTCCGGCAGATTTTATTGCTAAATGGAAGAGCTACTTTGGCAATTTCGGTTCCATAAACGTTTACGCCGTGGTTATTGCCGCAGCAACTGTGGCTGTTGTACAGCTATGGCCAAAAGTCACTCATAAAATACCCGGTTCACTGATTGCAATATTTATAACCACTGCAGTGATGCAAATGTTACAGCTTCCTGTTGAAACGATTGGCAGTAAGTTTGGCGATATCCCTTCTTCTTTGCCAAAACCTGTCATTCCTCATGTGGATTTTGACACTATCAAAAACTTAATTAAACCTGCTTTTACTATTGCTTTACTTGGGGGAATAGAATCCCTTTTATCAGCAGTAGTTTCAGATGGAATGATTGGTGGAAACCATAAGTCGAACATGGAATTAATTGCACAAGGAACAGCAAATATTTTTTCGTCTGTATTTGGTGGCATTCCTGCTACTGGCGCAATTGCCCGTACAGCAACCAACGTAAAAAATGGTGGCCGTACCCCTGTTGCCGGAATAGTGCATGCCATAACATTGTTACTGATCATGCTCTTTGTTGGTAAATGGGTAGCGCTTATTCCAATGGCAACACTGGCAGGAATATTAGTGGTGGTGGCTTACAATATGAGTGAGTGGGAAAGTTTTGTGGCGGTATTTAAAGGCCCACGAAGCGATGTGGCCGTGTTGCTGACAACATTTTTACTGACGGTATTAGTTGATCTTACCGTAGCAATTGAAGTTGGAATTGTGTTAGCTGCGTTCCTGTTTATGCGCAACATGATAAAGTTCAGCAACGTAAGTATGCTGACAAAAGATTTTGAAGACCAGGGAAATGAAAAAGATAAATATGCTGTAGAAAATTTTGTGATTCCTGCAGACGTAGAAGTGTTTGAAATTACAGGTCCTTTGTTTTTTGGTGCTGCATACAAATTCAAAGATGCCATGAGGCTTATTGAAAAGCCACCAAAAATACTCATCATAAGAATGCGCCAGGTTCCCATAATTGACGCAACAGGAGTGAGGACACTGGAAGAAGTTTATAAAGAGTCAAAACACAGGGGAACAAAACTGGTTTTATCAGAGGTACATAGCATACAGGTGATGAAAGAATTACAGGACGCCAGGTTGCTTTTTTCTATTGGGAAAGCAAATGTTACAAAAACTTTTCAGGAAGCTGTTTCCCGGAGCGCTGTGTTGTTGAAATAAATGCAGCTGAGTATAAAATGTACATACTGTTCAATTGAAGTTATCTCAAATTTGCTGTCATTCAGTTGCGATCCAGATTTATTTCAAAAAACGTATATGGAACTATTTCTAGTATATGCTGAAAAAGACATATGGATGTTCTATAAAGGTTTGCTAATATGAACCAGGGTAATTAATTTTATTATACTGGCAATGAAAAGAAAATGTGTAATCCTGGTATTTATTTTAGTGGCATTTGTTTACAAATCAAGTGGACAAACTCATTCTGATTCTGTATACACAGATTTGGTATTATTTAAAATTGGCAACAATTTAATTTCTCTTGATACTGCAATTGAGAAGAAAGATTTTTGGAAAAGCTTTCTTACTGAAGAAAAATCATTTGTAAGAAAAGTTTGTAGTAATTGTGACCATGTGTTTATTTACATAGCTAAAATAGAAGTAAAAGATTCCGCAAATTACATATTTAAAATACTAACAAGGCCATTGCAATCCGGGAATAAAAATGCTAACGGGTATTGTTCATACAAGATCAAGATTGGGATAAATCCAATATCAAAAAAAAGAGAAATAAGAAATGCCAGTCTGATGGGTTGTGAGATATGAACGAATGCAAACGACTACTTTAGTTTACTTATCCTCAAACTCGTACACATGTTTATGCACATCCCCCGTCAACTTTACACAATTACAATTACCACCCCATTCTTTTGAACCATCCGAAAAGTATTCGCACTTCCAGATGGGCACTTCGTGTTTTATCCTGTCGATAATATAACGGTTAGCTGCATACGCTTCGCTGCGGTGAGCCGAGGCGGTGATCACCACAACGGCTGATTCAGACACAGCCACTTTGCCAGTACGGTGAACAGCCAGTGCGATGGTGAGCTGCCATCGCTCTTTCGCCTGTTGTAATATATCAGCGATCATTTTTTCAGCAATGTTTTCCTGTGCCTCGTAGTCAAGGTAAATTACTTCTTTACCATGGCTGCTGTCTCTTGTTTCGCCGCTGAATAAAACAACCGCACCAGCTTTAGGATGGTGTGCCCCGGAAAATAAGGCGGGTGTATCAATGGTATGTGCTGACAGGTGCTGCATCGTTAACCTCCACTGCTTGGCGGCATAATGTGAATAGTATCTTCGGTATTTAAAACAAAATCATCGCCAACAAAATTATCTTTTACTGCATAGCGGCTGGCGGCTAAAATGGTGACCGCAGCAGGATTGCGTTGGGCAAGAAAATTGTGTAAACCCTCTACTGTACCTACCCGTTCATCAATCGTGAACTCTTTATCAAAATAATCTTTTAGTACTGCGTATGTATGGATCTTCATGGTGAATGGTGAATAGTGAATTGTCAATGTTTAAAAGCAGCGGTCGGGATTTATTATTCCGTATTTGTTATTCGTACTTATAATTATCCTCCAATATGCAACATGCTCAATTCACTTCCTGTGAATTTAACCGCCTGCTTCTGCGCCATTGCCTGCTGCAATTTACTGATTAATGCCGCTTCATTATCATCCTGGCTCAAAGCAATGGGATGGTTGCTGCTGAGACAGCCGTAAATATTTCCGCTGCTGTCGAGCCGTAACCTGTTGCAATCATGGCAGAAAGGTTCGCTTTCGTTTGCAATGATGCCAAATACTTTCCCATCAGCTGTTTTCCAGTAGTTGGCTGTGGAGGCAGTGGCCCGTTCAATTTTTTTAACATTGAATTGCTGCCTGATCGTGTTCAGTATTTCTTCTTGAGTGAACAGGTATCTGTCAGCGTTATCATGCAGGTAGCCCATTGCCATGATCTCTAAAAAACGGATGCGGATGTTTCTCTCAAATGCAAAAGCCAGTAAAGGAATAATTTGATTTTCATTGATGCCCTTCATCACCACCGCGTTTATTTTCACCTGCAAACCTGCAGATATGGCAGCATCGATCCCATTTAAAATCCGTTGTACATCATTCCGCTTGCTCATTAAAAAGAAAATGTCTTCTTCTACTGCATCCAACGAAACATTTACAGACTGCAGCCCCGCTTCTTTCAATGGCAATGCCAGCCGTTCCAATAAAAAACCGTTGCTGGTGAGTTTTATTTTTTCAATACGCATCTCCCGGATGCCTTTTATTAAGGGAATAAGCTCGTGATACAATAATGGCTCCCCACCTGTTAACCGGATCGTTTCCAGTTGCAATACATCATGAAGTTGCCTTACCTGCTTTAATAAAACTTCAGCGCTTACCGGGTGCTGTTGTATATTATTCTCTTTCACCTCATCCTCTCCCATGGTGCAATAAACACAGCTAAGGTTACACTTGCTGAGCAGGCTTACCCTCAACGTTTTAAATGCACGGTTGTATTGATCGGATATCAGCATTAAGAAAAAATCAGTTTTACGGCTGCTATGCAAAGTACGGTTGAAAGTATGTAACGGACTGTCGCTAACCGGAATTTATGGCTGCCGAGATAAGCGCCGCTTAAACCACCAATGACTGCTGCACCAATCCATATAAAAGAATTGGTTGTAAAACTGGAAGTTTGTATACCGGCGCCTGCTAAACCAGATAGCGAATTAAAAACAATAAATAAACTGGAAACGGCTGCAGCATCCTTTGTATTACCCCATCCCATTAAGATAATAACAGGACTTAAAAATATGCCACCCCCGATATTCAAAAAACCGGAAGCCAGGCCGATCGCGGCACCCCATATCAAGGCCGGCAGTATGGTTAACTGCTTTGTGTCCGTTTTCTCTTTAGGCCCATTCATCAGCAACCTCACAATAGGAAATAGTAAGGCAATGCCCAATATTAAATTATAAATATGCTCACTGGTTTTTACCTGCGACCCGATAAATGCACACGGAACAGAGGTGAGTAGAAATGGCCATGCCAATTTCCATTTGAAATAACCGGCCCGGTAAAACTGGATAAAAGCAATGCCGGCAATGATGCTGTTTAACACAAGCACCACGGGCTTATAAATTTGTAATGGGATACTGAACAAGGTGAGCACTGCAATGTAGCCGCTTGCGCCACCATGACCTACAGATGCATATAAAAAAGCTACGACCAACAATAGAACAGGTATCACTATGTCTGTACTCATTTCTTACTATTGTTGTAAAGTATGTATTTTGAAGTGTGAAAATAAGCATCTGCTAATTTACCGAGACTGTTTTTTATGCTGTCGGTCGTTTTGTTTTGAAGCAGGGGCAAATCTTTTTGTATGGAAGCAAAGTCAATTTTACCCGTCATCATATTCTTTCTATAATAGTATTCATTATTGGCCATACCTATTGTATGCAGTTCGTGATCTACTGTAAAGGCATTTTGCCGGTATATAAAACTGCTGTCAAATAAACTTTGCCCCATAGTAGTGTTGCTGTAAGATGTTTTTAGCAGGGTAGCTAAAGAAGGCATCACATCAATTTGAGAACATACATGCTCCACCAGTTTTGGCCGGAGCAATTGTGGAGCATAAAAAAGTAGCGGTACATGTGAACGGGTAAGGGACAGTTCAGAAAAACTTTCCGGGTACAATTGGCCTACATTGCCGGGCACGCCATGATCACCCACAAAAACAAAAATGGTATTTGAAAAATATTTTTCTTTTTTGGCAGCTTCCATAAACAGCTGAAAACAATAATCAGTGTACCTGAATGCATTGAACTGATCATTGCTTTCAAATCCATATTTCGCCAGCGTGTCAATTGGATAATTGATTTTTTTAAAGGAAGCCAGTTCCTTTTCTGGTATCGTGTAGGGGGCATGGTTATCTGCAGTTTGTATGACTGCAAAAAATGGTTCCTGCTGTTTCGCCAGTATCTTATTTGATTCCAGCAGCAGGCTTTTATCATCAATTCCCCATACATCTACTTTGGGTGCTTCAAAATCGTCCTGGCTGTAAAGGCGCAGGCTGTCGATATTATTCAGCAGCATGCCCTTGATATTTGCCCAGGTGGGGTCGCCGCCAATAAAATAATATTTACCATAGCCTTTTATAGCATTCACAATGGGCCGCTGGCTAACCACTTCAGGATTGCGGCTGGCAGTGCGGTTGTTGTCGCCCACCACATCCGGAATGCTGTTGATAGTGGCCCACACGCCCCGGGCGGTAGGAAATGAGGGTGTAAAACAGCGATTGAAGAAAACCCCCTGTTCACAGAGCTCATTAAAATAAGGCGTTGTATTTAACGGGTTACCCGACATGGTACTGCGGAACATGCAGAAACTCTCACAGATCACTAAAACCACATTGGGTTTGTTCTCAACTGCCGTGTAATTGTATTCCCTGGTAAAATTAAGCGCCGTGCTGTCTTTATGGGTTACCTGCAGGTAATCGGCCATGATGGGATAATACTGCCGTACTTTATTTACATCTGGCCTGGTGTCCCTGTATCGCAACGTACTGAAAAAACTTTGAAAGGGGTTGAGCGCTGCATTGGCTTTAAAATTATCCGATAATGTGAAAGCATCACTCCAGCGCAGGTTGAACTGGCCCAGTTTTCCAAAAATGCCCAATGCAAACAACAGGAAAAATAATATATACCAACCCACACCTTTCCTCCTGTCGATCACCAATTGTGTTTGATAATGGAAAAGCAGCTTTTTAAAAATAAAAGCAAAAACCACGGCAGCGATAATGATGAGTAATGATACCCTGAATACCGGGTAAGACTCCAGCCCCATGTTTAATGTAATAGCCGCATCATTAAAATAACTGAGTATAGCAGCATTGAGCCGTTGCTGTACATAACTATAGTGAAAAAAGTCAATGGCATACACGAACAGCATTAGAAAAAACACAAGTGGGACCAGGAAATTCCAAAAGATGGCTGCCCGGGGTTTTTTAAACGGGTTTAAAAAAGGTAAAATACAAAGCACCAATATGGTCACTGCCATAATAGCCGCAAACTTGATGTCAAACCGTAACCCCATTAATATGGCCCCGCCGGAAAAACTTTTTCCCGGTGGATTATACTGCCAGTAAAAAAACAACCGCAACAATCCCATTACCCCAACGAATATCAACAGCACGCTGGTTATCCATCTCAACAGCCTGGGTATTCTTTTTATAAACAACATCCTTTTCTTTTAATGAGGCAGCAAAAATAGATTAATTATTTTTGACGCTGTATTACCGGCGACTGGATTCAATCCTGTAGTCTTTTTAATAGCGTAATATCATAACATGGAATCATTATTTAATATGCAATGGGATAAAACTGTGCTGTGGTATGTTAACCACCGCTGGCAAAATCCGTTCTTCGACTGGCTGTTGCCGGCCATAAGAAATGCAGAATTGTGGACGCCACTATATCTTTTCCTTATTTTATTTGTACTCATCAATTATAAAAAAACAGGATGGTGGTGGGTGCTTGCAGCGGTTTGCACACCTATATTGGCCGACCTAATAAGCAGTCACTTAATTAAAGAATATATCATCCGGGTCCGGCCCTGTAATGAGCCGGCATTGGCAGGCTGGTTAAGGATGTACCCGGGCATTTACCGGCCACAAAGCAGCAGCTTTACATCTTCACACGCAACCAGCCATTTTGGAATGGCGATGTATCTTTTCCTTACTTTAAAACAAAAAATAGGAAGGTCAGCCTGGCTGTTTTTCGCCTGGGCAGCGGCCATCTGTTATGCCCAAATGTATGTGGGGGTGCATTATCCGCTTGATCTTATCGGAGGAGCAATTGTTGGCTCAATGATTGGATATACAACCGCTACCGTTTTTAACAAGAACAAAGTGCTTGAATAAGCGTTTTTGCCATTGCGATTGGCCAAAACATCACTAAAAATCTTAATTACACAATATTACAGATATTTGCACCCTCAGTACCGGGTCTATACCTGGATCCTGAAACTATATTATGACAGAAATTTTTATACTATTTGTCCTTATCATACTCAATTCCCTGTTTGTAATGAGTGAAATAGCACTGGTGAGTGCCCGGCGCACCAGGCTGGAATCACTAGCGAACAAAGGGGACAAAAAGGCAAAAATAGCACTTGACCTCATTGACAACCCGGAGAAATTTTTATCCACGGCGCAAGTAGGTATTACGCTGATCGCTATTTTAACGGGTGTTTATTCGGGTGAAAAATTCAGCAAGGACCTGGAGCCCTATATTGCAAAATTTGAAACGCTGAGGCCCTATGCCGAAAATATTTCAACGGCCATCATCATCGTTTTGGTAACTTTTCTTTCTATCATTTTGGGAGAACTGGTTCCAAAACGGATCGGTATGCTGAGGGCAGAAAAAATAGCGAGGCTGGTAGCCGGCCCGGTTAACTTTTTATCAACGCTGATGTATCCAGCCGTGTGGTTATTGAACACTATCACGGCCCTTATTTTTAAGTTGTTCAACATCAAACCTTCCAGCGACAGCGCCGTTACCGAAGAAGAAATTAAAGCCATGATAACAGAGGGTAGTGAACATGGCACCATTGAAGAAGAAGAAAAAGAGATAATAGAAAGGGTATTTCATTTAGGCGACCGAAAGATTACGGCCCTGATGACACACCGTACAGAAATAGAATGGTTTGACATGGAAGACACCGTACAAACCATCATAGATAAAGCAAAAGAAATCATCTATTCCACTTATCCTGTTTGTGACAAAACGGTGGATGATATAAAGGGTATCATTTACATTAAAGAACTTTTTAAAGCAGATGAACAAACAAAACTGAAAGACCTTGTAAAACCAGCTTTATTTGTACCTGAAAATAACACCCCTTACCAATTACTTGAAAAAATAAAATCAACCAGGATTCACAGTTGCTTTATTGTAAATGAGTATGGCACCCTGGAAGGCATGATCACGCTGAATGATATACTGGAAGCGATTGTAGGTGATGTGCCACAAAGCGGGCAGGAAGAATATGAGATCACCGAACGCAGCGACGGCAGTTATTTAGTGGATGCGCAAGTAGCTTTTTATGACTTTTTAAGCCGTTTTGAAAAAACAGAATGGATGAATGAAGATGATCATGCATTTGATACGCTGGCAGGTTTTGTGCTGCATGAGCTGGAACGCATACCTAAAACCGGGGATGCCTTTGACTGGCGTGGCTTTTCATTTGAAATAATCGACATGGACGGTCAGCGAATCGATAAACTGCTGGTAAAGATCCCGGAAGATGTGAAAGAAGAGCTGGAAGAGAATCAATAAGAACAACAAACAGCTTTATAAAAAACGGGCCGTTGCACATGCAGCGGCCCGTTTTCTTAAGAATAAAAATTTTATAAAGATGTTTTACCATCCCGTTCCATCTGTGCCCTCTTCTTCTTGCTGTACTTCTTTTCATAATCCAGCACTTCCTGTGGCTTTTCTTTTTCTTTTGGCTGCTCTTTTTTCTGCACTGCTACCTGGCCACCACCAGGCTTTTGCAACCCACCCCGGTCGTATGTTTCTATTTTTACAATATGCCCGGCCTGGTTATAAAATTTCCAATCGCCGTGCGGTACACTATATTGCTCTGCCTTCACCACCCTGAATTCAATCACTTCATTACTGCCTGTACCATATACAGGAATGGTGTCGTATGGCGCATCGGGATTATAGCCACGCCATGATTCTTCTCTCTCCAGATTACCCAGGAAAGTAAAATATTGCTGAATGCCATCTTTACCCCCGAGTTTATAATTTTCCAGTGCTATAATATCTCCATTGGCCGTGTACTTTCGCCAGGGCCCTGTTTTCTTATTATCTTTATAAAGCCCTTCTTCTTCATAACCAGGCTCGCCACGAATCTCTCCCACCACGTTCACCCATTTTCCCTGCTTAAGGCCTTTTTGGTCAATAGCGTTCAGTGTATCTCCTGTGGGAGACAGTTTAAACTCTTTATACTGTGCCTTTGCGTTTACTAACACAAGCGACAACAGCAGCGCCAAACCAGTATTTTTTGAAATTAAACTTTTCATATTCAGCATTTTCTTATCTGTTCACCAAAATTACCCTTTCTTTTGAGTTAGCAAAAGTCTTGCACTGTAAAAAAATAATATTGTCTTATTGTTAACGCAGAATTATAAAAGCGGGTATGTTGCTATCGGTTTAAAATAGCAAAAACCCTTTCATTTTCGAAAGGGCTCTTGCATTTGTATACTGATTGTTTGTCGTTTCTGTTAGTTTCCGCCTTTTATCCTGCTGGCCTCACTTTCAAGCCCGGTTTTTCTTTGCCTTGACTGTTTGATCTGGTTGCTGCCAAAGCGCCAGGTAAAGTTTACCCTGAATGTGCGGCTTTCATATTGTCCACGGCCATCTATATACAATCCACCAAAATCATTAATAGATTTCCAGGGATTGGTAAACAAGATATCCGTTACTGATAATTTAAGCGTTGCCCTTTTCTGCAGCAACATTTTTTGAATGCCAAAATCCAGCCCACCCATTGGTTTTACTTTCCAGGTGCCTCCCCACATTGAAGGTCCATTGTACCATCCACTTAATTCGGTGCTATAATCTTTACCCAGGTTGAAAGACTGTTGCAGGTAGGCCCCGTACATGGGAATATTTTCAGACACTTCATTCGCTCCAATTTGACCCCTGAACTGCTGATAGTTGACCCAGAGATTGGCATAGCCATTCCACCAGGGTTTAATGGGTGTTGGAGCGCCTATATTGAAACTCATGATCTGCTGCGTACGCAGGTTTTTCTGCTGCACATACGTTGCGCTGCCAACTGTATCCGTAGCCTGGGTGGCAAAATCGTTTACATGGCTATACCCAAGTGTTGTATTTAAAAAGCCCATAAACGTATGCGTTAGTTCCACATTATGTGTATACTGCGGCCTCAGGAAAGGGTTTCCTCTTTCATAAGTCAGTTCGTCCAGTTTGTTTTCAAACGGGTTCAGGTCCTGGTAAGTAGGCCTGTCAATCCTTCTGCTGTACGTTAAGTTCAAAGAATGTTTCTGGCTCATGTTCCAGGTCAGTGCTCCTGAAGGGAACAGGTTGAAATAATTCCTTTTTACCCTGTCATCCGGTCCGGCTGTTCCGTTTGACCTGGTCAATTCACCATCACTGTTTGTCTGCTCACCTCTTACACCCACCTGTACACTCCATTTTTCGTTTAGCTGTTGCTGGTAGTTGATGTAGGCTGCATTTACATTCTCAGTATAAGAAAACCTGCTGCTGCGGTCCAGTACCAGTACAGGTTTGTCAACAGCGGTATCAGTAAAGAAATCAAAGGTATTTTTTGTTTTTACGTAAGATATTTTTGCGCCATAACCCAGTTTACCTTTGCCCAGCTTTTGCTCCACATCCAGTTTTGCGGTATAAATGTCAATATCAGTTGGAGTAAAGTTCCTGTTTACCACCAATGAGTTATTGACAGGATTAGGATACTCGTAACTGTTGGGCTGCACACTGTTGCCCTCTCCACGGAACACACCATAGTCCCCGTCAAAATTTATTTCTAAACCGCTGGTATCGGCATAGCGGTAATTAACGTTGAAGTTGGCATTGGTTCTTTTTCCCGGCACCGAATTTTCTGCAATAAGGTCGTATGCATAAGTATTAGTAGGCACATGGCTTACCCTGGATATCCCGTTGCTTGTCCAGTCTGTTTCAGCAAAATTTCCATTTGCCATTATGCCAATAATATTTCTGCTGTCTACAAAAAAGTCAATTCCTCCCTTCACATTAAAACTCTTGTTATCACTAACCATGGTTGCTTTTTGGTTATACAACGTATCCCGCTGTATCCTGTACAAGTCCATCCTGTTCTCGTACAAACCAATATTACCTCCGGCATTTCCAAATACGTTTATCTTTTTATCACGGTAGTTAAGGTTTACTGAACCGTTACCTTTTGGTGTAAAGCCCTGCACATAACCCAGGTTTACACTTCCATTGGTGCCAAACTTTTTATTTTTCTTCAGCCTGATGTTTACAATGCCTGCATTCCCGCTGGCATCATACCGGGCACTTGGATTACTGATCATTTCTATCGCTTCGATATCATTACTGTTGATACTGCGCAGGTAAGCAGCCAGGTCCTTTGTATCAAGTTGCTGCATTTTACCGTCAATGTATACACGAACACCCGTTTTACCTTTCATACTGATGTTATCGTTATTATCAACCTGCACACCAGGACTTTTTTGCAAAAGCTCCAGTGCATTGCTCCCCTGGGCGTTGATACTGGCTTCTACATTAAAAACCGTTTTGTCGGCCTTTACTTCAATCAGGGGCTTTTTGGCAACAATAGTAACTTCCTTTAATTTGGAAGCACCCTGTACAAGAGTCACTGCTTTTGCATTGACTGCTGTGCTGTTCTTTTTCTCAAATACCGGCGAATACTGCTGCTCAAAACCTACACTTGAATAACTCAGCAAAAAGCTGCCCTCTTTTGAAGTACTGATCTCAAAATTTCCGTCTTTGTCTGTTACATCTGTTTTTATCAAAGCAGAATCGCTGGCCTGCAACAGGGAAACGGTAACAGATTGTAAAGACCTTCCTGAGGCATCTTTCACATTTCCTTTAATGGACGACGATTGGGCAAATGAAGTGCCCGCCAGAAACAGCACAATGGCTGTGGTGAGAATGGCTATCTTTCTCATGGTAGTTAATTTTTTGTTTTTCATGCTATGTTGAAACGCAAAGAACTTTCAAAAGTTACATCCTTGATCTTTATATTGGATGAATTGTAATATTTACAACATGAACGGTGGACGTCCTCACATATACATGTGGTTGAACAGATTACTTACCTGTATCCTGACTTAGAAACCGTGTCGAAATTTTTTACTGATTATTTTTTCTTCTTAAATGATAAATACTATAGATTTGGTATAAGCAAGTATCAATACCAAGGCTAACATTTAAATCAATCCCCCATGCAAAATTTTTCAAAGTCCGAAAGAATTGCAGCTGCCCTCTATTTTATCTGGTTCTTTGTTCAGCTAGGTTTGTTCTTTTACTCAGATCAAAGTCCGGACAATGTTTTATTCTGGCCATTTACTTCTGCTGATAAGAGCATGATCGTAACCTATGATGTGACGGAATTTGCGGTTTACACAGCAGGGCCGCTTGTTTTGTTTATAGCCTACCGGATAATGTCTGGAAAAGACTATGAAGGATCACAGGGCAACCGTCGGCATTCCTTTACATTTTTTGTAGCGTTTCTGGATGAGCGAATAAAGGCTGAAGAGCTTGCTCAAAAACTAAATGAAGTACAAAACAAACCAGTGGATTTTCATTACCTGAACGAAATAAAAAAGGACCGGGAAATAGCTGCTAGCCAAAGCGTGAACAACTGGCTCGATAGAGTGGAAGTTAGAAAAAAATATAAACAATTCGAGAGCTGATCTCACGCTATAATCCCATAATAAAAACGTACCGCCTTACATGTTCCTGCGTTCCCTATACCCTGGGATGGTGCCGGTTGAACATCGGAATGATACCTTAAAAATTTTAAAAACAAAAAAGCCTGTCCATTTTGAATGAACAGGCAGGCTTGTAGTTGTCGGGATGGCAAGATTCGAACTTGCGACCTTCCCGCCCTAAAGCGGGACGCTTTCACCGGTAACAATATCATTGTCGTTTAAAAAACGTTTTATACCTCTTTTCTTGATTTTGCGTTCCAACGACATAGCTACTGATTTATTTACACATTCGATAACATGTATCAGGGCCCAAGGTGCTCCCGCCTTCGTACTTAAACTCTCTCCTTTATTATGCCGCTGTAACCGGTCTGATAAATCGTTCGTGATCCCAACATAGTATTTACTCACTTTGCTACTATAAAGAAAATAGACATAACATGCCATGAGAAAAAATTAAGTAATTGAAGTGGTCAAAACAAAAAAGCCTGTCCATTTTGAATGAACAGGCAGGCTTGTAGTTGTCGGGATGGCAAGATTCGAACTTGCGACCTCCTGGTCCCAAACCAGGCGCGATAACCGGGCTACGCTACATCCCGAACTGTGGTTATCGATCTTTATGAATTTCTCTTTTTCAAGAAAATTCGTTATCAGTTTTTCAATCTCATTTACATGAGCTTTTCAAGAACTTAGCGGAGAGGGTGGGATTCGAACCCACGGTACAGTGTTACCCGTACGACGATTTAGCAAACCGTTCCTTTCGGCCACTCAGGCACCTCTCCTACCTGCCCTTAACCTTTTTAAGGGGCTGCAAAAATAAGCTTCCCGAACTGAACTCCCAAATCAAAATAAAAAAAACCGGAATTTATTTTCCGGCTTTCTTATTTATATACAAAAATATTTTTTACATCGCTGCTAATTGCACTTTTTGCTGCAGTTCCAAAACACTTTCTTTGAACAAAGAATCAGTATCCATTAAATCTTTTACTGTTTGACAACTATGTATCACCGTAGTGTGATCCCTGCCTCCAAAATGTTCACCAATTGTTTTAAGTGAATTCTTTGTAAACGATTTGGAAAGGAACATAGTAATCTGCCTGGCCTGTACAATCTCTCTCTTACGTGTTTTCTGAAGGAGTTTATCGTACGGCACATCAAAGTATTCACACACCATTTTCTGAATTGCCTCGATGGTGATCTCTTTGCTCGATGATTTGACAAAATTGCGTAACACTTTTTTAGCTAATTCGAGGTCTATTTCCCTCTTGTTTAGCGAAGATTGTGCCAACAATGATATCAATGCACCTTCCAGTTCCCTCACATTACTGTTAATATTATAGGCAATATATTTAACAACTTCCTTAGGCATGTCCAGCCCGTCATTCTTCATTTTCTTTTCCAGTATCTCGATCTTGGTCTCATAATCAGGCGCCTGCAGGTCGGCACTCAATCCCCAACGGAAGCGGCTTAACAATCTTTCCTGTACCCCTTCCAGGTCTTTGGGTGGCTTATCGCTGGTTAGAATTAACTGCTTACCGCTTTGATGCAGGTGATTGAAGATAGAGAAGAAAGCATCCTGAGATTTTTCTGCCCTGTTGAAAAATTGCACATCATCAATGATGAGTACATCTATTAGTTGGTAAAAATGAATGAAATCGTTGATGGCGTTATTACGGCCATGGTCAATAAACTGGTTAATGAATTTTTCTGAGCTTACATACAATACCACTTTATTGTTGTGCAGTCTTTTTACCTCATTGCCGATGGCTTGTGCCAAATGTGTTTTTCCTAAACCAACACCGCCGTATATTACCAATGGATTGAAAGAAGTGGACCCGGGTTTTTCTGCCACTGTTTTACCAGCTCTTCTTGCCACACGGTTACAATCACCTTCAATAAAACTTTCAAAAGTATACGCCTGGTTCAATTGCGGATCTATCTGCATCTTTTTGAGACCAGGGATCACAAATGGATTTTTAACCGGGTTGTTTATTACTAATGGGAAGTCCATTTCGTTATTTGAAAATGTTTTGTATCCGTTACCAGGAACGTCCATGGTAAGTGGTTTGCTCTTGCTGTTGCCACTGTCTACCATTATCCTGTATTCCAATCTTGCCTCTTTTCCTAATTCTCTTTTTAATGTTTTTGCGAGCAGGCTCACATAATGTTCTTCAAGGTACTCGAAAAAAAATTGACTTGGTACCTGGATCGTTAAAACTTTTTCTTTTAATGCTACAGGCCTAATTGGTTCAAACCATGTTTTAAAATGTTGCCATTCTACAATGTCTTTGATTATTTCCAGGCAGCTGGTCCATACCTTTTCAAAATCTTTCACCATTACTCCTTAAGCAATTTATATAATGAGTTAATACTATTAAAGTCTTATGCAAAAATGTTCTTCACGTACGAATAAAAATCTTGTGCAGGAAGGCGAATATCAATAGAAATTGTGAAAAAAAAAATTTTTATTCAATTGTTTTTTTGCCTACGGTTACAGTGTGCGATTTAGTCAAATTTTTCTTCTGCATTTTGGAAAATTCAAAGTCTAATCTGCCGAGCATAATGCCCGCCCAGCCTACCTGGTTGATGATCACATCGCTTCCTGTCTTGTTCTTTTGCACATCTGGTTCGTCCATAAAAGTATGAGTGTGTCCACCGATGATCAAATCCACATAATCCGATTCTTTCGCTAATACAATATCACACATTTTATTGGGATTCTCCTTGTATTTATACCCAAGGTGACTGAGACAAATCACCATATCACAACCCTCTTCACGCTTTAATTTGTTTGCCATGCGGTTAAGATTGGCCACTGGATCAAGGTATTTAGTATTGCCGGCAAGATTATCCGGCACCAGTCCTTTGGGATCGATACCCACACCAGTAACTCCAATTTTTAATTTGCCCTTCCTGAATATCTTGTATGGGAGGGTTTTGTTTTCCATTGGCGTATTGCTTAAATCGTAATTACATACCAGCAATGGAAAACTGGCATTCTGTAATTGTATTGCTAAATTCTCCAGCCCTGCATCAAAGTCATGGTTGCCGATAGTGGCGGCATCATATTTCATTGCGCTCATGGCTTTTATTTCTGGTTCACCCTTATATATATTGAAGAATGGTGTACCCTGGAAAATATCTCCTGCGTCGAGTAGCAATACTCCACTACTGCTGTTGTCTCCATTCTCGTTATTGTATGCAGCAATCACTCTATCTTCTTCACTCCTGATGGTCTTGATCAGTTCTGCCCTTGCTGCAACGCCTCCCAAACCCTGGTTTCTTCCTCCATCCATGGGGAAAGGTTCCAGCCGGCTATGCACATCGTTGGTATGCAGTATGGTCAGTTTAGTTACATCATTTGTTTCACCCCATCCTGCAAATACGGAGTTGGAGGCCAGCAATGAACCTGCTGCCAGCGCTGTCTGTTGTAAAAATTTTCTTCTACTCTGCATAGCTTACCCTGTTTTCAATTTTTGAAACCAATGCCTTACCTTGTTTTTGTGCATCCGCAAAATACTCTATGATGGCATCCCTGAACAGATAACCCCTGCTTTGTTGTGGTATTGGCTTTAGCATATCGCAATTATCACCCCCATTGGCCACATAGTCCACCATGCCAATTGTATACTCTGCATTTTCATTTAATGGTTGTCCGCCAATGGTAATATTTACTGCTTTTTTATTCTTTAGCTGGTATACGCAGCCTGCTGTTGGCCAACCGCCCCTGATAGCCGTGGTGTCTAAGAATTGCTGCAGTATTTTGCCATTTAGTTTTAGTAAAACGATCTGGTTGTCGAAAGGAGACAGTTCAAATATTTTACCCCTGGTAATATTTCCCTGCGGAATGGAAGGCAGCCTGATACCGCCGCTGTTCATAAAGACGGCATCTACCGGGGTGTTGAATTTTTCTTTCGCCTTAGCCATCATTGCATCAGCTAATAAATTTCCCAGGGTTCCTTCGGGTTGCTTTTTCTCTAATGTGATACCAGCCACCGCCACCACATCATTCATACTTTTATTTACACTGTCGGCATATGGTTTCAGCATACTGCTGAGTTCGTTGCTGGCAGGCTGTTTACTGCTAATGCGGTAGTCTTTGTATTGAACCGTGGATGTTTGGTAAGCGGTATCGCAGGATACTGCAAAAAACAGGCATAAAAAAAGCGGATATTTCACAAGCGATCTCATCATGCAGGCTATGAATTTTAAAGGCGGACAAGGTAGCCTTTTTTCAATTGACAAACCAAAACGAATGGATAAAAATTTTATTACGAATTAGGATTACTTTTACAGCGAAAATATTTTTTTATGAGTTATGAATTATCGGGCAAGTTAGTTGCCAAATATGATGAAGTGCAAAGGACAGCCACCTTTAAAACAAGAGAATTTGCCGTGGAAAAAACAGATGATATTGGCGGCAGAACGGTGACCAATTATGTAAAGTTTCAGTGTGTGCAGGATAAGACAGCGATCGTGGACCGTGTAAATATTGGCGATGAGATCAAAGTGTTCTTTAATATCAAGGGCAGCAAGTGGGAAAAAAATGGAGTTACCAATTATATTACCAATTTGGATGCCTGGAGAATTGAGCAGGTATTGAAAACGGGTGCAGATAAACAGCCTTCAGCTGACAGTGAATACATGGAACCGCTGGATACCTTTACTGCTTCATCGCCGGATGCGATTGATGATCTGCCGTTTTAAAACACCCCTCCGCCCCTAAAGGGGGACTTAGGTGTAAGGGTTTGGTGAATGCAGTTTGAGTTCTGTTAAATAAAAAAAGAATTTTCAATGTAGCCATTGAGCAAATACTTTTATGTGAAATACCCGTAGACCCGGGCTTATTGGGAAACTGAAGGGGTTATTAAAATATCAACTTTAAAACTGGCAGGTTTCAATAAAATAAAGCAGCCGTTTTTTGATACATTGTTCTACAGATAATTTTCCGGGATAAAAACCTGGCAACAACATGCAACAAAAAATCACGCTCAAAATGCTTCCGCAGGAGGCAGCAGACGACGCAGCAATAAAAAATTTGATTGCTAAAACAACCGGTAAAAATTTAGCAGCTGTTACCGGTTTTCACATCCACAAAAAATCAATCGACGCCAGGAGCCGAACCATTTGGGTAAATCTTACCCTCAATGCTTTTATTGATGAACCTTTTCATGAACGGTCAAAACAGCATTTCAATTTTAATGATGTAAGCAAAGCGGATAAAAAAGTCATTATTGTGGGAGCCGGCCCGGCTGGTTTGTTTGCAGCATTGCAACTAATAGAAGATGGCATACAACCCATCCTTTTAGAAAGAGGTAAAGATGTAAGGGCCAGGAGACGTGACCTTGCAACACTGAATAAAGACGGCATCATCAATCCTGAAAGTAATTACTGTTTTGGTGAAGGTGGTGCAGGCACTTACAGCGATGGCAAATTGTATACAAGAAGCAATAAGCGGGGCAATATAGACAGGATATTAAATCTCTTTGTTCATTTTGGTGCCGAAGAAAAAATTCTATACGAAGCACACCCGCATATTGGCACCAATAAACTGCCGCATATCATCACTGCAATGAGGGAACTCATTACCAATTGTGGCGGGCAGTTTTTATTCAATCAAAAATTAACGGATCTTATTATTGAAAACGATGCTGTAAAATCTGTAAGAACATTCAGTGGCGATATTTTTACAGCCGATGCGGTGATACTGGCAACGGGTCATTCTGCCAGGGATATTTTTGAATTATTGCATCATAAAAATATATTGATAGAAGCCAAGCCCTTTGCGTTGGGTGTAAGGGTGGAGCATCCGCAAAACCTGATTGACAATGTACAATACCACTGTGATACAAGAGGAGAATATCTGCCACCTGCTTCTTACTCATTGGTGGAGCAAGTAAACGGCCGGGGTGTCTTTTCGTTTTGTATGTGTCCGGGTGGTATTATAGCGCCAGCTGCCACCGCTCCTGGAGAAGTGGTGGTGAACGGATGGAGCCCCAGCAAAAGAAACAACCCGTATGCCAACAGCGGCATGGTGGTATCGGTGGATGAAAAAGATGCCTGGAGGGAGTTTAAAAAATTGAAAGGATTTAAAGGATTTGAGAATGCAGGTGACTTTGAACACAGTCCCCTGCTTTTAATGGCATTTCAAAGAATGGTAGAGCAGGAATGTTATAAAGCTGGTGGGGGAAATTTTGCAGCACCTGCACAGCGGATGGTGGATTTCAGTTTAAGAAATCATTCGTCTTCCTTACCAGCCTGCAGCTACCAGCCTGGTTTACAATCCACACAACTAAATGAAGTACTGCCATCCTTTATATATGACTGTCTTGCTAAAGGTTTCCAGGCTTTTGGAAAAAAAATGCGTGGGTACTTTACCAACGATGCCATTGTAGTGGCTACCGAAAGCCGCACTTCATCTCCTGTGCGGATACCAAGGGATGCTGAAACATTAACACATCCACAAATAAAAAATCTCTACCCTTGTGGCGAGGGTGCCGGCTATGCCGGTGGCATTGTGAGCGCCGCTATGGACGGTGAAAGAGTGGCGAATCAAATAGCAATTATTTTGGGTAAGGGTTGACAATTATTATATGTGTTGTGAATGCAGCAGCTTATTATACTAAAACATTTTTAACCAACCCGTAATTAACAAAGCCATTAGCTACTGACGTGCTGACACTGTGAGGGCAAAATTATTTTTTTTCGGATTGTAATATCCGGCAGACCAATGTTACTAATATGCAGCAATCCGGAAAGCTGCCGTTTATAAAATCTTTTTAAAGTATAGCCATGAACATTGAAAATTGTAGTATTCTTACAGTTAATTTCTTACCATGAACATTTTAGAATTACAAAACCTCCGTAAATATTTTGCTAATCAAAAAGCGGTTGATGATATCAGCTTTCAAATAAAAGAGGGCAGTATTTTTGGATTACTGGGCCCCAATGGTGCCGGCAAAACAACTTTGCTCCGGATGATCACCGGCATTTTTTATCCTGATGAGGGCAATATCATTTTCAACGGCAGAAAATTTGACCCGATCAATGACATCCGCTATATCGGATACATGCCGGAAGAAAAAGGCCTGTATAAAAAAATGAAGATCGGCGAACAGGCTTTGTACTTAGGCCGCTTAAAAGGTTTGAGCAAGACAGAAGCGATGCAGAAAGTAAAAGAGTGGTTTGAAAAATTTGAAATGCAGAGCTGGTGGAATAAAAAAGTGGAGGACCTGAGTAAGGGTATGCAACAAAAATTACAGTTTGTTACCACCGTGTTGCATGAACCCAAACTGATCATCCTCGATGAACCCTTTAGTGGTCTTGACCCGGTGAATGCCAATTTGATCAAAGAAGAAATTTATGCATTGGCAAAAAAAGGCTGCACTATCATTTTTAGTACGCACCGCATGGGGGAAGTGGAAGAGATCTGCGACCAGATCGTATTGATTAATAAAGGAAAAAAAATACTGGATGGCACTGTAAAGGAAATCAAAAACCAGTACAAGGAAAATATTTTTCAATTGGGTGCAGAAACAAATGCGCTTCATTTGGCTACTTTTATTTTTGAAGTGATCAGGCACCAGCCAGAAAAACTATTGCTTAAACTGCAGCATGATGCAACACCCAATGATGTATTGAAACATTTTATCAATCAAAACATACAGGTTCATTCCTTTAATGAGGTATTGCCTTCGTTAAATGAGATATTTATAAAACTGGTGGAAGGAACACCGGAGGCCAGGCAATTTGAAAAATCATAATTGTCAATAGTGACCAGGCAATAGTCAATATTGCTGATTCACATAAAAACTATCCCCATTGACCATTCACCATTCACCATTCACAATTGACCATTCACTATATGAATAAGATCAGCTTAATTATACAAAGAGAATACATCACCCGGGTAAGAAACAAAACCTTTTTGTTATCTACCTTTTTATTACCGATCGTGATGATCCTGTTTATTTTCGGAAGTGCTTTTTTGGCTGCTACTTCAAAAGACAAATTGAAAAAAATTGCGGTGATCAACGATCCGGGTTTTTTCAGCAGGAATTTAAAAACAGACAGCACCCGTGTTAGTTTTTCTTTTGTAAATGATGTAGACAGCGTTAACTATGGAGCTAAAGGGTATGACGCTGTACTTGACTTAAGAAATGACCCTTCTGTAAAGCAGTTTGTAATACATTCTGCCAAACAAATCAGCGGCGATACAAAAGATGTTATTGAAAAAAGACTTGACAATGCCTACCAGGACTATAGCCTGCAAAGCCGCGGTATACGAAAAGATATATTAGACAGCATCAGCAAAATTTCCTCCGGTGCCTACAGTATTGACAACAGGGTGAAAACAGAAAAAGGTGTTTCTAAAAAAGTAAATGCAGAGGTCAATTCTCTTATTGGATTTTTAAGTGGCATACTTATATATATCACCATGTTTGTTTTTGGTGCCATGGTAATGAGGGGTGTGATGGAAGAAAAAACAAACCGCATTGCTGAAGTAATGGTGAGCAGTGTAAAACCATTTGAACTGATGATGGGAAAGATATTGGGTATTGCAGCGGTGGGTTTAACACAATTGGCCTTGTGGGCCATCCTGATGACATTATTATCAACCATATCCTCTGCGATACTATCACAACAATTGCTGGAGCAGGCCGGCCAGCTTAACCAACAGCTGCCTGCACAGGGCGCCAGTGCTGGCTTTGCCGGAAAAATGGGAGAACTATCCACTATAATGGGCAGTGTGAACTGGCTGCTGGTAATGGGTTGTTTTGCATTTTACTTTTTGGGAGGTTATTTATTTTATGCATCTCTTTTCGCAGCCATTGGAAGTGTGATCAATGAAGATCCCCAGGAAGCACAATCATTAATGCTGCCGATCACCATGCCGATCATTTTTGGCTTCATTATTTTGAGCAGCAATATCAACACACCCGACAGCACGGCGATGGTGTGGGCCAGTATGATACCATTCACCTCCCCGATTGTAATGATGGGCAGGATACCCAGTGGTGATGTACCCTGGTACGAACTGGCTGGATCTATGGCATTACTCATTGGTGGATTTATATTTACCACCTGGATGGCAGGAAAAATTTACCGCACCGGTATTTTAATGTATGGCAAAAAAGCAAGCTGGAAAGAAATGTTTAAATGGACTTTCAGGAAATCATAAACCTTGATCTTAAAAAAAATGGCGGTTGCAAATGCAGCCGCCATTTTTTTTTGTGAAACTATTTTATCAGTAATAAAAATTCGTCCTTGCTATTACTTCCCCTCTTTCGTTTCTCAATATGGCGAAATAAATACCATGTGCTAATTCGGTTTTTAAAGTAAGGTTGATATTGCTGTTGCCATCGGCATTCACTGTTAATTGATTTTTTGCTACCCTGCTGCCCGTTGCATTGATGCAATCAAGCTGGTACCTGCCCTTGCTAAAGTACTCCAGCTTTACAAGTATGGTTTGTGAAGAAGCCTGCACCATCATTTTGTTTACAGCTTTTTTATTACTCACCCTTACCACCGGCGAATAAGAAACAGTTCCATCCTTTTCATAAATAACAAGCCTGTAAAAAACTGTTTTGTTTGTATAAGCAGCATCTGTGTAGTTATACAAACGCCTGTTATTATAAAGAACAGCGCCGGCCGTATTGAAACTATAACCATCCATTGACACCTGCACGCCAAACGAAACCACATTGGTGCCTTCTTCCACCGTCCATTGGAGTACATTATTATTTGCAGATGGCGTAACAGTAAAAGCAGCGAGCAACACCGGGATCACATTGCCACAGGGCGAACCTACTGCCAACGGATTGTTTACTGTAAACGTTGTGACTGCAGTATCACCATACCGTGTAAAAGAAGTGCCGGCACAATCTTTCATATAGGTTTCTGTAAAGAATTCTATCATCCACAACCCCGTATCTGCGAGCGCAAATGATGCAGGCAATAAACTGGAAACTCCGGCAACCGTTTGCCAGCGCTGGTCAAGTATATTATTGGTATTCTGACAGGAGCCGCCTGTGGGAAAATTATTTCCGTCAGGTCCGTTTGGATTAGCAGGGCAGTCATCTTTAAAATTAAGTGCCACTGGAATAAATGCAGGGGGAGTAGTTCCCACCTTATACAGCCTGTATAGCAAAGCGGCACCCGTAACATCAGCACTGCAATCGGTTCGTTTAAAAATATTGATCTCTCCACCCAGGCTGATTACCGGTGCATCTACAATGGGACAAATACCATACGAAGGAATACCATTTGTACCGTTCAGGCTTGCCGGTAATGTTGGGTTGCCCGGCTGAAATTTACCTTTAGGCAGATCATAAAAACTTCCGTTCAATACAGCCATTTCCCTGTACGTACCAGCTTCACCAACCGTAAAGAATTTGAGTGAAGTGAAAATTTCTGACAACATATCGATTCCCTGTCCACCAACAGGATCGCTGAGGCCGGGTCCACCGGTGCAACTGCCGGCCGGGATGTAATAATTCCCTGTTGGGCCACTGGTTCCTGTTAGGTAATAGGCCGACGGGCAGGAATAGTTGTATGTAGTTTTTGTACTGGCATTTTCAAATGGGTAAGTCATGTTGGGGAGGTCGGCCTGTATCTCAACAGAATACCTGCCGGGCTTGTCAATGTAAGCACCCAGGTCTACATAGTAATGATCGTTGTTACCCGTTTTGCCGGCACAAATACCCGGCACTATAATGGGCGCAGCGGCAACAACAGAAGTGGAATCGTTCTCTCCCATCCTTCTTAATACCAGCCTGGAATCGCTTCTAAAACCACAGGCCTCCATTTCGGTCATACCCTCGGCATACACTTCCCAGTCGATATAACATGGCTGGTTTACGGCAACATAGTTATTGAATAAATTATTGGAGCCGGAACCTGTGTTGTGGTTGGTTATTGCGATATAGGTTACCTGGGCAACAGCTGCTGAAGCTGAATACGCAAAAAAAGCTGCAAGTAAAATTTTTTTCATCAAAATAAAATTAGGCTGTTCAACTGTTTTCTGCAATCTGTGGCTGTAGTGTGGCGGATCAGGCAGCGGCAAATTAATTAAAAATCAATTGAGATGAAATAATTATTCAAACAGTCATCAACCATTTTCATGAAAGTACCCTTTTCAAATAATTAAAAAAAAATACGGTTTTTTGCCAACAATCCATCTACTAATTTGTAACACAGGAAAAATAAAAAATATGGCAATAGAAAAAGGACAACAGGCACCTGCATTTACTTTGTATAATAGTGAGAAAAGCAAAGTAAGTCTTGCTGATTTTAATGGGAAGAATGTGGTAATTCTATTTTTCCCCCTGGCATTTACAAGTGTATGTACGGCAGAACTCTGCTCCGTAAGGGATAATATTACCCTGTATAACAACAGCAATGCACAGGTGCTGGGCATTTCGGTAGATTCACTTTTTACGCTGGATAAATATAAAAACGAACAAAACCTCAATTTCCCATTGTTGAGTGATTTTAATAAAACGGTTTCAACTGCGTTTGGTGTTTTGTATGACACTTTCCCGGCCTTTGAAATGGCGGGTGTTAGTAAAAGAGCTGCTTTTGTAATTGATAAAGATGGCGTAGTACAATACAGCGAGGTATGCCCAACCCCGGGCGACCAGCCGGATTTTGCAGCGATACAGGAAACGCTGGCCTCGTTAAACTAGGTAAGTTTCTCTAAATATAAATGCCCGGGAGTTATATACCCGGGCAATTGTATTTTAAATAAGTTTTATTCTGCACGCAGACTTTTTACTGGATTTGCAATGGCAGTTTTGGCGGCGTGCAGGCAAATAAGCAATATTGTAACGGCAGCGAGTAGCCCAACAGCAGCCATCATTAATGCAGCGGAAAGGGCTATATGACTGGCGTAATTATTCAGCCAGTTGTTCATTAACAAATATGCAACCGGACAGGCCACAGCACCCGCTACCAGTAAAATGCCTGCAAATTCCTTTACAAATAACATGAGGATACTTTGAATAGAAGCGCCAAGTACTTTCCTGATACCGATCTCTTTTACCCTTTTATGGATACTTAATGAAACTAATCCCAATACACCCAGCAACGCAATAATTAAAGATAAAACAGCAGCAGTATAAGCAGCTCGTTTAGTTTGCAGTTCGCTGGTATACATCTTTTTTAATGCGTCATCCATAAATGTGTACTCAAAGGAAGAACCGGGCATCATTGCACTCCACTTTTTTTGAATGGCTTCCACTGCTGCCTGTGCATTGCCTGGTTTTAATTTGAAAGAAAGGTAACGGTGATAGATGCCATTATACACATTAAAAAATATCATTGGCCGCAGCCCCATTTGCATCGAGTTAAAATGAAAATCATTCGTTACCCCTTTTACTGTAAATACCGTGGGATCGCCAGGAATACGCAGTTGCTGGCCAATGGCTGCAGCAGCAGTTTTAAACCCCAATGCCGCCACTGCCTTTTCAGATAAAACAACTTGTCCTGAATCTAACTGGCGGTTATCAAAGAATCCGCCGCCGGCCATTTTAATACCATAGACATCCAGGTAATTTTCATCCGTCACCATCGACTGCATATTTACCGCTGCTGAAGAATCGGTGCCTGATTTGAAAACCATGGGATCATTCCCGTTCATGCCATTGGGTATTTCGTAGGAAATGCTCACAGCACTTACCTGTGGCATCGCAGCAAATTCATCCCGGATGGTTTTCATTTTTTGTACGCCTTCCCTGCTCCAGTCTCTTGGCACCTGTGATGCCACAACATATTCCCTGTTATACCCAAGATCGCTGTTAAAAAAATGATTTACCTGCTGCGCTACTACGGCAGCCGCAATCAGCACGATCAGCGCAATACTGAACTGGAAACCCACCAGGGATTTTCGCAACCAAATTTTTTCATTGGCTGTTTTCAGTTTTCCTTTTAGTGAATCCACCGCTTTTAAAGAAGATAAAACCAAAGCTGGATATATCCCTGCAAGCAAGCCGATCAATAAACTCAATAGCAGGGGTGTAAAAAGAAAATAACCAGGCAAGGCGGTAAGAGAAGACATCGGCTTACCAACCATCGATGCAAAGATATTTTTTGCCAGTGGGTAAGCTGCCGTTGCCAATATCGTTGCCAATAAAACAATGATAACCGACTCTGCCAAAAACTGCATCACTAAATGCGAACGCATACTGCCCATTACTTTGCGTACACCGATCTCCTTTATCCTGTTACCCGAATTTCCGATGGCGATATTGATAAAATTTACGATGGCCATTAATAAAATAAACAGACCGGCAAAACCCACAGCATACATCATACGTTTTACCAGTGCATTATTTTTATGCAGGTAATAATC
>JAKQJG010000059.1 GCA_029561305.1 Bacteroidota bacterium | reverse complement strand
GTGGAAGACTATATTGAAGTGGCAAGGGAAGCTGCCAAAGCGATGAAGGCGGTGGATGACAATATTGAATTGGTGGGTTGTGGTTCTTCCTGGTACAGTCAAAAGGGCTGGGATGAATGGAACCGTAAAGTATTGACAGGATTAGGTGATAAGATCAAATACCTTTCCATCCACAGCTATTGGGAAAGCGATTCTAACTATTACGGCTACATGGGATCCAGTGCAAGAATATTTGAAGACAGGATCAATATCACTGCAGGTCAAATAAAAGCGGTATCAGCAACCCAGGAATACAAACATCCTATTTACCTGTCGCTGGATGAATGGGGAGCATTTGGAAGAAATTTCATGAATATTTTACCCATCGCTCAATCATTCAATTCATTTATCAGGCATGCAGATGTGGTGAAGATGACGAATTTCACTTTGATGACTTCCCTGCTGTCCAACGATCCTAAAAAAGGTAATTATAAGTCTCCGCTATTCTATACGTTCCAGCTTTTCTCCAATAACTGTCTTGGTAAGTCAGTTGACACGTATGTTAGTTGCGACAGTTTTGATACAGACAAATACAAAGGCATCCCTTATCTTGATGTAACCACCACCTATGCAAAAGACAACAGGACTGTTTTTGTAAACGTGGTAAACAGGCATAAGGACAAAGCGATCACTGCAGATATACTGAACGCTGCAGGAAACTTTGAATCAAAAGCAACGATCCACAACATTTCATCCAATGATCTGCAGGAACCATTTAGTTATGATAAAAAAGAACAGTATGTTCCGGTAAAGCAGGAGTTGAATACAAAAAACAACCAGTTGGCAGTTTCGTTCCCAGCACATTCTTTTACACAAATCAAGCTTACGCTTAAAAAATAATTAGCAATGATCTATTATAAAAAATATATGCCTTGTGCGCTGTTCTTAATGCTGCTAACCGCAAGTGTTGGCCAACTAACTGCACAGGAAAAACTCCCTTGCCTGAAAAAAGTATTTAAAAAAGACTTTACGATCGGCACCGCTCTCAATACAGCACAAATAGAAGAAAGAGATCCCAAGGCTGCAGCCTTAATAGCAGAACAATTTAATACTGCTACCCCGGAAAATATTATGAAGGCAGAGATCATTCACCCAAAATGGGATACCTACAACTTTGAACTGGCGGATAAAATGGTGGCCTACTGCAAGAAAAACAACATAGCCGTCAATGCACACACATTGATCTGGCATAGCCAATTACCAAGGTTTGCTTACGGTATTCAAAGTGTGGACTCTTTCAAAACTTTCTTTACCAATCATATCAGCACTATTGCTGCCCGTTATGATGGAAAAGTATTTTCCTGGGATGTGGTAAATGAAGCATTGAATGAGGATGGTACCATGCGGAATTCTGTTTTTCTAAAAAAACTGGGCGATAGTTTTGTTACCAGTGCGTTCAGGATAGCCGCAGCAGCTGCCCCCAACACAGAGCTGTACTATAACGACTATAACAATGAGCAACCGAAAAAGCGAGCGGGCTGTATTGCGCTGATAAAAAAAATACAGGAGGCAGGCGTTCGTATTGATGGTGTGGGCATACAGGGGCATTGGCATTTGGGAAAACTGCCCCTTAAAGATATTGAGGAGAGTATTGAGCAATATGCGGCAATGGGTTTAAAAGTAATGTTTACCGAACTGGACATTGAAGTATTAAAACGGGATTTTGAAGGCGCTGATGTTAGCCAGCGGATGAAATCAGACCCTACAATGGATCCTTATAAAAACGGTTTGCCCGACAGCATACAGGAAAAACTGGCAGCAGACTATGAAGCACTATTTGCACTTTTTTTAAAACACCGGGATAAAATTGAACGGGTTACTTTTTGGGGAGTGGATGATGGTCAAAGCTGGCTAAATGGATGGCCTGTTCCGGGAAGAACCAATTATCCGTTATTGTTCGACCGGGAGTTTAAAGCCAAGCCTGCCTTTTATAAAGTAATTGCCTTAAAAAAATAACCAATATCAAAACCACATAACATGAAATCAGCAAGTGATAAATTATCAGTCCTGGAAAAAGTTGGCTATAGTCTTGGAGACCTGGCAGCCAATTTGGTTTTTCAAACCCTCATGACCTACCTGGCCTATTTTTATACAGACATTTATGGCCTTGATACCAATCATGCGTCGGCAGTGATGCTAACGGTGGGGCTTGTAGCAGCATTTGGCTTTAATCCGGTCATTGGTGCCATTGCTGACCGTACCGTATCCAGGTGGGGCAAATTCAGACCGTGGATATTATTTACGGCTATACCGCTTGGCGTGATTGCCCTGCTTGCATTCAGTACTCCTGACTTTTCTTACAAGGGAAAAGTGATTTATGCCGTTATCACTTATACGTTACTGTTATTGTTATATGCAGCCAATAACCTCCCCTATTCTGCATTAAGTGGCGTAATAACCGGCAGCATGAAAGAACGCAACAGCATGTCGGCCTATCGCTTTGTCGCTGTGATGTTTGCCCAGTTCTTTGTACAGGTATTTATGTTGCCTATCATTGAATATGCAGGTGGTGGTAATAAATCCATTGGTATTGAAAAAGTAATGACCTGGCTGGCCATCATTGGAACGGTGATGCTTATTATCACTTTTATTACTACAAGGGAACGAATTGTGCCTACGCAGGAACAAAAATCGAGTTTAAAAGAAGACCTGGGGGATCTCTTTAAGAACAAGCCCTGGATCATCATGCTGCTGCTTACCACGCTTGTATTTATCACGCTGGCGATGAAAGGAGGTTCTTATGTATACTATTTTAAAAATTATGTAGACAAAGAAAGTTTAACTGCATTTATACAGCCCATATTGAATTACCTCTCTGGCATCGGAGTTAACTTTTTTGGAGAAGATCCGGTATCTGCAGGTTTCGGTTTGTTTAATGCCGGTGGAATTATTTTCATGATCATTGGAATTACGCTGTCGAAGGGGCTGGCGGATAAGTATGGCAAGCGGGATGTGTTTGGCATTGCACTTCTCATCTCCACTGTATTCATCCTGCTGTTTTATTTCTTTTCTGCCACATCGATAGGTTTGATCTTTTTGTCACAAATATTACATGGTTTCTTTTACGGTATCACCATCCCGTTGCTTTGGGCAATGATTGCAGATGTAGCGGATTACAGTGAATGGAAAAATAACCGCCGGGCAACAGCCATCATTTTTTCTGCCATGATGGTGGGTCTAAAGGGCGGGCTAAGTATTGGCAGTGCACTGCTCACATGGATCCTGGGCCTGTTCAACTATGTGCCTAATAGTGATTCTGTGCAATCTGCCAGTGCCATTAATGGGACCAAACTATTGGTAAGTGTATTCCCTTCCATTCCTTTTTTAATTGGCATCGCTTTGCTTTTCTTCTATGAGATCAATAAGAAGATGGAAGTGCAAATTGAAGGTGATCTAAAACAAAGACGTACAACATAACTGACAATCAAAAAACTATTTATATGCCGGAAGATAATATCGACCACCTGGATTTCGAAGCATTGAAAGCCCAGGCTATATCAAAACCGCTGGTAACTCATATCTATACAGCAGATCCCTCAGCACATGTATTCAATGGAAAAATCTACATCTATCCCTCACATGATATAGATGCAGGCGATGCATTTGATGACCTGGGAAGCCATTTTGCAATGGAAGACTACCATGTAATTTCCATGAACACACCGCAAAGTGAAGCAATAGATTGCGGACTGGCATTGCATGTGAATGATGTGCCATGGGCCAGTAAACAAATGTGGGCACCTGATGCCGCAGAAAAAGATGGTACTTATTATTTGTTTTTCCCTGCGAAAGACCAGGAGGGTATCTTCCGCATTGGTGTAGCAACAAGCCAATCTCCTGAAGGCCCGTTTGTGCCACAAGCGGAAGCAATTAAAGAAAGCTTTTCTATTGACCCTGCTGTATTCAAAGATGACGACGGAAGTTATTACATGTACTTTGGCGGTATCTGGGGAGGCCAGTTACAACGGTGGAGAACAAACGCTTTTATCAATGAGCAACCCGAAAGCCCTTTTGCATTCTTACCGGGGGATAATGAACCGGCGCTTTGTGCTAAAGTAGCAAGGCTTACCGATGACCTGTTACAATTAGCAGAAGTACCCAAAGACCTGGTGATTGTGGATGAAAACGGACAACCACTATTACAGGGCGATAAAGACCGCCGTTTTTTTGAAGCCTCCTGGATGCACAAACACAACGGTAAATATTACTTCTCTTACTCTACCGGTGATACGCATTATATCTGCTATGCTATAGGTAATGATCCATATGGGCCTTTCACCTATGCCGGAAGAATATTAGAGCCCGTTGTTGGATGGACATCGCATCATTCGATTTGTGCTTTCAATAACAGATGGTATTTATTTTACCACGATAGTATTTTAAGTAAGGGAGTAACACATTTAAGAAGTATAAAAGTGACTGAACTGGTACACGATGAAAATGGAAAGATCCAGCTGATTCATCCATATAAAAAGTGAAGATGAAAAAATGAAAATTTATAAAAAAGTACCGTCTGTTTTAAATTGATAAGCATGAAACTATTATTATTGCTGTTTGCCGCGGTAGTTTTTATCTCCTGTAAAAAAAACACGGAAG
>JAKQJG010000058.1 GCA_029561305.1 Bacteroidota bacterium | reverse complement strand
AAACGCATCATCCCCTGTCTCGATATCAAAGACGGACGAACCGTTAAAGGGATCAATTTCGAAAGTATCCGGGATGCAGGTGATCCTGTAGGGCTGGCTAAATTATATTCTGAACAGGGCGCCGACGAATTGGTTTTTTTGGATATTACGGCAACGGTGGAGAAAAGAAAAACATTGGCGGAGCTGGTGAAAAGAATTGCTTCTGAAATAAATATCCCTTTTACCGTTGGTGGTGGCATCAGTACGGTGGAGGATGTGGCATTGTTATTACAGCATGGTGCGGATAAAGTGTCTGTGAATACAGCCGCTTTTAAAAAACCTCAACTGATTCGTGATCTGAGTGAAAGATTCGGCAGCCAGTGTGTTGTATTAGCCATTGATACCAAAAAAGAAGCAGACGGCAATTGGTATGTGTATCTGAATGGTGGCAGAACAAAAACGGATAAGCTCACTGTTGAATGGGCAAAAGAAGCGGTGGCCTTAGGGGCAGGAGAAATTCTGCTTACGTCAATGAATAACGACGGAACAAAAAATGGATTTGCTACAGACATTACCAGGGAATTGTCTGTTGGGCTGCCCGTTCCTGTTATAGCGTCTGGCGGTGCAGGCACCATGGCGCATTTCAGGGAGGTATTTGAAGAGGCGGGTGCAGATGCGGCATTGGCAGCCAGCATTTTTCATTTTAAAGAGATCGGAATAAGGGAATTAAAAGAATACCTGCAACCTTTTGTTAACATACGACTGTAACCAATGATTGAAATACTGCTTTTTATATTCATTATTGCATTGGCCATTTTCCTGTATTTTAAAAATCAGCAGTACAACCGGGCTGTTGACCGCCACAACCGGCTGGCAGAAAAGCAGGAAGAACTTATCGAAATGCTTAGAAAGAATAACGAAACTGAAAATAGCAAAGATGAAAATTGATTTTGAAAAATATGCAGATGGGCTGGTTCCCGCCATCATACAGGATGCTGATACCAATAAAGTACTGATGTTAGGCTTTATGAATGAAGCCGCATTGGCTACAACGAATGAACTGGGGAAAGTAACCTTCTTCAGCCGTTCCAAAAATCGCCTGTGGACAAAGGGAGAGGAGAGTGGCCATTACTTGTTGCTAAAGGAGATGAAGGTGGATTGTGATAACGACACGCTGTTGATAAAAGTTCATCCTGTTGGGCCTGTTTGCCATACCGGCAGCGATACCTGCTGGAATGAAAAAAATGCCAACGGCAATTTCCTGCAACAGCTGGAACAAATAATAGCAGATAGAAAAAATAATCCATCGGACAGGTCCTACACCAGTTCTTTATTTGATAGAGGAATAAATAAGATCGCTCAAAAAGTAGGCGAGGAAGCAGTAGAGCTGGTAATAGAAGCTGTTAACCCCCCTTTAGGGGATGGGGGCGAATTGTTTAAGAATGAAGCAGCAGACCTGCTGTTTCATTATTTGATATTGCTGCAGGCAAAGGGATTTAAATTAAATGATGTCATCGATGTTTTAAAAAGCCGCCACTAATTTTTATTAAGCGCTTTTAGTATTGCTTCCGCATTTGATTGCACGTTCAGTTTCCTGTAAATGTGTTTTACCTGAGTCCGGATGGTTTCTACGCTTTTATCCAGCTCTGCTGCAATCATTTTATAACTGTATCCTTTTACCATCCAGTCCAGTACTTCTTTTTCTTTCTTGCTCAGCATGTCCATATCGTTTTCGATAGCCTGCCTTTTGGGAAAATGCTGTAATATCTTACTGGCAATAATGGGTGTTAATGGCGAGCCGCCTTCGATCACATCTTTTACTGATTCGGTTATTTTTTTGCTGCTGCTGCTTTTTAAAATGTAACCATTCGCACCCAGGCAAATGGCACTTAATACTTTGTCATTTTCTTCAAATACGGTAAAGATCATTACTTTGGAATCGGGATATTTCTTTTTCAGTTTTTCTAAACCTTCCAGCCCATTTACATCGGGCATATCAATATCACTTATGATCAGATCGGGTTGCTGGTGCTCATAAATCTTTACAATGTCTTTTGCATTGTCATACGTGCCGCTTACGCAAAAATCATCATCCTGTTCCAGCAGCTCCTTCAGGCTTTGCTGCATCAGTATGTTGTCTTCAAATATGATGATCTTGTATGTCATTTTTCAAAGCTAAAGTACTGTTTCTGATTTTTTATTCACCCTTTAAGGTTAAATTCATTCAATGGGTATGGTAATGTTCCAGCTGGTGCCGTTCTGGGTTTCTAAACGGATGGCTCCTTTATTTGCTGCCACCCTTTGCCTGATATTATTCAACCCATTTCCGGTGTTGGCTGCAGCCGTATCAAAACCAATTCCATCATCAGCCGCCTGAATGTAAATATTTTTTTTGTCAAGCGAAAGCGCCAGGGTGAAATTTTTTGCCCGGCTGTATTTGGCTGCATTGTTGGTGATCTCTTTGCATACCAGGTACATATCACGCCGGAGCTGCATGGGCAATGTTTTTTTCAGCAATGTTTCGCTAAAGGATAATTTATGTACTGTGTTGGTGTCTTCAAACACATCCGCACAAAATTGCTGCAGCCTGTTCTGCAGTTTGTCCATTGTATCGTTACCAGGGTTGATACTCCACACAATATCACTCATATTCTGGATCATTTGCCTGCTCGTATCTTCTATTTTTTCTGCCAGTTTTGCTGCTTCATCTGGCTTTTTTTCGATCTTGTTTTTTAGTACAGCATTCATCAGCGTTATGCTGCTCAGCGTTGAGCCAATATCATCATGCAGGTCTTTACTGATATGCTGTCTTGTTTTTTCAACTGCCAGTATACGGGCAATCTTCTGCCTGTACAGCCAGTACGCCAACCCACAGCAAATACCGGCGCATAAAAAATAGAATGCCCAATGCTGGTAAAACGGTTTTTTTATGCTGAAAGAAAATACAGCGTCCTGTTCACTCCAGGTGTCGTCTGCATTTTTAGCCCTTACTCTAAAAGTATAACTACCCGGTTTTAGTTTGGCATACGTAACGGTGTAGTTGGGCGATGGACTGCTCCAGGCCGTATCTGCACCATCCAGTTTGTATTGATAAGCAGTTTGTTTTTCATTGATAAAACTCAGGGCTACAAACTCAAAACTGATATTGTTCTGGTCTGGTTCAAAGGGGTTATTTTGACTTGTAAGTAACGAATCTGCATTTGTATTGTTGATGCCAAGGTGATTGATGTACACCAGTGGAGATACTTTAGTGTAAGGGGAATTGATTTTTGCAATGGCCAATGAACCGGTTGTGCCGATGTATAACCGGTTGTTTTTTTCTTTTAAAAAATAGATCATTCTTCCGGAAAGTTTATTCTCAAACATACCCTTTGTGATGGCGTATATGCTGTCGCCTGCCAGCATGATCTTATCAATGCCGTTGTTGGTTCCGATCCACATATTGCCTGCGCTGTCCTGCAGCATGGTTGTTACCATTACACTCGAAATGGCAGGCGTGGTAATTTGTTTTTTATAAACATACCCTCTGCCGGCTTCTTTCTCATATAATAAAACCCCTTTGGTATAAGTGCCAACCCATACTGTACTATTGGCAGCACATATTATTTTGCTGCATGTTGGCAACACATCAGATGGCAAAGACACAGCCTGTAATAATGCAAGGCTTACTGTATTGTTCTGCCGGAGCAGTTTACAGTGGTACAACCCTTTTTCGGCATTTAAAAGCCAGATTTCATCTTTATTTATTCCTTTTGCCAGTAAAGAAAACCCTGGCTTTATTAAATTACTGTCTGCTTTTAGTTCCTGTACTTTTTTTTCAGTATAGAGATATAGCCTGTTATCCTCTGTTAAAAACAGCATTTCTTGTGGCGAAGAATAAATAGACTGGTGTATGTTTACCGGGCTGGATAAATGATACTTCATCTGTATATTATCTTCCCTTACAGCATTATTATTTTCAAGAAGAAATTTGTAAGTGTAGTAGTACATGTCAGTAGCACTAATTACCGGGTAATAGTTTATCCATAATTCATTGTCCGGGGTTACCAGCATCCGGTTAAATAGATACCCTGGGGAATTTTTGTTATCTGGCAATGCATATAGCTTGTCATCAATTATCTTATTAAGGCTGGCACCATTGGCATACACAAAGCTGTTGTTATAAAAAGTACCGCTCGTTATATTGCCAAAGGCACTCAATGGCGATGGGAAATAAATAAAATCAATATCCCTCAGCCTTAGCAAGCCATTGTCTGTAGCAAACCATGTATTCCTTTCCCTGTCAGTAAAAATATCCCATACAGTATTGCCTAATCCATTCTTGCCTGTTATATCTTTTATCCATTGCAGGTTTTTAGAAAACACTTTTACGCCTGCTGTCATTTGCCCAAGCAGTATATCGCCATTGTGTAAAAACCCAAGTGAAGGGATGTGTTCTTTGCATTGATAAAAAAGAAAAGGTTTTGCCTGCTCAATATTTTTTAATTTTTCACTGTTTATTTTGTAAACGCCGCCATCGCTACTGATGAAAATATTGTGTTCAAAATCTTCTTTTATACAATTGTTGTATTTATCAATTAACTCAGGGAACACATAAGGCTTTTCAAAGTTGCCTTTTATAAAAACCATTACGCCGGTGTTTGTAGTAACCCAAATATTTTTTTCAATATCCTGTAACAATAAAAGAAAGCCCATCTTTTTTTGAGAGATTGCTTCCGGCACCGGAATTTCTTTTTCTGTTTTTCCTGAAAGCAATAATAATTTTTCGTGGTTGCCTGTCCTGGCTATGAGATATGTGCTGTCATTTATAGCAAGCGTACTAATGATATGCCCATTGTTTTTTGCAGAAGGAACAATAAACTCCAGTTTGTTGCCAGCGCATTTTCCAAAGCCGCCATTGCCAGCCCCCATCAAGCAATGCCCTTTGTACATAGCTGGTTGGCTATGGGCAAAATAATAGGTATTAAAGTGGCCCGGGAAAAAGTTAAATTTTCTTCCGTCGTAATTGCAAATGCCATTATCAGTGCCTATCCACATGTAGCCAGCGCTATCCTGCGCTATGGTGCCGCAACGGTTATTTACCAGGCCATTGCTGGTATTAAAAATAGTAAAGGGATACAACTGTGCATGGGCTTTATGCGCCAGTATAAAAAAAGTAAAAACAAAAAGAAGCTTTTTCAGCATAGCACAAGATAAATAAACAATCATTCTGTTTTTCACCCTCTTGTGGTATTGGCAATGGTTATGCAATGTTGTCAATTTGTTGTAAAATAAACGGTATGAATTATATGTCTGCAAAAAGGAAAAGCCTGTTGGCAGTGGTTGTTGTCTTTATTTATGTGTCGGCTGTTGCCCAGGTAAAGATTGGCTCGGCAGGTAGCCCTAACAGCAATGCTGTATTGGAACTGGATGGCGGCACTAATAAAGGTTTGCTGTTGCCACGGTTAACCAACACGCAAATCGCTGCACTAACAACAGCACCTGATGGTATGATTGTATACAATACTACGGACGGTTTTTTGTATGTACGAAAAAGTGCAGCATGGCAAAAAATATCCGATGCAACAAATGCAGGCGGCGGTGGTTTCATATTGCCTTATAACGGCTCGTCTTCATCTGCTTTTACAGCTTTCAGGATTAATAGTTCCACCGCTTCGGATGCCATTACCGGGTATTCAGAAAGCGGCACCGGTATTTTTGGATTTAGCAATACTGGAACGGGTGCATATTTTTCGAGCATTGCCGGGCGGAGTGCATTGGTAACAGGTGCAGGTAATGTAGGGATAGGGGCAACTGATCCAGACTACAGGTTAGATGTAAACGGAAGGATGCGTATAAGAAGCAGAAGGGGCGACCCTTTTAATTCTGCTGGTATTTTCTATGATAATATTTATAGTGCCGGGCAGGGTAGCTTTGTGGGCACTTTTACTGACAGCATCTTTGGTATATTCGGCGGCGGCAACTGGAAATTTTTCTTTGACCATATCAATAACAATTTTGGTATTAATAACAGCAACCCCCAAGCGCCACTTTCCCTTTCAAATGCAAATGGCAATAAGCTGGATATCTATTATGGTTCTTCCAACAGCCGGTATGGTATCGGGCTGCAGTCAGGAGTAATGCAATTATACTGTGCCGGGGCAGTTGATAATATTGCTTTTGGTTATGGCAGCAGCACAGCATTTACAGAAAACATGCGTATTCAGGGGAATGGGAATATGGGTATTGGCACCAGTGCACCGGTAAAAAAATTAGAGGTAAGAAATAGTGGCTCGGATGGCATTCGGGTATCCACGGCAAGCCAAACTGTTGATATTGAAAATGGCGCATTAGGCGGTATTATAGGTACTACCAGCAGTAATAGTTTTCATGTAAAAGCCGCCAACAGTATTGGCCTTACGTTAAACACTGCTGGTAATATTGGTATTGGCACTCTGTCCCCTAGTAATAAACTGGATGTAAATGGAAGGATGCGTATCCGTACAGTTGGTGGCGATTTAAACAATAGCGCAGGGATATTTTTTGATGGCCCTACTGACCCTCAAAGAGCTTTTGTTGGGATAGAAACGAATGATAAAATAGGAATTTTTGGGGCTGGCTCCGGGTGGGCTATGAGCTTGAATGTAAATACCGGCAATACCAATATGTATAATAGTGTTGCTGTTGGTACTACAGCAGCGC
Source organism: Bacteroidota bacterium (assembly GCA_029561305.1). Taxonomy (GTDB): domain Bacteria; phylum Bacteroidota; class Bacteroidia; order Chitinophagales; family Chitinophagaceae; genus Ferruginibacter. The sequence continues at coordinate 792 of JAKQJG010000058.1, read as the reverse complement.
CCAATTCAAAATTACAGGTAGTAGGCGGCGTTAGTATGCCTTATACAGAAGTTACTGATAACTATGCTGTAACAGACAACGACTATGCTATCCGTTTTGTAGCCACATTAAATACAAATTTTGAAAGGGCAATTTACTTGCCAGCAGCAGCAGGCCGTGCTGGCCGCATATATAAAATTTCAGCAAAGATACCGTTGGCAGGGCCGGCAAACGGGGGTACTTTTAGCCCAACCCGTGTATATGTAGTAGAATCTGGTACCAACATTAATGTGATACAGGATAATTTATCAGGTACAGGGATTACCAATTTTTCCTTTGCTAACTATGAATCTTATTATGGGGTTAATTATAACCTGCATGGTATTATTAAACAATTGAACCTTACGGTGCAATCCAACGGAACTTCCTGGAAAATAATTGATGATAGTTTTTCTTTTATTCAGGATAACCGGGAAGAGCAATAAGCTTCTTGCAATGCCTGTTTTTAAGAAAAGCCACTTCATTACAATTGTTGTTTATAATAATTTATTTTTCTGCGCCACATATTCTTCCTGCGTAATAGCTCCCTGTTGAAATAAATTAAACAGCTTTTGTAATTCATCAGCGATCATTTGCTGTGAAGGGGCTGTGGCTACTGCTGATTTTGCAATGGCTTGTGCAAGCTCAGTAGCCTGTTTATTTATCTGTGCTTTTTTGTATTCTTCCTGTGCATGTGTGATCGTGTCTTTCAATAAGTTGTTTCTCCCATCTCAGCTGCAGTTTGTATATCCCATTTCCAAACCCCAGGATCCT
>JAKQJG010000057.1 GCA_029561305.1 Bacteroidota bacterium | reverse complement strand
TTACATTTGCACTCCATTATCAAATTAGCTCATTATCAAATCGGTTAATTTAATTGCCCAGATGGCGAAATTGGTAGACGCACTGTGTTCAGGTCGCAGCGTCCGCAAGGATGTGCTGGTTCGAATCCAGTTCTGGGCACTAAAAAAGACAAACTATTCCTGGTTTGTCTTTTTTTTATTCTTTTGAATGAACATTGTCAATATTTTTTCAACACTATTTTCCTTCCTTCCGCTGCTGATCTTTTTGCAGCAGCCAGTATCTGCACCACCACAATATTCCGGTTTAACTCCATCAGTTGATTGTCATCAGCTGCGCCTTTTTTTATTACTGCTGTTAAGTATTCAATTTCATCCTGGTATTGCGGTGAAGTAATTTTTTCGGTCCGGGTTTCGGTTTCATTTTTCAATTGCAGGTACACGGTATCTGCACCATTTATTTGAGATGCATGCAGGTAGGCGTTGTTGCCATATACTTCCGCATCCATAATGGTGTAAGGCCAGTTCCACGAGGCTTCAATAATGCCAGTTGCGCCGGCGTACTCCAAAACAATGGTAGCATCATCATCTACTTTGGGATACACCTGTGGCTTCAGCCTTCGGGTAGTGGCATATACCGATAAAGGTGCTTTTCCTTCCATCAATTCCGTCATGATACTGGCACCATAGCAACCAAAATCAATGATGGCACCCCCGCCGTTTTTCACCGGATCAGTGAGCCAGTTTAAAAAATCTTTACTGCAGCCAATCTCAACAGGGCCCCGGTGGCCTCCATGCATTTCCATTTTTGTGATGGAGCCAGCTTCTTTTCTTTTATTCAGCAACGCTATAAAACTGCTGTACCACAAGGAAGGATAATTCGTGTATACTTTTGTGTTATGTTTTTCTGACAGTGTTTTTATTTTTGCTGCATCAGCGTCAGAATAACAAAGTGGCTTTTCCACCATCACGGGTATGTGTAAGGGCATACAGGTTTCAATAGCTGCAAGATGCTGAACAGGAGCATTGAATACCATTACCAGGTCTGGCTTTGTTTTTCGCAATACAGCGGACAGGCTTGTATAGAAAAGGGTGTCTGGTAAACCATAGGCGGTTTTTTTGAGATTGCTTAACTGCCGGTTGGGTTCAGCAATACCAATAATGATGATATCACCGCTCTTATTTTTATCAAGCATTCGGTTTACATGGTCGTGAGACAAGCCAGCTATTACAACTTTGAGCTTTTCCTGTGACAGGCAGTGAAATTGTACCAGCAAGGAAAGAAAAATTAAAAGGGCATACTTACTTTTCATACGATATATTTTGATGATATACTTTTAATACTGTTATAGCAGAACGGGATCTGATTTTCAAAAACAAATAAAACATGTTTACAGGTTGCCTTTTTTCATTTCACTCACAGCATAATCTGCTGCCCTTGCCGTAATGGCCATGTAAGTAAGCGATGGATTCTGGCAGGCGGATGAGGTCATGCAGGCTCCATCCGTCACAAATACATTTTTTACTGTATGCAGCTGGTTCCATTTATTCAGCATAGAATCTTTCGGATCATGTCCCATCCGGCAGCCACCCATTTCATGTATGTCTTTTCCAGGGGCCTGTTGATTGTCTTCTGACTTAATTTCTTTTAAGCCGGCTTTATCAAACATTTCCTGCATCTGTTCCAATGCATCTTTTGCCATCAGGTTTTCATTATCGTGCCAGTGTACATCGGCGTGCAGTAAAGGAATGCCCCAGTCATCTTTTTTATCTTTATCCAGCCATACCCGGTTATCCTCATAAGGAAGCATTTCGCCCATGGCAGTGCCAAAGAAAACCCATGGACCGGGTTGCTCCAGTTTGTCTTTTAATTCAATGCCAATTTCATCCATCCCGTTCCCCCTGGTCCATCCCTGGCGGTAGCTTGAACAGGCAAGGGCATATCCTCTTGTAAAATTGTTTTGTTTGTCGCTGCCGAAATTTCTGAACCTGGGCATATATACACCGTTGGGTCTCCTGCCTGCGTAGTAACTGTCGGGCATACCCTCCAATACCCCGCTGGCACGTACCCGGTAGTTATGCGTCATTATGTACTTGCCCAGTGTGCCACTATCGTTGCCAAGTCCATTGGGAAAGCGGGTGGAGGTGGAATGTAGTAACAGCAGGTTTGAATTGATGGATCCTGCATTTAGAAAAATAATTTTTGCATAGTACTCCGTTATTTCTTTTGTAACTGCATCAATCACCCTTACGCCTGCAGCCCGCTGCTTTTTTTCGTCATAAATAATGGAATGTACTACAGCGCCGGTTTTTAGCGTTAGCAATCCCGTTTTCCTGGCAGCAGGTAATGTGGCAGATTGCGTGCTGAAGTAAGCTCCAAAAGGGCAACCCCGGCTGCAAAGGTCCCTTGCCTGGCATTGCCCACGACCAAGCGAAGTATGGATTTCGGTTGGTTGGGTAAGATTGGCTGTTCTGCTGATGATAAGATTGCGGCCCGGGAAATTGGTTTCTATTTTTTCTTTAACGAGTTTTTCAAAGTTGTTCATTTCAAATGGAGGGAGAAACTCTCCATCCGGAACCTGTGCCAGCCCATCTTTATTGCCTGCAATTCCTGCGAATTTTTCTACATAACTATACCAGGTTGCCAGTTCCTGGTAGCGGATGGGCCAATCAATACCAACGCCTTCTTTTGCATTGGCCTCAAAATCAGCTTCGCCCCATCGTTGTGTCCACCGGCCCCACATTAAACTCCGGCCGCCCACCTGGTAACCACGTATCCAGTCAAACGGCTTGTCTTGCACATAAGGGTGCAGGTTATCCGGTATAAACATATTGGTAGTGGCCCCATCCACTACACCGGAGCGTACCAGTATCGGGTTGGCCTTTATATACTCCTCAGTCAGTTTGCCACGGTGGGGCATATCCCAACGGCTGAGTGAAGCCGTGGTATAGTCTTTTATGTGTTCAATATTTTGTCCACGTTCCAGCGCCAGCACGGTCAGTCCTTTTTCAGTGAGTTCTTTCATGGCCCAGCCACCACTCATACCGGTGCCTATAACGATGGCATCATAAGTGTGTTTGGCTGCCGCCTTATTGTTAATGTACAGGGAGTCTTGTGGCATGCAATGTTTTTTTGAAAAATGAAGCAATGGTTAAATGTAGGTATTAAAATCTTGAAACACAGGACCTGTTTTCGATTTTGCCTCTAAGGCAATGGCTTCGCAGCCGACTTGTATAAACACACTAAAAAAACTTGCAGTAAAGGTTAGTTAAGACAGTTACAGGTGGAATTACTTTTTTCCTTTTGGTGCATAAACCTTGGCTTAACACTGTGGACTTTCTTATTTTTATCCGAAATAGACCGGAGTGAATACATATGTTTATATTATTGCAGCCTGCCTGCTGATCATTTTCTCTTACCTGTTTAATATCCTTTCTAAAAGAACAGGAGTGCCTTCTGTACTGTTGCTGCTCGTGAGCGGCATTGCAGTAAGAGAAACGGTTTTATATTACAATACGGCCATTCCGGTTCCGCCTGTAACGGTGGAAGTATTTGGTATCATTGGTTTGATCATGATCGTGCTGGAGGCGGGTCTCGATCTGCAGGTGGATGCCAGCAAACGCAAACTGATCAGGAATGCTTTTCTCTCCTCCATTTTTATATTGGCTTTTTCCGCGGCTGCCTGTTCGCTTTTTTTATACTGGTACCTGGAAGAATATTATTTGCGCTGCCTAGTTTATGCGATACCGCTTTCGGTGGTAAGCAGTGCTATTGTGATACCGAGTATATCTCACCTGCAGCAGAAAAAAAAGGAGTTCCTTGTATATGAAACTTCTTTTTCTGATATCGCCGGCATCATGCTGTTCAATTATATCGTGGCGGGTAATTCGTTGAATACAGGAAGTGCTTTTTTGTTTGCAGGCTCGCTCGGATTGTCCATTGTATTAAGTATTGTTTTTTCCCTGCTGATTCTTTTTATGCTTACCAGGATCAAAACAAGTGTGCGTTTTTTCCTGGTGTTTGCGGTATTGATTTTTCTTTATGCCGGGGGTAAAATGCTCCACCTCCCTTCTTTGCTTATTATTTTGTTGTTTGGAATGATTGTGAGCAACTGGCAATTACCCCTTTTTAAAAAAATGTACCGGTGGGTGAATGTGCAACAGGTAAATACGGTGAGTCATTTGCTGCATTCGCTTACTGCAGAAAGCAGCTTTTTAATACGGACTTTTTTCTTTTTTATTTTTGGGCTCACCATCGATGTGCGGCTATTGTGGGACAGGGATGTGATAATGGCCGGTTCTGCATTGATCCTCTTGTTGCTGGCCGTAAGATATATCTACCTGCGCTTTTTTTTAAAGGCTCATATTTTTCCAGAATTGTTTTTTATGCCAAGAGGATTGATTACTGTATTGCTTTTCTACAGCATTCCGGCGGTATATAAACTCTCCCGGTTCAATGAAGGGATATTGTTCTTTGTAATACTAGTTACCAGTATCATTATGATGACAGGGTCCATACTGTATGGCAGACCGAAAATAGAAAACATCAATGACGAGGAGCCCATCATTGAAAGCGCCGTTGAAAAAGAAATTTAAAACTGCAGTAAAAAAGCTGTTCCTTCACCT
>JAKQJG010000040.1 GCA_029561305.1 Bacteroidota bacterium | reverse complement strand
TGCCGGATCAGGCTTCGAAATTTCTTTGAACAGTGGCAGTGGTTTTGGTACATCACTGTCAATTCCTTATACCGGCGGCGCTTTAACAAGAAGACCCATTTTTGTAAGGTTCCTCACTTCCGGATTTGGAATAAAGAGCGCCGCGATAACACATAGTGGTGGCGGTGTATCTGCAGCAGATGCAGACATTGTAACACTGAATGGTGAAATAGTGCAGTCACCCGATGATGTATCCAATACAGGTACAGATTTTTACCTGGGTTTTGGCTATGAAGAAAAAATGAGCCGCAGGGCAAACGACCAGGATGAATGCAGGCTCAGCGTATATGTTACTAACCCTGGTTCGCAGGCAGTAAGAGTACACTGCGACCTTACCAGCGGAGGCTATGCACAGGTAGTTACCATACCTGCATTCGGGTCTCACACGTTCAGCGGCTTTCCCATGGGCGACCCTGCCAATAATACCAATGCAGGCAATTTTCCGGATACAAGATTATACTCAACAGGTGTCAGCAGTAAATCGCTCCACGTATATACCGAACAAAATATTCCGGTAGCAGTACACATGCACTCTTATACAAGGGGCAATAGTGCGGCAGGCTCTATCGTATTTCCAACCAATACCTGGAATTCTTCCTATACCGTACAGGCATTTGGTGGCGAAAGTAATAACAGCAATCCCAACTCCTTTTTCTTTGTAATAGCGAAAGAAGATAATACGGTGGTAACTTTTACACCCACACAACCCATACTTGACGCCACCGCTGCTTCCTTATTTAATGAGAATCAAACCACGCCTGCCAATACGTTGTATCCAGCTAACGGAACCTACACGGTTACTTTAAACAAAGGGCAGGTATTTAATGCCATGGGAGGTTTTAGTCCCGCCGGTAATGGTTTGGATCTGAGTGGAACTAAAGTTTCTACTACCTGCGATAAAACAATTACTGTATTTGGAGGTAATGGCCGTTGTTTTATACAAGGTTCTGCCGGTTGTACCTCCACAACTGGTTCAGACCACCTGATACAGCAGATGTTTCCATCAGTAGCCTGGGGTACAAAATACCTGACTGCCGCCACTGCGAATACAGCTCCTAATTATTTCCGGATCTATTTCCAGGATCCAACCGCTGTAGTAAAAGTGAATGGTACCACTTTAACTGCGGTCAACCTGGTATCTGTAAATGGAACCCCCGTTTATTATCAATACCAAAGTGATCTTCCTTTATCCATTACAAGTGATAAACCCATCAACGTAAGCCAGTTCATGCTCACACCTGGTTGTACATCCAACTCCGCCATTGACGCTGGACCAGAAATGATCATTTTAAGCCCGGTGGAACAGGCCATATCAAGCGTGGTGTTCTTTTCTCCCACATCTGGAAGTGCCATTATTGATGGTTCAGGAGCTTACACCAGCTACATGAATGTAATTATTCCTTCATCCAAAACTGCCTCTTTCAGACTGGATGGCGTAGCACCCGTTGCAGGAAGTTTTACAGCACATCCTCAGGATGCTGGCTACTCTTATGCCAGGTTGCCGGTAGCTTCTTTAACGAAGCACTCACTGACTGCTGATACTGGTTTTGTTGCCATTGCTTATGGATACGGCGATGGTGAAAGCTATGGTTTCAATGCAGGTACCTCTATAAAGAATCTTTCTTCCATCAAAATATCAGATAACCCGCTGGGTAGCGATTCCAGCAGTACCGTTGTAAGAACCTGTGTGAACACACCCATCACACTTAGAATTGCCTTACCCTGGTCACCCACATTGGTAGATAGTGTGGTATGGCAACCAAAAGATTCCAGGATCACACCCAATGCAGAAATCCCTGGTGCAATTGTTGGCGGCATTGCAAAAGTTGAAGATACGATCACCGTAAGCGGACGTACTTTTTATGTTTATAAATCTCCCATACCGTTTACATTTAGTGCAAATGGATTATATAGTTTCAAGGTTACAGCCTATGGTACTTTCCTGAGTGATTGTCCGGGTGAAGACCAGCAGGTGATACTGGTCAACGTAGGACAAGACCTGCTGAACCTGGCGGCAAACCCTTCCTGTGGTAACCCCACAGTTCCTTTCACCGCAGATACAGTGCCGATGGTAGGAACCAATATCCTTAGCTGGGAATGGGATTTTGGTGATGGTACGGTTATCAACTCGGGTACTATTTCTCCCCAAACACATACTTATCCTGCAGGTCCTACCGAGTTTTTAGTAAAACTAACGACCACCAATACAGTAGGCTGTATTTCCACAGACAGCGTGAGAATTGATTTTGGTGGTGGACTTGAATCAAAGTTTACCATCAGTAAAGATTCTGTTTGTGCCAATGTGCCGGTCACTTTTACAGATGCTTCTACCGCTTCCGGAACCTCCGGCGCCATCAGCAGCTGGGAGTGGGTATTCGATAATGGCAATACGTTTAACGGTCAAATACCTCCTGCACAAACCTGGACAACACCGGGGATAAAAACGATTTCACTTACGGTTCGTACTCCCATCGGTTGCGTAAAAGAATTTAAAGACACAGTAGTAGTGGAAGCCACACCTGTAGCAGCGATCAATACTAACCCAACATTTGTGTGTTTGGGTCAAACCGCCAACTACCAGGATGCCAGCACCATTGCTATTGGAAACATAACAGGCTGGACATGGACCTTTGATGAAGGCAATCCATTGGTAAGTACCGTACAGAATCCTTCACATGTTTGGCTCACACCGGGTAACCATACCGTTACCCTGGCAGTAACTTCAGCAGGCGGATGTCCATCAACCAATACAGCCACGCATACCATCAATGTTAATCAATTGCCGAAGGCGGGATTCAGGTACGATATGAACTGTACCAGCCGTACACTAACGGCAACAGATACCTCCAATGGTTTTGGAAATAATATAACAGGCTGGGAATGGGATTTTGGAGATGGCGCTACCAGCACCGTTCAAAACCCCGTGCATGTGTATGCCACTTCTGGCACTTACACAGTTACACTGTTTGTAACCACTGTCAACGGATGCCGCAGTGCCACAGCAGAATCTGTTACCATCACCATTGCTGCATCACCGGTGGCTGACTTTACATTGCCCGGCAATACCTGTTTGCCTTCCGCTTCGCCTGCCTTCCAGAATACCACCACCATCAGTGATGGTACTATTGCGCAAGTAACCTATACCTGGAACTTTGGAGATGGTACAGGAGATTTAACGGCACCTGCTGTAATACCTGCAAGCCCAACGCATGTATTCCCAGGCACAGGTCCATATACCGTTACACTTACTGCTGTTAGTAATAATGGTTGTACGCATACAGTTTCCAAACCATACTCGGCCATATTTGCACAGCCTGTTGCGGCGATATCACCACTCACCGAAGTGTGTGTAAGCGGTAACGTTGCTTTCTCTTCTGCAGCCAGCACTGCGGCGGGCAGCACAGTTACAGGCTGGACCTGGAATTTTGGTGACGGTTCGCCGGCAGACATTACGCAGAATCCAACACATACTTATACAACAGGCGGAATAAAAACAGTACAGTTGACCGTTACTTCGGCGGCAGGTTGCGTTTCAACAATAGACACTGCATTGTTAACGGTAAATGCCTTACCAACGGCTAACTTCACCGATACCATTAACTGCTCAAGCCGTTCAGTAGGCTTTAGTGATATTTCTGTTGCCAACTCCGGTAACATCACCCAGTGGAACTGGAACTTTGGTGGTACAGAAGGCACCAGCACACAACAAAACCCAACCCATGTATTTGCAGCAGAAGGCAATCATACCATCACACTTTCGGTAACCACCGATAAAGGCTGTGCCAGCAACCCGGTTGCATCACAAACCATCACTATCAATCCAAGGCCAGTTGCTGATTTTACACTGCCTGGAAATGTGTGTTTGCCCAATGCATCAGCCACGTTTACAAATACCAGCACTATCAGTGGCAACACGCCCATGACATACCAATGGAGTTTTGGTGATGGCGGTACAAGTGCAGCTACCAATCCTGCACATATTTACAGTGCAGTGGGTCCGTTTACAGTAACGTTGACGGCTACCAGCAACAATGGTTGTGTACAGTCTATCAATAAACAATACAACGCAATATTTGAACAGCCTGTTGCAGCCATCACTGCACCCACCGGTGTGTGTCTTGGTAATGCAGCCAGTTTCTCTTCCTCCACCAGTACAGCACCGGCCAGTACGGTAAATGGATGGGCATGGAATTTTGGTGATGCCCCGGTACCAGGATCGTCAACAGATCAGAATCCTACGTACACCTATACAGGTTCAGGGCCAAGAACGGTTACGCTAACGGTGACCTCTGCCGCAGGATGTAGCTCTGCACCCACCACAGTTAACTTTAATGTAAACCTGAGTCCTGTTGCCGGCTTTACTTATTCCGCCATTCGTTGCGAAGACAGTACCATCACATTCAACGATGCCTCTACACTCAACGGGGCAGCCATTACAGAATGGAACTGGAACTTTGGTGATGGAGGCACTTTAACACAAACAACACTGGCACCGGCAACGCATGCATTTACTAACAGTCAAAGCTATCCTGTTTCTTTAAGTGTGAAGAATGCCAATGGTTGTGTAAGCGCTGCTCCATTCAGCTTACCAGTGGTTATCAACCCTAACCCGGTAATGGATTTCACCGTGAGTGATATTTGTGTGGGAACCGGTTTGGCCAACTTTACACAGAATGTGACATTAAACTCCGGCCAGGTAGCAGTATGGAACTGGGACTTTGGTGTAGCTGGATCATCACCAGGATCTACAGCCAATCCATCCTTTACGTACACTACAGGCGGTGAATACAATGTAACACTCACGGCTACCTCAGACAGCGGTTGTGTAAATGCCATTCCTAAAATGGTAAAAGCATTCAGCGCACCAACAGTGGCATTTGATATCAATAATGCGGCATCCCTTTGCAGCAACCTGCCGGTTGGTATAATCGACAGGTCGGCAGTAACAGGCTATGGTACGGTTGATAAATTAGAAATTTACTGGGATTTCCAGGGTGCTCCTGCTGTAAAGCAAACCATCAATGCACCTGCTTCCAACAGTACTTATACAAACAGTTATCCTGAATTTGGCACACCAGCCACTAAGCCATTCCGGGTATTGATCAGGGCATTTAATGGCCCGGGTTGTTCAACGGATCTTATACAGGATATCAGTGTACTCGCCGCTCCGCAGGTACAATTTACACAACCTGCACCCGTTTGCCAGGAAGCCAGTGCCTTTATCCTCACGGGTGCATCAGATGTATTTGGCCTGGCAGGTACAGGTGAATACAGTGGGGACGGTGTGAGCAACGGGGAGTTTACCCCGATACTGGCAGGAACAGGTCCACGTACTATCAGGTACACCTACACTACTACCAATGGTTGTGTTGATTTTGAAGAAAAGGATATCGTGGTGAATCCAACACCAACTATCAGTTTCGGAAATCAAAATGCTATTAATATACTGGAAGGCGATGTGTTGAAACTGAACCCTACCATTACGAATGGTGCCAGTTATTTGTGGACACCCTCCACTTATTTGAACAGCGCCACATCGGCCAGCCCTTCGGGTACACCGCTGGATGACATCATTTACAGCCTGCAGGTAACCTCTGATAAAGGTTGTGTGAGAACACAAAGCGTTGTTGTGAAAGTGGTGAGGAAATATATTATTCCAAATACGTTTACCCCTAACAGTGATGGTAATCACGATTTCTGGGATATTGAGAATCTTGAGTTCTATCCTGACGTAAGAGTAAGAGTATTTTCAAGAAGCGGCCAGCTGGTATTTGAAAGTTATGGTTACAACAAGCCATGGGATGGTAAATTCAAAGGACAGGATTGTCCGTTTGGAACCTATTATTATGTAATTGAAACTGGCGGTGGACGTGGCCCAAGAACGGGTTATGTAACCATCATCAGGTAAAAAATAATTGAACGATGAAACGATTGCTTGCCATTGGCTTACTGTTTACAGCGCATACGATGTATGCACAACAAAAGCCGGTGTACACACAGTACATTCTGAACAACTACATTATCAATCCTGCTGTAACGGGTATTGAAAACTACACCGACCTCAAGCTGAGCTACAGGAAGCAGTGGGTAGGTATCGACGGGGCACCATCTACATTTTACCTGACCGCCCATGGCCCCATTGGTAAAAAAGACTACCGCACCAATGCCACTTCCTATGCTGTTCCCGGCGACAACCCCAGGGGACGTAATTATATGGAAGAATATACGGCGCCGGAACCACACCATGGGGTAGGCCTTACCGTTATTAGTGATAAAACGGGTTATATCAGCCGCTGGGGTGCTTATGCCACGTATGCCTATCACAAAGGGTTAAACTCAAGAACAACCTTATCTGCCGGGTTTATGGTAGGTATGTCGTCTGTAAGCATTGATGCCAGCAAAATTGAATGGGGAAGCCCCAGTTTTACTGCTCAAACGGATGATGCGGTAGGTTATCTCTCGGGTGCCATTTCAAAAATGCGGCCGGAAGTTGGCGCCGGGTTATGGCTATATGGTGCAGAATATTTCGTAGGTGTTTCTGTATTGAATATTGTGCCGGGTAAAGCAAAATTTGGCGCAGATTCAAGCAAGTACGGTTCCAACTTTGCACCACACTTTTTTACCACAGCAGGGTATAAATTCTTTTTGAATGATGATATCACCATGTTGCCTTCGGTGATGATACAATATGTAAAGCCCATTTCCCCACAGATATTCGCAGGCGTAAAACTGCAGTACCAGGATAAACTCTGGATCGGCAGCAACTATCGCTTTGGTGATGAGTTGGGTGGTTTTTCTGCCATGGCGGGTATCAATGTTTCCAACACCATGAATATTGGCTATGCCTATGATGTGGCACCTACTTCCTTAAGCCAGTATTCAAGAAATACACATGAATTTGTAATAGGATTTCTCCTCGGCAACAAGTATGACGATTCCTGCCCGAGACAAAACTGGTAATACGATCAGCAATAAATACAAGAGGGCAGCATGCAGGTGTTGCCTTTCTTTTTTTAAAGGCATAGCTTTAGGAACTTGTTACAATGAAAATCTTTTTTATATTATTTCTGTCGCTTTTGCTTTCGGGCAACACTGCAATGCTGTACGCACAAACAAAAGCAAATGCGTTTTATCAAAACCCCATCCTTCATGCAGATTACAGCGACCCGGATGTCATAAGGGTGGGAGATGATTATTATATGATCGCCTCCAGTTTTAATTGTGTACCCGGTCTGCCCATATTGCATAGTAAGGACCTGGTGCATTGGAAACTTAGAGGCTATGCATTGAACAAGCTTAACTATGCCGATGGATTTGACAAGCCGCAGCATGGTAACGGCATATGGGCGCCCTCCATCCGGTATCACAAAAATGAATTTTATATTTATTTTCCAGATCCTGACCATGGCATTTATCTTACCAAAGCAAAAAATATTGACGGGCCATGGAGTGAACCCGTATTAGTGGAAGCAGGAAAAGGATTGATCGATCCCTGCCCGCTATGGGACAATAACGGCAAGAATTATTTAGTGCATGCTTATGCCGGAAGCCGTGCTGGTTTTAAAAGCATTATAGTGATAAAAGAAATGAATGCCGCTGCTGATAAAACCACCAGCGATGCGGTATTGATCTACGACGGTCATGATAAGGATGCCACAGTGGAAGGACCCAAAATTCATAAGCGGAATAATTATTATTATGTTTTTGCGCCTGCGGGCGGTGTAAGCACGGGCTGGCAAATTGTACTCCGCAGTAAACATATTTATGGCCCTTATGAAAGAAGAATGGTGATGGCACAGGGCAACTCAACCGTAAATGGTCCGCACCAGGGAGCCTGGGTGCAAACCAAAACGGGTGAGGACTGGTTCCTGCATTTCCAGGACAAAGAAGCCTATGGGAGAGTTGTACACCTGCAACCTATGCGTTGGAAAAACGACTGGCCGATAATTGGGGAAGATAAAGATGGGGATAGTGTAGGCGAGCCTGTTATGAAATATAGAATGCCGGCTGGAACTGCTGTGTCATCTTCATTTAATATAGAAGAAACAGACGAATGTAATGGAACAGGGTTGGGTTTGCAATGGCAGTGGCATGCTAAACCCCAAGAAGGCTGGGTTTTCCCTTATCCTGAAAAAGGGGCGTTGCGCATGAATGCCGTGCAGGACAGCGCCAATAATTTGTGGCAATTACCCAACCTCTTATTGCAAAAACTACCGGCAGAAAAATTTACGGCCACCACCAAATTTTTATTTTCACCCAAAACCATAGGTGAGCGTTTTGGATTTGTGATCATGGGCAGCAGTTATGCTTATCTTTCGCTTGTAAAGAAGAATGATGGATTGTATTTGAGTTATGCTGTTTGTAATAATGCTGATAAGGGAAAAGCGGAGGAAGAAAAACTGCTTTCAAACGTGCAGCCGGGAGGGTTATTCTTTAGGGTGACTGTTGATACCGGTGCGGTATGCCATTTCAGCTACAGTACCGATGGTAATAGTTTCACTTCTGTAGGAGAAAAATTTGTAGCCAAACCGGGCAGGTGGATTGGGGCCAAAATTGGTTTCTTTTGCAGGAGGCCCTTAAAAACTAATGATGCAGGGTTTGCGGATATTGACTGGTTCAGGATTGAAAAATGATGTGTTGTAAAGTTGTTTTACTGGTAGTGAGATGCCTCGTATAGGCTGCACAAGGGTAGTATCCGGTTTTGAAACTGATTTCACGTTTGAAAAAAGATGTGTTGTAAAGTTGTTTTACTGGTATTGATATACCCCGTAGGGGCTGTAAATGGGTAGCATCCAATTGTAAAACCTGGAGTTTGAGTGCCGTAGGCACGACAGATTTGAGGTTCGATCTATCACGTTCGATATGTTTTTATTCCTGGTTGTTACAAAATAGGTTCAGTAGGATTCTGTAAAAAGTCATTCAGTTAATGATGAAAAAAATATTAATGAAAATCAAAATTCTCTTATCAGTTATTTCCATTTTATTTTTTGCCAGCCCTACTTTTTCTCAAAGCAAAAAGGAAGCAGCCGTTGCTGCCCGGGTAGAAGCGTTAAAAAAGGCAATGACAGAGGCAGATTCAGTCATGCTTGATAAATTAACTTCATCACAATTAAGCTACGGCCATTCAAACGGTGCTGTAGAAAACAAAAAAGTATTTATTGAAAAAATACTGTCGGGTAAAAGTGATTTTGTTTCCATCAACTTATCTGATCAAACTGTTTCAGTGTCGGGTAATACAGCCCTGGTGCGTCATAAGCTGGATGCTGTTACCAACAATGATGGAAAACCCGGCGAAGTTCATTTAATGATATTACTAGTGTGGCAAAAGCAAGGTGGTGATTGGAAATTATTAGCAAGACAGGCAGTAAAGCAGCCATAAAAATCAAAAACATCTGTGCAATTGGCAGATCATGTTCATCGCATTACTGGCTGTTGTCTTCGCTAACAGGAAATTAAAAAAACCAATATGTTTTACCGGCCTTCGTTGCCGGTAACGATTGCATAAAAATAGTGGTTAAAAGCCCGAAAACAGGCCTAAAAAATTTCTATTATTGGTTTGTGATTGCAGCTTTTTTTGTTGCCGGGCACTCTTACTATCCAGTGCCCCGTTTATAAAATCGAATTAAACATTGCTATATGAGTAAAGTCCTCAGTGTCCTTTCTTTTATCCTGATCATATCCATACAGTCATTTGCACAGCAAACCATCAAAGGTGTAGTTACTGATTCTTCCGGGAATGGAATAAAAGGTGTAAACATATTAACCAAAGGAAATAAAAAAGGTGTTCAGACAAAGGATGACGGATCGTTTTCTATCAATGTAAAAGAAAGCGGTACCGTAAACCTGGTGGTATCTGCTGTTGGCTACAAAAGCATCATTGTAAGTGCAAGCGATAACAAAGAAGTTTCCATTATGCTTACGCTGGATGTTGTAGTGCAGGATGAAGTGGTGGTGAATGTGGGGTATGGTACATTGCGTAAGAGGGATGTAACGGTGGCGGCGTCATCTATAGGCGCAAAAGATCTGAAAGATATGCCTATGAACAATGCTGCGGAAGCACTGAACGGAAGGCTTGCGGGGGTTACGGCTGCTGCAACAGAAGGCTCACCTGAAGCAGATATCAAGATCAAAGTTAGGGGTGGTACTTCTATTACACAGGACAATGCTCCCTTATACATCATTGATGGAATACAGGTGGAAAGCGGCTTAAATTCATTATCAGTACAGGACATTCAATCAATCGATGTACTGAAAGACGCTTCTGCCACTGCGATTTACGGCGCCAGGGGTGCCAATGGTGTGGTGATCGTAACAACAAAGAGCGGCAAGCAGGGTAAAGTCAAATTAAATTATTCTGGCTTTGTAGGTGTAAAAACATTAAGAAACCAGTTAGAGGTTCTGAACCCACAGGAGTATCTTGAGTTTATGTGGGAAAGGGCGCATTTAGTAGGCTCTGATGATATCACAAGTTTCAAGAACCGCTATGTTGGAACGTATGACTCCATTGCTATTTACGCAAGAGACAGCGTAATGCCTGTTAACTGGCAGGAAGAAGTAATGGGAAGAAAAGCACTGACCACAACGCATATCCTGAGTGCAAGTGGCGGAACAAAGAAATTTACCTATAATGCCAGCTACACTTATAACCGGGAGCAGGGTATTGCCATTAATTCTGACTACAAAAGAAACCTGGGAAATATCAAACTTGAATTCAGGCCTGCTTCAAAAATTAAAATCGGCGTAAGCGGCAGGTATAACGACCAGGTAATTGATGGTGTCAGTACTTCTAATGAAGGAGGTGCTTCGCTTAACAGGTTGCGCCAGGTAATTAAGTACAAACCTTTTATCAGCTTCAATGAAAAAGTTGATGAATTTGACGAAGACCAGTTTATAGAAACAAATGGTAACAGCCTTGGTCTCATCAATTCAGTAGTGTTGATGCGTTCTGAAATAAGAAGAAAACACCAGGCCCTTGCAAACGGCAGTATTTCTTTCCAGTACAGCTTTAGTAAAAAACTGACTTTTAAAACAACTGCCGGGTACGACTATACGAGAATCAGGCAAACCCTGTTTTCGGACAGCGTAACGGCAGACTCCAGGATATATGGAGCTGGAAATCCAATACTCAATCTCGATTCAACAACAAGAAAAGTTCTGAACATTTCAAATGTACTCACCTGGAATGTAAAAAATTATAAAAAGTCGCACGACTTTGGTGTATTAGTTGGCCAGGAAATTTATAACCAGTGGGCACAAACACAATATCACCGCCGCCGGGACATTCCTACTTTTACCACTCCAAAACAAGCCATCTCAGATGGCAGCCTGGGCAAGGTTGATTCAGGAAGCGGTTTCCCCAGAAGAGCTGTGTTCAATAGCAAGCAATTGTCATTCTTTTCAAAAGTAAACTACACATTTAGAGACAAGTACCTGTTCAATGCCACCATCCGTTATGATGGTTCATCCAAATTTAACCCGGACGACAGGTGGGGTTTCTTCCCTGCGGCGTCGGTTGCATGGAGAGTTAGCCGTGAAAAGTTTATCCAGAAGGTGAAATGGTTAAATGATCTTAAGATAAGGGCGGGATATGGTGAATCCGGTAACAACAGGGTGCTTGACTACTCCTATCTTACAACTTTTGGTCCTTTTAATCCCTATAGCCTGAACAATCAGAATGTAACCACATTAGCACCAGGGAGCCAGTTGTCAAACTACTTTATCCAATGGGAAACCAATGTGAGCAGGAATCTTGGTATAGATGCAACATTATTTAACAACAGGGTTGAAATTATTGTGGACCTTTACCGGAACAGTGCAGAAAACCTGTTGTTACAGGCCCCCGTTTCAACCGCACTCGGATATATCAATAAAATAAAGAATGCAGGTGCTACTGTAAATAAAGGCATAGAGCTGCAATTGAACCTGGTACCCGTAAAAACGAAAAATTTCACCTGGAATTTCAACCTCAATAATTCCTGGAACAGGAATGAAATAAAAGGCCTCACAGCCGGCATTGATACACAGTTAACTTTTTCTGGCTGGAGCCCTGCAGGCCTGGAAGACTTTGCCGCTATTGTAGGAAGCCCCGTGGGATCCATGTATGGTTTTGTTACGGATGGCTTTTATAAAGCGAGCGATTTTCATGCGGGCGGTGTAACCGGAGTATATGTTCTAAATGCCGGTGTGGTTAAAAATGGCTTGTATTCCTATGCATCAGGTGCGGCTGCCGGTACAGATTCCACCAATTTAATTCCGGGTGCTTTAAAGCTAAAAGACCTGAATGGAGATGGAGTAGTAAATGCAGCTGACAGAACCATTATTGGTAACCCCAATCCGAAGTTTACGGGCGGGTTGAGTCAGCAGTTTTCTTATAAGAATTTTGATCTGAGCATATTTGTTAACTGGAGTGTTGGCGGAGATGTGATGAATGCCAACAGGATCGAATTTTCAAACATGTACACGCCATGGGCCAACGCCACTACCGATATCCAGGGAAGATGGCGCACCATCAACGCACAGGGGGAAGTGGTGACAGACCTTAATCAATTGGCAGAGATAAACAAAGATGCCACTTCGTGGGTGCCTTTACGTTCGGGCAATAATTCATTCATCCTGCATTCATGGGCAATTGAAGACGGATCATTCCTGAGACTGAACAATATTACGTTTGGTTACACATTCCCTAAAAAGAGTTTGAGTCGTATTGGGATTCAGAGTTTAAGATTGTATGCTACAGCTAATAATGTAGCGGTGATCACTGGTTATTCTGGTTATGATCCTGAAGTGAGCACACGTAACAAGGCAAACACTTATCCAACACCGAACGTGGATTACTCTGCTTATCCACGCAGCCGCAGTTTTATTTTTGGTGTAAACGCTTCATTTTAAATTTATTTAATTATTGCTTTATGAATAAGACATTTATATCAGTTTTTTTCACTTTGTTGATAACAGGTGCATGTATGCTGTTGGCAACGGGTTGTAAAAAATACCTGACCGAAGAGCCAGAAACAGAATTTGTTTCTTCTGATGCTTTTAGCAGCAATGACAGCGCTTTAAAAGTAGTACTGGCTTCTTACAACCAAATGGGTGGAGATCCTGGCTATGGTATTCGTCTCAGCATTTACTATCCGATGGGTTCAGATGAGTGTATGAACCCTTCTGAAAATAATGACGGAGGAAGAAGGAGTATGTCGAGGTATGAACTGGATGCAGGTAATATAGAATTAAGCCGCCCTTACCGCCAGCTGTACCGCGGTATTGAAATAGCCAACCACTGCATCGATAATATTCCTCTAATGGCATCTTATAAAGGTGAGCAGGGTGACGACAAACAAAAAGAAGCCAGGCGCATGTATGGAGAAGCATTAACACTAAGAGCTCAATTTTATCTGACGCTTATTACTGTTTGGGGCGATGTGCCGGCACCAATGGTTCCCGCATTTAAAAACCCTGAAGAATTTCCGCAGAAACAAGACCGTGATCTGATATATGAAAAGTTGTTGCAGGATTTAGCAGTGGCCAAAGAGCACCTGCCATGGCGGGATGAAGTGACCCCGGATGAAAGAATTACTAAAAGCGCTGCCATGGCATTAAGGGCCAGGATGGCATTGTGCAGGGCAGGCTGGTCACTTAGGAGAAGCCCTGTACAAATGAAGCAAGGTTCCGATCCTGCTACTTACTATACCATCGCAAGGGATGAGTGCAAGGAATTAATTGAATCTGGTAAACATTCGTTGGTGCCTGATTTTAAATCACTCTTTAAAGATTATGTGTGCGGTGTTCAAACACCTGTAGATCCTGCCGGAGAAATAATCTTCCAGGTTGGTATGTCTGGTGGCAGTGCCATTGCAGACAGCAAGTTTGGATATGCGAATGGTCCACGTGCCATTAACAGTGCGGGAACCAATACGGGAAATGGCTTTGTTATCATTCTGCCAACTGCCTATTACCAATTTGATTCTATTGACACCCGCCGGGATGTTTCCGTGGCACCCTATGATGTGAATCAAAATGGAACTAAAAAAGGTTCGAGGATTTTTGAGATCCGTGACGGTAAGTTCAGGAGAGAATGGATAACACCAGCAATCAGCAACGACAATAATGGCCAGTACTTTGGTGTAAACTGGCCAATCATCCGGTACGCCGATGTATTACTTATGTTTGCTGAAGCAGAAAATGAATTGAACGGGTCTCCAACTGCTGCTGCCCTTGCAGCTTTTGAAACAGTAAGAAAAAGAGGTTTCAGGGGTAATGAAGGTCTTATTGGCACCACACCCATTGCAAAAGCCGGTTTCTTTAACGCTATCGTAAATGAGCGTTTCCTTGAATTTATGGGGGAAGGTTTGCGTAAATATGATTTGATAAGGTGGAACCTGCTGGGTGCCAAGATACAAGAGACAAAGACCAACCTGCGTAAAATGGCTTATAAAGAGCCTCCTTACGAAAACCTTCCATCCTTTATGTATTTTATTAATTCCTCCACAGCAGATGATGGTACCATTTGGGCAAACTCATTGTACTGGCCCGGTCCAACAGGAAGCAGCTCAATACCCGGTGCCACACGTGTTAACTGGGTGCGTTCTTCTTCCGGACCTGATGATCCCGAATTAAGTACATTGATCACTACCACATTAGCCAGGTATGCGATTGGGTTCACAGCTAACAAGCATGAACTCTTCCCAATACATCAGTCTGATATAAGCCAGGGAAAAATTCCCCAGGATTACGGATATTGATTTTACCCTCTCTAATATACAACAACAAGAAAAGGCTGCATGAAATATTGTGGCCTTCTTTTTTAAACCAGGGCAGATGAAATTTCAAAAGCAGGGATTTGTAAATGCAGCACTAACGGTGCTGTGTACCTTGCTGCTGCCCGGGATCAATTTTTTGCAGGCACAGCAGGCCAGCAATCTTGTGGTGGTAGTGGACAAAGTATCATTTGCCAAAGGAGATTCCATCAGTTTTGAAGCTACCCTGCCCGATTATAAAACAGTAGCCAAAACCGCCACCCTCCAGCTTTGGGCAGAAAATGTGAAGACGGGGAAAAAATGGAAGTTTCGCTACCCGCTTATCAATGGGTATATCCACGCCAAACTCAAAATCGACAGTAGTGTAGAGGAAGGTGTATATGCGCTGAATTTTTTATTGCAAAAAAGTTTTTTCGCAGTTAAAGGCAAGGTTTCCAATGCAGGCAAAAAAGACAAACTGATCAATTATGCTATGATCTCCAAAAACAAACAGAGCGTTATTAATGTCACAGAGCTGGATGAAAACAAAGATTTTGCCGTCCGCAACCTGCTTTTCCAGGATTCTGCCTTCATTATTTTTTCAAGGCCCGGGAAAAAGAACAACGACCTCGAGATAAAAATTGAAACACCGCTTGATTCTGCTTTTACCCCCATCGCCAGTGTTACCCAATTTATTACAATCGGCGATACTGCCGCTGTACTAACGGCAGCAGATACCGCTGTTTACCGGTTTGATGCAGCGGAAATAAAATACAAGATCATTATGCCGGAAATAGTATTGAGAACGAGGTCAAACAAGCGACTGCAGGACTTTGACAGCGAAAACAGTACCGGTGCTTTTTCCGGTTCGGATGCCATGGTACTGGATGGGTTAAGTTCTGATGAAATGGCCAATGCGCCCGACCTGTACCTGTATCTTTCCCAAAAGATTGGCGGGTTAAGAATAGAAACGGACAATGAAACAGGCAATCGTTCTTTTAAATGGCGTGGACAGTCTACAGAAATCTACATCAACGAAATAAGGCTTGATGCGGAAACACCGCTTTGGATCAACCCGGCTGATGTTGCCATGATCAAAGTATTCCGGCCGGGAACCGTGTTGATGGCGGATGCGGCAGGAGGGGGTGCTATTGCTATTTATACAAAAACCGGGGAATACAGGCAGGCAGGTAACCGGAACTATAGTTTTTACATATTGGGTTATACAGGGCTCGAAGCCCTATGGAAATAAAAGTTGCTGCTAGTCACTACCGGTGCAGGCTTTTGAAACAATACAAAAAAAATGTGGGAAACTGGTAAAAAACATCTTTTTTTTCAGGGCCTTAACAAATGATTTTTAGAAGGAAAAAATCCTTTTTTCCGGCAGCGATAACGGGAACGTTTGCATAAATAAACTACTGTATTGAAAGTGATTAGTAAGCACAATAAGCGTAAAATTGTTAGAGTAAAGCAGGTAAAATATACACCCGGAAAGTCCCCCGAAAAAGCGGCGGGTAATATGGGTTGAAAAGCGTGTATATAGTACCTTAAAAAGTATTGACATCTTAAAGATAAAAACTCATAGTTGACGGGTCCGTGCCTTAAAAATTTGTATGGAAGTAAGATATCATAACAGTGCGAAGGAAACTGCAGCGATGGGTACGGATGAACTGCGGGCAGCCTTTTTGATGCAGCAGGTGATGGTGCCCGATGAAATAAAATTATTGTACACCCATTACGACAGGGTAATCATTGGTGGTGTGGTTCCGGTTTATAAAACCCTTTCCTTACCAACATACGATGCCCTGAAGGCAGATTATTTTTTACAAAGAAGGGAGATCGGCATTATAAATATTGGTGGGGACGGGGAAGTGATCGTAGAGGGCAAAGCATACCCATTGAGAAAACTGGATTGTTTGTACGTAGGTAAAGGAAATGAGAAAATTCAGTTTAAATCTGTAAAAAGAGCAGCACCGGCAAAATTTTATTTGCTTTCTGCACCTGCACACAAAGAGATCCGGGTGCAATTAATGAAAAAGGAAAAAGCTTCGCCGGTTGAATTGGGAGCAGTGGCTACCGCCAACCAGCGTACGATCTATAAATACATACATGCCGACGGATTGAAAAGTTGCCAGTTGGTAATGGGCTTAACCCTTTTAAAAGAAGGCAGTGTTTGGAATACCATTCCCACGCACGTTCATGACCGCAGGATGGAAGCCTATTTTTATTTTGACCTGGCCGAAAACCAAAAGGTCATTCACCTGATGGGTGAGCCAACCGAAACAAGGCACCTGGTGGTGGGAAATGAACAGGCAATTGTATCGCCGCCATGGAGCATTCACAGTGGTTGCGGCACATCCAATTATGGATTTATCTGGGGAATGGCCGGAGAAAATTATGTATACACGGATATGGATGTGATTGATATCAATGCTTTAAGATAATGAACGGTTGCCCTGTGGGGTTTTAATATTTGTGATTTGAAAAATTATTTTGCCATAGCAGTACTCTTCGTGAGTGGTTTCGCTTTTTTTCAGCCTGAAAAAAAGCCAACCCTCTTTTTGGCAGGTGACAGTACCATGGCCAACAAACCATTGGAGGAAAATCCTGAACGGGGCTGGGGCATGTACCTGCCGTCATTTCTTACTTCTGATATCATTGTAGAAAATCATGCGGTGAATGGCCGCAGTACCAAAAGCTTTATCAATCTTAAGCATTGGGATGGTATCATGAACCGCCTGCAACAAGGCGATTTTGTGATGATACAATTTGGGCACAACGACAGCAAGGAAGAAGACAGTACCCGCTATGCACCGGCTGCTACTTTGTACAAAGAAAATCTGACCCGTTTTGTAAACGATGTCCGTTCAAAAGGCGCTACACCCATCCTGATCACACCCGTGATGAGAAGAAAATTTGATGCTGGCGGAAATTTTGTGGACCAGCACGGTGATTATCCTTCAGTTGTAAAAGAAGTTGCAAATACAATGAAGGTGGAGCTGATCGATCTGCATCAGCGCTCAAAAGAACTGATCGTAAATGAAGGCGTTGAAAATTCAAAACGTTTCTTTCTTCATGTGCCAGCGGGTCATTTTAAAAACTACAAAGACAAAAAGCCGGAAGACAATACACACTTTACTGATTATGGAGCCGCTTCTGTGGCTTCACTGGTTTGTAAAGCAGTGAATGAACAAAATTTGTCTGTAAAAAAATATTTAAGGCCATCTGCGTTCAAACAAAAATTTGCGTTTGAATTGCCTAAGGTATATGCACCGCATTTTAAAAAAGACACCGTGAATGTAATGGACTTTGGTGCTGTCGCTGACGGTTATACGCTGAATACTGTTGCTATCAATAAAGCTATTGAATCCTGTGAGAAAAACGGCGGAGGTGTGGTGCTGATACCCCGTGGTTCTTATGTTACTGGTCCTGTTATCATGAAAAGCAATATCAACCTCCATCTCGACCGTGGTGCGTTGGTGATCTTCAGTTCCGACTTTAATCAATATCCGTTGGTGGTTTCTTCCTTTGAAGGAGTGGATGCCGCCAGGTGCCAATCCCCGCTTGTTGCAGAGAACCTTGAAAATATTGCGATAAGCGGGGATGGTATTTTTGATGGTAACGGTTATTACTGGAGGCCTCT
>JAKQJG010000036.1 GCA_029561305.1 Bacteroidota bacterium | reverse complement strand
GTTCCTTTTTTCATTTATGCTCATAGTTAGATGTTTGTATAAAGTTAAACATTTTTACTGCAAGGAATGTTGATTGGTAAAGAATGAAAGCATTCCTTTGTATTTTCAGCCTCCATTATGCACCGCTATTTCATACTCAATAAACCTGCTGGTATTGTATCACAATTTGTAAGCACGCATGCTGTTGGATTGCTGGGTGACCTGGAATTTATATTTCCAGCAGATACCCATGCTATAGGAAGACTGGATATGGACTCAGAAGGTTTGTTGCTCTTAACCACCGATAAAAGGGTAACCCGGTTATTGTTCCTGGCAAGTAAACCGCATTTGCGTACCTACCTGGTGATGGTGCAAAATGAAATATCTCCATCTACGTTTCAACAATTACAAGATGGCATTCCCATCAAAATAAAAAATGGTGAAAATTATATTGCAAAACCAACAGCAATAGAAATAGTCAGCGATGCTGCGGCATTGTATCCCTTTGCCACAGACAAAAGAGAAATGTATCCGCATACCTGGTTACTCATTACATTAACGGAAGGCAAATTCAGGCAGGTAAGAAAGATGGTGTTGGCTGCAAGGCATCGTTGTCTGCGGCTCATTCGTTTGTCTATCAGCAATGTTACATTGGGTGATTTAAAACCTGGTGAGGTGAGGGAAGTGGATGAGGAGCGTTTTTATGGGTTGCTCGGGATTGAGCTGTGATATTGTTGGTCCGTAGTTCGGAAACTACGGACAGCATGCGGAATGAGAATCTTAAACCAGACTTCCGAAGTTTTAAAAACTTCGGAAGTCTTAGTTACAGCCTGTTCAACAGTTCGCTTCAACTGATGATCATCTCTGTTCCAGCAAGCAAAATCCATACGGCTCCAAAATCAAATGCTCATTATCAAAACCCACTGTGTACGTTTTATCATTCCAATGGTCGTAGAGTTCATGGGCCGTAGGGCCATGCTGTTTAAAAGCAGCATAAGATAAGTACGCAGTTTCTTTACCGAAGTTGAATACACAATACAATTTAGCATCATCGAGTGTGCGGAGGTAACCGGCCACATGCACATTGAAGGGAGATAACCAGGTAAGATTTTTATGATCGGCTACCATGGGCAGTTGCTTGCGGAGGGCAATGAGTTTTTGTGTGCCGCTGAAAATGGTTGCTTCAATAGTACCGGCTTCATCAATGCGGTTGTTTTTATCCCAGCTGATGATGGGACGGTGCATCCAGCGGTTGTCGTAACTTTTTCCGGGGTCCTGCAAATATGAATAATCATTGGTGTAGCCGCATTCATCTCCATAAAATAACATAGGCACACCACCAATGAAAAAGCTATGTGCCTGCATCAGCAGTATTTTTTTAATGGACAATTCAATGGCAGGCGTATTATTTTCATTCAAAGCTTTTTCCAGCCCGCACAAAGAAGCCAGCGAACCGCTGATACGGGCATCCTGTGTTTTGGGATTTACACTAAACAACGCACCGATGGCTGGTGAACCTTCTGCCACACCAGAATAATAATCCTTAATAAACTTACGGTGATGGTAAGGATTGTAGCCTGCATGCTGTATCATGTAATCATCATAGCCCAAACCAATATCATCATGGCATCTTGTGTAAGTGATCCAGGTGGTGCCAAAAGGTTTTTGCAGAATTTCATGTTGAGCTGCCAGCATTACTTTGGTATCACCAGTGGCCAATGCATCCCATTGCAAAGCCATGTGCGTGGCATTGTATGCAAAGTCGCACTCACGGGAAGTGTATAACCCGGTGCCAAAATATTTCATGATCTCTTTGGGTGCCACGATGGCTTCGCCCAGTAATGCCATACCGGGCGTGGCTACCTGCACACATTGTTTTATCAATCTCAATAAAGTATGTGCCAATGGCAAGTTCTGGCAGGTAGTGCCCACTTGTTTCCAAACAAATGCCGGTGCATCAATTCGTAAAATATCTACCCCAAGGTTTGCATAGAAGAAAATATTATCCAGCATATCAACAAACACAGCAGGGTTGGTGTAATTGAGATCCCACTGGTAAGAATGAAATACCGTCATCACCCATTGACGGCATTCTTCATTCCACGTGAAATTGCCGGGCGAGCTTTCAGGAAATATTTCCGGCATGGCTGCATCGTATTGATCCGGTAAATTCCTGTCGGGGAACATGTAAAAATAATCCTGGTATTTTTTATCGCCGGCTTTTGCTTTTTTGGCCCACTCGTGATAGTGAGAAGTATGATTGAGGACTATATCGATCATCAAATACATCTTCTCCTTCTTCATCTGCTGCTGCAGCTTTTTCAAATCGGCCATTGTACCAAAGCGTTCATCCACTTTTCTAAAATCACTAACCGCATAGCCGCCATCGCTTTCGCCTTCGGGACTTTGCATGACGGGCATCAGGTGCAGAAAATTCACACCCAGCTTTTTAAAGTATGCCAATTTTTCGGGCATACTTTTTAAATCACCGCAAAAGCGATCCACATACAAACTCATACCAGCAATGTCGTTACTCAAAAACCAGTTGCCTTGTATCTCTTTGTCGTTGTCCAGTTCTTTTTGTGCAGTGGTGCGTTTGATGTAGGCATCAATGATGGTATCGATCAGTACAATAAACAAGGGTTTGCCATGCGGATGATGCTGGTACAGTTGATTGTACAAATAATAAATAGCCGTGGTGTTGGCCACCATTCTTGTATAAAACAAATTGTCTTTGCCTGCAATGTCTATATCCTTTTTTTGCAGGCAGGCGTTGATGAGTTTATGTATTTGCGGGTTGTACATGATGGCCTCACCCTCATTCCCTCTCCAAAAGAGAGGGAGGCCGGGCATTTTTTATATAATTTAACTTTTGTAATTAAGCACTTTATCTTTTGTTCTTTACTCAGCTTCACCCTCGTTCCCTCTCCAAAAGAGAGGGAGGCCCAGCTTACTATAAGTATCGTCATTTATTAATTAAGTATTTCAACTTTCTATCTTTAGTCATCCTGGAAGCTACGCCCTGCACATATAAATACTAGTTTTAGTTCGCAGGTTCCGGTTCCTCCCCTTTGGGGAGTTTAGGAGGGGCTAAAAATTCTGTTGCTTAAATGCTTAAATGCCTCCATTGCTCCGAGATACTCACAGGTTCTTGCACCGGCTTTGTTTGCATTGGCAACAATCTGGTTCCATTGATCTTTTGAAACAAATGACTGATCAGCAGCAAATATTTTATCCAACTGGTACAATACGGCACCAACAAATGCATCACCGGCACCGGTAGTATCAACGGGTTTTACCGGGATACTTTCAACAACGGCTGTCTTTCCATCTATGCCGATCATCGTACCGTCTTTACCCAATGTAATGGTGAATACAGCTTTTGTCTTTTTTAATAACGCACTGGCGGCATCATTTAACGTTGATTCACCGGTCAGCAGCATCGCTTCTTCATCACTTACTTTAAAAAAATTACAACGCTCTAAAAAAAACCAGCTTTGATCAATGAATGTCTGTGTATTGTTTCTGAATAATAAATGCCTGTAATTAGGATCGAAGCTGATGAAAATGTTTTTTATCAATGCTTCCTGCAATAATCTTTTGTAAGCAGCCTGTAGTGGGCCGGGTAAAAATGCGGTGGCTGAACCAAAATGAATGATGGATACATCGGTAAGGTCAATCGCTTCAATATCGGCTTCGCTCAATTGCCCATCGGCTCCCCGGTTAAAATAAAAATCCCGTTCGCCGTTTTCCATCAGCGATACAAAAGCGAAGGTGGT
>JAKQJG010000032.1 GCA_029561305.1 Bacteroidota bacterium | reverse complement strand
AAAGCCAATGATTATTATCCATACCCAGGAAGGAATGCTTTTAGGTGTTTCACTTCCTTCTATTAAAAATATCTTCTGGTCACCTTTACCGTAAGCATTGATCATAATTGGCAATACCCCATCCACTACTGCATTTTCCCGGATACCTTCCACATCAATAGCCGGTCCATTTCTTACTTCAAAAGGAATAAGCCTGATACCTTCTTTACCATTAGGGTCTTTGCTTACAATTTTAAGTATATGCTTGCCATCCACCAATTTCCTGGTATCCAGTTCAAAATTTACTGGTGATGTAAAGGCTGCAATGGGCTGTTCTTCGTCATCCACAAAAACAACTATTTTGCTTTTATCCTCCATGTTATTCAATATTTAATATCATATTTTTAATGTGAGTATCAGATTTTTCACCAGGCTTCAGCAACCATTTAATAGAAAAGAAAAGTGTGGCGATAACAATAACGGCTGTGATTGAAATGATCAGGAAATCCCAATTGCTTTGCGGACCAGTGCCGTGGGTAATTCCTTTTAAATACCTTGGCTGTGCCACTTCACACGGTGGGCAGGCAAAAGCTACCAAGCATGTAGCCAATATTGCAAGACTTAACATTGTTTTTTTCATTGTAATCAATTAATTGCCGGGTACAAATTTTTTGCTTTTATTTTGGAGCTTGTAGTTTTACAAAATCCATTATTTTCTTTACTTCTTCCTCAGTCACTTTTTTTGCATTGTTGCCCCAGGCAGTTCGTTCATGATTCATAATAGCGGTTATTTCTGCTGCACTTAAATTGGCATTGGTACCCACTGCTGGCATAACCCCGAACTCTGCACGGGCATCATAACCATTCATTATGATACCAACATATAATTCGAGGTTATCGCCATTTACGATTGCGCTGCCTTTTAATGGAGCGAATGCACCTGGAAGGCCCTCACCGCCAGGCTGATGGCAGCTTTGGCAATTGGCAGTGTATAATGCTGTGCCATCCAGTTCTTTTGATGTAGCGGTAGTACCCGCCTGTTTTTGTTCACGTTTGTACAGGAAATCTGGGGTCGGTGTACCGTCGGGCAGTTTGACTTGTTTTAGTGATTGCAGGTAAGCAATCAAATAAAGTGCATCGTTGGTGGCTACAACTTTTCCTTCCTCTCCGTTTAAATACTCCTTTGGAACACTTACTATTACATCGTTTTTGGCAGGTTGCTTTTTTATGATGAATAACCACGGATAAGCAGGCATGACAGATTCTTTTACAACGGTTCTTGGATTAAATAAATGCACAAGGTTCCAATCTTTATTTGGCTGGCGGTTACCCACATCTGTTAGGTCGGGCCCGGTTCGTCCGGTACCCATTAGCGTAGCGGTATTGCGCCAAAAATCGGTACGATGGATACCTGCATAATCTGCTGCAATACCCGGCCTTGCTCCCCACATTTTATCCATATCCACATTTCGTATTTGCTGTGTATGGCAGCCTACACAACCATTGGCAATGTAAATATTTTTGCCTTTTACGGCATCTGCACTTAAAGGTTCTGCACCTGGTAAAGGTTGATTATTTTTCTGATTATTCAACGCGGGCAGAATGGCTACCAAAGTGGTTAAACCTGCAAAAAATAAGAACGCAGTTCTGAAAAGTTTTTTATGGTTATTGAAAAATTCCATTTTGTACTGTATAATAAATGATTAAACAATTTTATCTGGCGTTGGTATTTGTTGTTTTAGCCTTTCCAGGGCTACTTCTTTTATATCTATTGTTTCGTACCTCCTTATCATTTTGTAAAAATTATAGGCGAAGAAAATGTGCGATAGCCACATCAGGCTGCCACCAATAGCCCGCCACAACCAGTACGGGGCCATATGCACAACGGAATCAATGAATGGTTTTCCTGCTATCCACATTTGTCCTCTTAAAGTACTGCCAATCATCAACGGCACCGTGTAAAACATAAGTCCGATCAATGCCAGCCAAAAATGAGCGCCAACAGTTATTTGTGGGGCTTCTTTGCCTGTAAGCCGGGGTACCACCGCATACATACCTGCCCACAAGAAAAAGCAGATAATGCCATACATGGTAAGATGAGAATGGGCCACAGTAAAATCAGTAAAATGCCATATCAGATTGGTAGAACGAAATGCTTCAGCAGTGCCCTGCAGTGAACCGGTGAAGTAAAAGATAATGCCTACAAGAAAGAAAGGCAGGGTATAACTTCCTGCGATCTTATGCCTTGCACCTTTGAATGTCATAATAAAGTTGGTGGTGCCGGCCACTACAGGAATGATCATACCTACACTGCCAACAATGGCAACTGTTTGCAACCACCATGGTATAGAACTAAAAACAAAATGGTGTGTGCCTATAAGTGTATAGAATAAAATCTGTGTCCAAAAGGCGAGTATGCCAAGGCTATACGAGTAGATAGGCCTGTTTAATTGTTGCGGAAGCATATAGTAAACGATGCCCAATGTAAAAAGCATAAACCACATGCCTACACCCTGGTGCATGTAATAGCCCTGAATGATTGTTTCTCCCAGGCCATCCTGCCAATTAGGGATATATGCTACAACAGTAATGGTCAATGCAAACATAATTGCAGAAACGATATACCAGTTGGAAATGTAAATTTCTTTCGTTTTTCGTTTTGCAATGGTTTGTATAAAATTGATCAAAGTGAGTATTAACCCTATGCCGAATAGCAACATTACCGGCCAAATATATTCCCGGTATTCACCACCACCATTATTGATACCTGCCATTAAAAACAAGGTCCCAAGAATTACTGCGGCATTAATAAGGCAGAGTGCATACCATCCTTTTTTAATACTTGCCAATGGAGTATTGCTTACCATTGGAACTATATAGTAACCAAGTCCAAGCATACCAAGCGATGCCCAACCCCAAAACACAGCGTTAGTATGAACAGGGCGAAGCCTGCCAAAACTCAACCAACTTACATGGTCGATATCTGGTGCAACAAATTTGACACCCAAATATTCACCAATAGTTGTACCGAATATCAGCCACAATGCGGCACATCCAAAATACCACAAAATCAGTTTGGATAATTGCGGGTCGATATTAGGTCGTTTCTGCGCTTTCTTTTTTCTTGTAATAAAATTAATATACCCTTCGGTTTCTATATTCCCTACCAATCCCTTCTTATCTGCCGGTTCCTGTTCACCTGATAATTCATGATGGGTAAGATTATAATCAAGCGCAGCTTTTCTTTTTGACAGCGCTTCTGTGGCTTCTTCTTCGGGTAAGGTAGACAGATAGTCGGCAAATAGCGCAGCTTCTTCAAGGTCTTGCCTGTTACGGTGTTTCCGCAGCATATTGGATAATTTTACAATCATCAGTACAATAGCTGCCAATATGGGAATCATGATCAGTATTATAGTTATCAGTACACCGCCTTCACTGAAAATTCCTCTGGCTGTTGTTTTAGTCTGTGCATATGCTGAATCACCGGGAAGCAGCATAGCCAACATTTGCATACCAACTATTAAAACAGTTTTTATACTTCCTGAATCTTTATTTATACATTTTTGCTTCTGTTTGATCTGTAACACTTTTTCAATCTGGCTGCCATCCATATTTTCGAGGTACTTATCAAATTGATTTGTACTTTTTTCTTTTTTCTTTTTCCTGATTTTTGCAACAAGTTCTTTAGCCTCAAAAGAAAGTAAGAGTACAGCGACAAGAATAGTCAGTAACACTATCATCAGTAAAACCAGCAGGCCTGTATCATTGCTGGCAGATGCAATTCCGGCAGATTGTGTTTGGGCCAATATTGTTATAGGTAAACACATAAAAATCGATAATGGCCATTTGCCCCAAGTCTTTTTAAAACGAATTTTCATATAAAATATTTTAAGACCTTTTACTCCTTCATTAGGGTTTAAAAATTATCTTTTCAAAAATTTCGTACCCAATTCCAGAGCGGTATTATAGTCGCCCAGCTTAGCTTTTTGCAGCATTCCTTTAATATCTTTTCTTATCTTAACAAACTCGTGATGAACTGGGCATGGCATTTTTGCTGAGCAACTTTTTAATCCTAAACCACAGTCTGTAAATAATCTATCACCATCAATAGCATTAACAACATCTGCAAGACTTTTCTCTAGACCTGACTTATCCAGATAAAATCCTCCGGTAGGTCCTTTGGCAGATAATACCAATCCTTTCTTTCCCAGGTCCTGTAGTATTTTAGCAATAAACGGTTCTGGTGAATCTATTGCTTTGGCAATTTGCTTTACCCCCACTTTAGTGCCACTCTTTGATTTTTGCGCTACAAACAGCATTGCCCTGATTGCATATTCACAGGTTTTTGATAACATCTTTTTGTTTTATTCAGTACAAAGATAGAGGAAAGGCATAATAAAAGAGTTTTTACTCTTCTACTTCGTGCATTTTTGGTTTTCCTTGCTATTCTCTGCCAGGTTAAGAACCTACCGCATCTTCTTTTGCAAATAAACCTTAGTGCTCTAAGTGTTATATGTATTTGAATTTATGGGAACTAATTATACCCGGCCATAACTTTATCATGGAAATAAGCAAGTGAACCAACTCGAATTTTCAACAGTTTACCGAAATTGAATGACGAAACATCGTTTTAATTTTATAAGTTAAAAGAATGATAAGTTTACCAGCAGGGATTTAGTTTTGCAGAGATTCAACTTTAATTTACTAGCTTTGATTAATTGAAAAATAGGAATTACATACACGTTTTATTATTTCCTGGCAAATCTCAAAACCTGCCAGAGCATTTTTTATTTTGCCATACCTCTCTTGATTTCCTCCCCAATCAAAAGGCCTTTTGTACTTTAACCCCGGCCTGATGATTTTCTACTTCAACCGGGGTACGCTTTATTTCATTTAATTCATTTTTGAAAAAACAACTATGTTACGAAATCATAAAATGGTTTCGGCAAGCGGAAGTATAGTATTAATTATTGTACTCCTGAATGTAATTGTATTGAAAGCAGCCTTTATTTATAACACTGTTTATTATTGGTTCTTATTGCTATTACTGCCATTATTATTGCTTGCCGTTCATAATATAAAACAAAAAAAACACGCTGTATTGCGTAACTATCCAGTTGTTGGTTATCTACGGTATATCCTGGAAGCTGTTCGCCCTGAAATACGCCAATATTTTTTTGAGTCCGATGATGATGGCAAGCCATTTAACAGGCGGCAACGTTCAATTGTATATCAGCGTGCAAAAAATGTACGGCAAACTGTTGCCTTTGGCATGCATGCAGATCCTGATAGGCCCGGCCATGAATGGGTGGCCCATTCTATTTATCCGGTTACGATATCTGAGAAAAATTTAAGGGTAATTATTGGTAATGATCAATGCCGCCAACCTTATAACATGAGTATTTTAAACATTGGGGCAATGAGCTATGGGGCTTTAAGCAAAACTGCTATACAGGCTTTAAATGAGGGGGCAGGTTTAGGTGGCTTTGCACACAATACTGGTGAAGGCGGTATAAGCCCTTATCATCTTAAAGGAGGTGATCTGATCTGGCAAATAGGAACCGGATATTTTGGGTGCCGCAATGAAAGAGGAAATTTCGATGCAAGTTTATTTAAACTAAACGCCTGCAGACCGGAAGTAAAAATGATTGAACTAAAATTATCACAAGGCGCAAAACCAGGACATGGTGGTATACTGCCTGCAGCAAAGAATACGC
Organism: Bacteroidota bacterium; assembly: GCA_029561305.1. GTDB lineage: Bacteria > Bacteroidota > Bacteroidia > Chitinophagales > Chitinophagaceae > Ferruginibacter. Next base: position 6,857 of record JAKQJG010000032.1, on the reverse strand, counting down.
TCGAAATTTCTGAAATAAGAAACGTGCCGGTTAATACAACGATTGCTTCTCCCCCTGGTCACTCAGCCTTTATGAATGCGGAGGGGATGTTATTATTTATTGAAAAACTCCGGTGCCTGTCTGGTGGCAAGCCTGTTGGTTTTAAGCTGTGTATTGGAGGTAAAAAGGAATTTCACCAGATATGTTACTACATGCGAAAAACCAATATCATTCCTGATTTTATAGTGATTGATGGAGCTGAAGGAGGTACGGGCGCTGCACCTTTAGAATTTACAGACAATGTAGGTATGCCGTTATATGAAGCACTCACCTTTGCAGTAAAAACCTTACAGGTGTATGGACTGCAAGATCAGGTGAAGTTAATAGCAGCGGGCAAAATTATAACTGGGTTCGATATTCTTAAAGCGCTTGCATTAGGTGCCAGTGCATGCTATAGCTCAAGAGGAATGATGTTTTCACTCGGATGTATCCAGGCATTACAATGTGACAGTGGCAAATGCCCGGTAGGTGTTGCCACTCAAAACCCCGCTTTGTACAAAGGTCTTGATGTATCCGATAAGCGGGTTCGGGTGGCCAGTTTCCATACCAATACAATCAAAGCAACTGTAGAATTGATGGAAGCTTGTGGATTTAAGGATTTAAGCCATATAACGGTAGCCAGTTTTTTTCGCAAACTCGATAGTTTAGATACTCAAAGCTTTGGAGAAATTTATGGTCTGAATAAAGTAAAAACTGGCAAAACATTTAATCCCATTTTAAACTAAAATATTATGCAAAAATTAAAAAATAAACTCATTTTATTAAATGAGGATTATAATATGCTGAAGGCGTACATCAAGTCGATGGTAAGCGCAAAATTTATAGATAAAAATAATTTAGTGCAGTTAGAAAAGGAATTATTGAAGGGGCCTGTCGTTGTAAACAAAACAGACTTTCCTGAAGATGGGGTGTGTTTAAATTCGGAAGTTACCGTACAGGATAAATCTACCGGACGAAAGCTTCATTTAAAACTGGTATTGCCGGCACAGGCAAATTTAGGACTTGGCAGGATTTCTGTGTTTGCTCCAATGGGAACAGCTTTAATTGGATATCGCAAAGGCCAGCTGGTAAAATGGTACATGCCGGGAGGTAAAAAAGAGTTTCTGATAGTAGATGTGCTGAATGCGAATTCCTAAATTGTCTAATGTTCCTTAGCATCTTCATTTACCCCATGCCTGGCTGTATTCCGGGTATGGTGTAAATAAGAGTTGCAAAAGAAATTTTAAAACTTCATTTTTCAGCCCTTTCCACGGTTTACTTTTGCAAACAGGGATTTGTAACAGACTTAATAAATAAATCCGGTAGAACAGGTTTTAAAAAAAGGATTGGCGGGATACGATAAGGATGAATTTATCAGGTCTGCTATAATTAAACATACATTAGACAACACTAAAAAACAAACCAATGAAAAATAAGTTACTGCCACTATTCGCAATTGCGATTGTATTCTTTATATCCTGCTCTAATACATCGGACAAAAACGCCGGTGAAATTGAAGAACAAAAGGCATTGCCCGCCAGTAGTGAGTCAAAACCAACATTACCTGCGTTTAAGATACGAACCGCAGACGGAAGCACCATAAATATGGAAGAACTAAAAGGCAAAAAAGTATTCTTAAATCTTTGGGCTACCTGGTGTCCTCCGTGCAAAGCCGAGCTGCCTTCCATTGAGAAATTGTATCAAAAAGTTGACAAAGCAAACACCGTATTTCTCATGCTTTCCCTGGATGAAAATTTTGAAACAGCCAAAAAGTTTGCAGCTGCCGGCAAAATTAACTTACCGGTGTACGCTCCTGGTGAAACACTTCCTGAGATGTTCAACACCGGCAGTATCCCGGCCACATTCATCTTTAATGAAGAAGGGGAAATGATCAAAATGATCAGTGGTATGGATGATTATGACACGGATGAATATGTACAATTATTGACCTCAAAGAAATAACCAGCCTGGGTAGGTTGCATCATTCAAAAGCCATCCAATCAAAAGCACAACTTTATGTTTAACGGCTGGATCGTATACAGAAAAATGCATTTTTCCGGTCGTCTTATGTAAACAATCCTAACATTGCAGTTAAATAAGCTGCTATATGTACGACATCTGCTGTATCGGCCACATCACACTCGACAGGGTCATCACGCCTGAAGCCGATGTGTTTATGCCCGGTGGAACTGCCTGGTATTTTTCAAAAGCCATCAGCAGGTTACCGGTAAAGTATCAATTGATAACAGCACTTGCCCAAACGGAGCAGCGCTTTGTGCAACAGCTAATAGATGAGGGTGTCAACGTTCAGTCGTTCCCTTCTCCAGCCACTGTATATTTTGAAAATATTTATGCAGGCAACAGGGATGAGCGTACGCAAAGGGTATTGCAGACAGCCAACCATTTTACGGCTGCTCAAATGTCGAATGCAACAGCCAGGATATTTCACCTGGGAACATTACTGGCAGATGATGTACCAGTAAGCATAATAAAATTATTGAAAGAAAAAGGAAGAGTTGCCGCCGATGTACAGGGTTACCTGCGCAAACTGGATGGCAGCAGCGTAAAGGCAACAGACTGGAAGGATAAAATAGAAGCACTGCCCTTTATTGATATTCTAAAAGTAAATGAACACGAACTGCTTGCACTCACAGGAACCAGCAATATTGCAACAGGCGCACAGCAATTACTTTTCTGGGGCGCAAAGGAGATACTGGTGACGCTGGGCAGTAAAGGCTCTGTTATTTACGATGGCAATCATTTTTACAATATTCCGGCGTACACACCTGCGGTAACTTTAGATGCTACCGGTTGCGGTGACACGTATATGGCGGGCTATTTATACAAGCGTGTAAAAGGTGCTTCACCGGTAGATGCCGGAAAATTTGCTGCCGCAATGGCTACTTTAAAAATTGAAAAGCAAGGACCTTTTAATGGTACAGAAGCGGAGATTCTAAGCGTTATTCAAAACAATTCTATCGTTTGCTGACGATAATACATCCGTGTTTAAATTTAAATTACGGAGCTAAATACCTCTTTATTAAGCATTTACCATTTACACAATAAAATAAAACAGTCTGGTATAGCAAATACACCTATCTTCACCATGTGATACTAGCTCACTGAGCAAATCGTTTACAGACAGATTCAATTTTTTACTTTCTTCAGCGTATTAATTTTCTCTTCTTAAAAGTTACTCTCTGGTTACCATCACAGGTATTTTATTTAATCATTTTAATTTTTAAGCGCATGAAAATTTATGCATCTAATTTAAGCTTCAACACAGCAGACGCTGAGCTTAACGAACTTTTTTCTAAATTTGGTAGTGTTACATCTGCTAAAGTTATTACTGACAGGGAAACAGGCCGCTCACGTGGTTTTGGTTTTATAGAAATGTCTTCTGACGACGACGGACAGGCTGCTATCAAAGGTCTGAACGGTAAAGAAGTTGAAGGCAGGGCAATGGCTGTATCAGTAGCAAAAGAAAAAACTGAAAGAAGCAACGGCGGTGGCGGTGGCTACAGCAGCCGTGGCGGTGGTGGCAACAGGTGGTAATAACAACCTTATCCAACTATATACTTAAGGGCTCTTTATGAGCCCTTATTTTTTTATGCCAGGTCATTGTCCATCCATTTTTCTCCCAGCACTTTTATATCTTTTGATAAGTTGCCTATGAAATTAAACTGGTCGGCAAGCGGTTTAAACTCGGTCAATTTTTTTTGCGTTTCGCTTTGCTGTATGCCCTTTTTTATCTCTTCTCTCCTTCCGTTTAATAAATTTTGCAGGCGCTGTTGTATGATATCGGACGTGCTGTCATCCATCACCACCTGCTCAGCTTCCTCTTCTCCCAATATCTTTTCCCCATCATCCATTCTTGCCAATATCCTGTTGATAGCAGGGGCAAAATCCGGCGATGCATACTTTTCGGATAATGGCCGTACATAAGAAGCCAGCGTAGCAATATGTGACGTAAGCATGTGATTGAGTACAACAAACTGGTGCAGTTCTTTGATGCTTTTTTGTTTTCGTTTTGGCTCAGCCATCATCCTGCTGAAAGCATCTGATAAATTGGCCAGCGCAACAAATGCATTTTTACGGCTCACTTTATATTCGGTATTGGTAACCGGGTTGCCAGTGAAAGCAGCACTCACATTTTTAAAATAATTTTTATTGCTGGTTAAAGCCTCCAGCATATACTTCGCAATTTTTTCATGCTCCCACGCAGGCAGTAAACTGATGTTGGCGAGGAAGGCGATGGCCGAACCAATAGCTGTATCAATAATGCGGTCGGAGAGAATGGTTTTAAAACTGGCATCGGTAATTAAATGAAACAGCAGCAGAATATATGGCGTCATAAACACCACGCTGAACATATAATTCGTTCTCCACAAACTATAGGTGGCCAGCATTAAACACAACATGATGACAAACAGGGCATCATTATTTTTTACAAAATGCAATATCACTATACCGATCACGGCACCCGCTATGGTACCGATCACCCTTTCGTAATTACGCTTTTTTGTAAGGCTGTAGGCTGGTTTTAAAATCACGATGATCGTAAGCAGTATCCAATAGCTGTGCCCGAAAGGAAAAAAGAGAGAAATAATAAAACCAGCCAGCGTTGCAATACTGATCCGTAGTGCATGACGAAAAGTATTTGACTGCAGCGTGAAATTATCTTTTAAAATTTTCAGGTCAATTTTTTCATGTGATACAAACTGGTCGTAGTCTGATGGCAATGCCGCTTTCTTTACAATTTCCTTATCATACGTAGTATATAAGTGCAGGGTGTGTATCCTGTTGGCAATATCACCTATGCTGTTAAGTATATGCCGCAGGTTAATAAAACTGTCCAGGTTGTCAGCAGTCCGCCGCCTGTCCCTGAAATCTTCAAAATATTTCACTGCATCTTCAATATGATCAGCCAGTTTATCAGTTTCAGCAGACGCTTCCCCGCTTTTTACTGCAATGCCGATCTCATCCAGTTCACTACTCAACTCTAAAATCAACTCCCGGTATTTTTGCAAAATATCATCCTCGCCAAAAGCTTCGTGCATGGCTTTATAATCCTGGTACGAATTCATGGTTCTTTCAAACAAGTCGACAATGTCTGTAAAAATCATCACCAGCGTTCTGCCGGTAGTGGTAGAATCCCGGATGATATGCCTGCTCTTATACAAAAGCTCCCTTACTAAATTTTGCTTTTCATGAACAGCGATCTGTTCTTCCAGCATCTGCTGGTAAGTTCTTTCATAATCTACTTCCTTCCTGTAAAAAGATGATCTTACACGGAGATAATCTGCGGTGGCCATGATACAGTCTCCCAATGCCTGCTGCGCCAGTTTGTATGGTCTGAAACTATGCAGCAACAAACTCAGCAACATATACCAAACGCCACCTGCAAATATGTAAGCAGCATTGGATAACAGTTCCCAGCCCTGGTGCTGCCTGTCAATATTCAACACCATGATCAGCAAAGCTGATAAACCAATTGAATTAACCCGGCTGCCATACACACCGATCATTGAAAAAATAAAACAAGCCAGCACAATCAATATTCCCAACAAAAAAGGAAAGGGAGCCAGCAAACCAGCTACTCCCGCCATAATGGTATTGATAATGATACAGGCGATCATACCATTTTTGCGGTGATGAACCGGCCCGGGGTTGTCGGTGACACTTACACACATTGCCCCTAGTGCCACCACCACTCCAACAGAAAGTAAATTAAAATAATTCAGTACCACAGCAGGCAGCACGATACCCGCCGTAATCCGGACCCCTTCACTGAGATAGTGACTATTGACAAAACTCTTGTACTCTTTGATGTAATCCATTCTATCTTGTTGCCCTGTATGTAAATATACCCGTAGTTTTTGACAGCAAAAATGTATCCGTTATTTTGAATGACATTGGATTAGTAGTGACTTGCCGTAACGGAGGCTATACTTTAAATTCAAATGATGTAATCAGGAAAAGCCGGAGAAGCATGTTGTAAATATGGCTTTTTTCTTTGTATTCTATCCTCATCCAGGGAAGTAAAATAAAAATTCCGCTTTATAAAACCAGGTTTACATCAATCAATGCACATTTGTACTTCATTAAAACTTATGCTATGCAGCCCGAATTGCTGAATGAACTAATAAAAAACCGGCGTTCTGTTTTCCCCGACCAGTTTGCTCCAGGCAAAGTGGATGATGAAATTATCAAACAAATTTTAGTCAACGCTACCTGGGCACCTAATCATGGACAAACAGAACCATGGCAGTTTACCGTTTTTACAGGGGAAGGTTTAAAAGCCTTTGCGGATTTCCAAAGTGAACTATACAAAGCAGAAGCAGGTAACTCATTTAAAGAAGACAAATACCAGAAAATGAAACTGCAGCCTTTAAAAGCATCACATATTATTTCTTTAGCTACCAAACGCAGTACTAAAAAAGGTATTCCAGAAATGGAAGACATTGAAGCAGTGGCCTGCGCCATACAAAATATTTATTTATCGGTATCTGCATATGGTTTAGGTGGATACTGGACAACAGGTGGCGTAACCTATATAGAAAAAGCCAAATCATTTTTTGGCCTGGGTGAAGAAGACAGGTTGCTCGGCTTTTTTTATATCGGGCATATAGCGATACCATCTCCTCCTGCAAAAAGAGAACCACTGGAAGAAAAAGTAAAATGGGTTAGGGAAGCCTGATTGGTTAGGTTCAGCAAAAAGAAAATCAAATCTTATTTGACGAATCCGGCGCTTTTGTCAAAACCGCTTTAATTACTATCTTCCCTTCTTACTCTGAAGCGATGCAGCAAAAACAATATGGAATATTTTCCCTGCCGGT
>JAKQJG010000022.1 GCA_029561305.1 Bacteroidota bacterium | reverse complement strand
CCTGGCCAGCACAAAAGAAGAATCCAGTGCCAATGCTTTTTCAAAGTAGGCCTTGGCTTCTGCTTTTTTATCCAGGTCGTATAATGCCAATGCATGAATATTGTATACGCCCGCCTGTAAGTAAGTGCGGCCTGTTTGCTGCCCCACATTATAAGTCATTAAAAAATCAGGCTTGAAAGTGAGTTTTTCTGCAGCTTGTGCCGTGGCGAGGCACTCCGCCAGGCGTTTGATACCATACTGCATTTCCATCAGCTTGTATGCATGGTAAGGACTTTGTGTTTTGCCAAACAGCTTTTCGAATATATCGATGGCTTCCTTGGGCTGGCTCAATTTATCCAGGCAAATACCTTTCAGTTCCATCAACGTATTATCGTCTTTTTTTACCTCCAGCCTTTTGGCGGCCCAATAATAACATTGCTGGATAGCGCCCTGCTGCATGTACAGCATTGCCAGCGTGTCAGCGTAATCGCTGTTGCTGCCTTGTTCTGTTAAATAGTAGGTGAGGGCCGTAGTGGCAGTGGTGGCATCTCCGCTTGCCATGGCCAGTTCAAACGCTTTGATGTGTGGGTTGGTTTTGGCAGCAGTAGCCACCTGTTTTTTGGGTTGTGCCGCAGCAGCAAGGGTGATAAAGCTTGCAGCTATCAACAGCATTCTTTTTTGTATCACTGTATGTAGTTTTGGTTTTTTATGATCAGCCGGATGGTGAATGGGCAATGGGCAATTGTCAATAGTGAATAGTCAATTAGGCAATAACAAGCGGTAGGCTACAGTTCGCTACTCCTCCTAAACCATCAGTAGCCATTCACCATTCATAACTCACCATTCACACCTAGTCCCCCCAAACCTCATCCTTCCCTTCCAGCCACAACTTCACCAGGTCGGTTGTAATAGACTTTGGTCTTTCTAATGGGAAACCCAGCGCCCTGTCCCAGCACAAACTGGCCAGCACACCCAATGACCTCGATACACCAAACAGCACCGTATAAAATTCATACTCCACCATGCCATAATGCACCAGCAACGCACCACTGTGTGCATCCACATTTGGCCATGGATTTTTAATTTTTCCTAAAGATTGCAGGATCGGCGGCACGGCTTCATAAATATTCCACACTGTTTTTACCAACGGATCATCGGGCAAATGTTTTTTACCAAATTCCATCTGTGCTGTAAAGCGGGGATCTGTTTTACGCAATACCGCATGGCCATATCCCGGCACCACTTTTCCTTCGCTCAAAGTTTTCTTTACGTATTCTTCTATCTGTGTCTTGGATGGTTCTTCCACACCCAGTTCTTCTCTCATTTCAAAGATCCACTTGATCACTTCCTGGTTAGCCAGGCCATGCAGCGGTCCTGCCAGGCCATTCATACCAGCTGCAAAAGATAGGTAAGGATCGCTCAATGCAGAACCCACCAGGTGCGTCGTGTGTGCGGAAACGTTACCTCCTTCATGATCGGCATGAATCGTCATGTACAAACGCATCAGTTCTTTAAAACCTTCATCGTCATAACCCAGCATATGAGCAAAGTTGCCAGACCAGTCAAGCAAACCATTCGGCTGTATATGATTACCAAATTTGTATTTACGGCGGTAGATATAAGCGGCTATCCGGGGAAGGCGGGCAATCAGGTCCATCGAATCATCAAACACTGCTTCCCAGTAGTCTTTTTTATTCATGCCTTCTGCATAGCGCTTTTGAAAAGAGCTTTCCGTTTGCAGCGCCATAATGGCGATCACAAACTGCGTCATCGGGTGTGTACTTATAGGCAGTGCTTCAATAGTATTAAAAACATGCGTGGGTACATGGCTGCGGCGTTGCCATACAGAGGTCATGCGGTTCACCGCTTCCTCATCCGGTAATTCGCCCAGTAGCATCAGGTGAAACAAACCTTCAGGCAAAGGTTCAGAACCCTTGGGTGCCTTGGGTAGTTTTTGCTGCAATTCCGGAATGGTATGACCCCTGAAACGAATACCTTCTTTTGCATCCAGCAAAGAGGTTTCAGTAACAAGCCCGGTGATGCCCCGCATGCCCTGGTAAACCTGGCTCAGGGTG
>JAKQJG010000020.1 GCA_029561305.1 Bacteroidota bacterium | reverse complement strand
CCCTGCCAACAGGATACAATAAATACCTGTCGTCAAAAAATTTTGTTTTGCTGTAAAACCAGGTCAGGATTGCTTGTTGGTCAGTGGCGAAATCTTTATTGGTTGCTTTCTTTTCTTCAAATTCTTTTTGTAGTGCGGGCGACTCCGCCAGCATCTTTTTTGCCATCGGCTCCAGTACATAGTATTCCATGTATTCTGTACGCTGGAAAATTGCATGAAAAAATCCCCATTGAAAATAAGAGTCCGGAGACAGCGGTTCCAGCAATAACATCGCCAGGTTGCCCAGGGGCTGGTCGGTGGAAATGTAAACAGAACCGGCAGCAAAGATCTGTTGGTGGCTTTCTAACTTTGGCGTGGCTGTTACCTGGAAATGTCCTTCAAATGGCAAGACCTTTCCCGCTGCATTCTGAAATAGGGCATTCTGCATCCGGTACATTTCAACCCTTACTTCACGTGACCTGGATATCACTTCCATTTTTATTCCATGCAGTTGCAGTCTTTCAATCACTTCATTACAAGCAACCGGAACATAATATCCCTTGGGTCTTTTTACAAAGTCAAGACCTTCTGTTCCTTTATAGTTAGCAATTTTCATTGTTGTGGGTTCGCCTGTCCATTCGGTGTAACTGCCATTAGTGACGGTGGATTGGACAGTTTTTGACCGGATACCAGCTAGCAGCATACTATCAGGAACGGTTAACCCCAAATCTGTTGTAAGTTTACCCTGTGTTTCAAAGGAAACCGCACTGCTCATCTGCGGTACTTTCCATTTCATTGGAACACTGCTGTCTCTTTTTGCTTTGTCTTCCTGTGTAATATCTTTTAATGATTTCCCTTCTTTTGCCAAAACGGTCATTGTGCTTTCCATCAGCACATAAGTGCCCAGCACTCTTTGTTTAAATGGTTTTAGTGAATGATTTTCTACCAGCACGCTGGCCATATGGCGCAGGTCGCCATATGCATCTGAAAATCTCGGGTCACCCATTATCAGTACATTGCCTTGTGAAAAATCCATATCATTGGCAGCAAACAACAATTGACCGGGAATATGCCCATTAGCTTTGAGATCTTTGTCGGCAGATTGTTTATAGGTGGTTGCCAGCCAATGAGCAATGCCTTTTGAATGCCCCTGTCCCTCCAGCCCGCCAAACGTGATATCGTATTGATAATCGGCGCCATCAGTAACGTGAATGTCCATGTACAACAAAGGGTCGTATTCATTGATCACTTTTATCACAGCCCTTATTTCCCTGGTGTCGAGTTTTGCATAATCCCTGTTCAGGTTTAGGTTTTGTGCATTGGTTCTCCAGCCCATATTTTCAGGTCCACGCTGGTTAGGTCTGTTATAGGGAGAACTGCGTTCATGACCATCCACATTCAATATAGGGATGAAAAGTAAGTTCACATTTTGTAGTAAATTTTTCTTGCCACCAAAAGCAATATCACGGAGCAGCATCATCCCGGCATCCTTGCCATCAATTTCTCCTGCATGAATACCTGCCTGCACTAATAAAATTGATTTGCCTGATTTTTTTAGTGCTGCTGCTGTTACAATTTTCTCAGTGGTAGCGATCATCATAAAAATATCCCTGCCTTCTGGACTTTTCCCAATAGAAACCATGCTGATCAATGGGGATGCTGTCGCCAGTTTTTTACACCAGTTCATGGTTTCATTGTAATTGGGAGTCGTAACAAAACCTGATTGCTCTGTTGGCGTTATCCAGGTGTTATTGGGCTTTGCAATCAATGATTCACTTTTCCCATTCCATTGGGCTACCGGTGGCAAAATCGATTGTGCTATAATTTGCTGCGTTAAGGCGATGCTGCAGCATACGGCTAGTAGTTTCATCATTTACTTTTTATGCAGTTCCATATAATCCAGTACCAGGGTACACATCGCTTTTACACCCGTTTTAAATGCGCTGTCGTCTAAAGTGAAAAGAGGAGTATGGTGTGGTGCCGCCTGTGCTCTATCCTGCCCCTTTGGCATGCCACCTACAAAGAAAAAAAGTCCCGGAACCTTCTGTGCATAAAAGGCAAAATCCTCAGCGCCTGTATTAGGTACAGACAGGGATACATTTTCTTTACCTGCAGCTTTTTCGAGGCTGGGCAACATGGTTGCTGTCAACGCTTCATTGTTAAATGTTACGGGATAGTAATGTTCGTAAGGCAGGGTAACGTCAGCGGTTGCCCCAGCAGATTCAGCTGTTTTTTCAGCCACCTGTTTAATGCGGCTGTATACTAATTTTTCATCTGCTTCCGAAAAGGTTCTAACTGTTCCTGTCATCTCAACTTTTTCGGAAATAATATTATCCCGGTTACCACCATGGATAGAGCCAATGGTGACCACTGCAGGGTTTTGGGCAATGTCTACATTCCTGCTTACAATGGTTTGAAGATTATTGATGATCTGTGCTGATACCACGATAGGATCTACTGATGTCCATGGTTTGGCACCATGCGAAGGTTTGCCATTTACTACAATTTTCAATTTGCCAACAGCTGCCATGGAACCACCGGGGCGATAGGTAATTTTGCCAACTTCCGTTTGAGAAGCCATGTGCAGTCCAAAGATCACTTCAACAGCAGGGTTTTCCAGTACACCTTCTTTTACAAGCAGCGCCGCACCGCCTTCCTCCCCTGGGGGAACTCCTTCTTCTGCTGGCTGAAAAATAAATTTCACTGTCCCTTTCAAGTCTTTTTTCATGCCAGCCAATATTTCTGCCACACCCATTAAAATGGCAACATGACCATCGTGTCCGCAGGCATGCATCACATTTGTTTCCTTGCCGTCGTAGATCGTTTTCACTTTGGAAGCGAAGGGCAAGCCGGTTTTTTCTTCTACTGGCAACCCATCCATATCGGCACGAAGTGCCACGACAGGTCCGGGTTTCCCGCCTTTTAAAATGCCAATAACGCCCGTAACACCCACTTTTGTTTTTACTTCAATACCTAACGACTGCAAATGTTTTGCAATAATATCTGCAGTACGAAATTCCCTGTTGCCCAACTCCGGGTGCTGGTGAAGATCATGCCGCCAGGCAATTACTTTTTGGTCAATTTTATCAGCAGCCGTACTGATGTTTTCGCTGATTTTACTTTGTGCTGCAGCATCTATGTAGCCTGCCATTAAAAAAAATGCAACAGCTGGCCATATGCTGTATTTAAAAATGTTGGAGTCGGTCATTGTAATGCTATTTTATTTTTATTAATTAATAGAATGATGAATGTGCTTTTTTACAAATAACTCAGCCACCATTTTTCTTTATGGCTGCTTTTATACTGGTCAAACTTCCTGCACAGCGGGTAAAGTATCAATATAACGGTAACCCATACCGTATATACTACCCATAGGGGGAAACCATAGCCTTTAAGTGCAGGAACGTATCCAATCCAATCTGGCAGGATCATTATCTGCCACCCAAAACCTGTTAACTGTGCGGCAGCCAGGGCTAACAAATGTATAAGGTAAAGGTGCAGTATATAATAGAAAAAAGGCACCCGTCCGAAAGTGCTGAAAAAGCTAACGAGCCAGCCTTTTACATTTTCAGTCAATGCCAGGAATACGAGGGCCGGGCCCAGTGTCATAAGCAGGTAAAGCAGGGAGGGAGGGTATTTGGCAGGGGCTAAAAAGGAAATCAATGTTTGGCGGAATGTATCATACTGGATCCAACTGGTGGGGTTACCATACATATTGATCCCCCGAAGAATGATGAATAGTGTGATCGCTGAAAATCCTGTGATAAACAGTATCTTTTTTCTTTTTGCAGCATTAAAAGATTTTTCGAATAAAGAACCAAAGCAATAGCCGAGTGACATCACCGCTATCCAGGGAATAACAGGATAGCCAACATAGAACCGGAATGTTTCCGAATATTTAAACATGGCTTCTTCATGTAAAATAGCCCAGGGGTAGCTGCCTGGAAAGTGAACATTGTCGAGCAGGTTATGGCCAAAAATGAGAAGGAGGCTCAAAACTACAATCGCTTTTTGTGGCAAATGAATCAATGCAGCCAGTGTAATCATACTGATGCCCAGCGACCAGATGACCAATAAGCCGGGTGAATGAAAATGGATATCAAAGTACCAGCCAAAGTTCACAATGGTCATTTCAATAAACACAAGCCAGGCACCTCTCTTAATGAGGAAAAAAGACAAGTCTTTTTTTGATTTTCGCATGCCAACTAAAAATGCTGATGTGCCGGCTAAAAAACAAAATACCGGTGCACAAAAATTGGTGATCCACCTCGTAAAAAAAATAGGCATAGAGGTAAGCGTGGGGTCGTTGGGGTCATACAAAAATGCCGGGGCATGGAAGTAATCCCGTACATGATCCAGCGCCATTACCACCATCACGATTCCTTTTAAAAGATCAAGCGATGCTATTCTGTATTTGTTATTGGCTAATGTTTGCTGCATGTGTTGGTTTACATCAATATGAATGCTTTAGAAATCGTATTACAAATAACTCAGCCACCATTTTTCTTTGTGAGACTGTTTATACCGGTCAAATTTTTTACAAAGCGGGTATAGCAATAAAACAACAACGATCCAGACTATGTATACAACGATCAAATTAAAACCATAGCCTTTCAACGCTTCTACCCTTGTTACAAATTTGGGTAAGATCATTGACTGCCAGCCAAAGCCGGTAAACGCAGCTGCAAACAGTGCCATCAAATGAATCAGGTAAATATGAAGGATGTAGTAGAAAAAAGGCACCCTCCCAAATACAGAAAAGAAAGCCACGGCTTTTCCTTTCAATTTTTCAGAGTTGGCAAGAAAGATAAATGTTCCGCCTAAGGTTACCAACAGGAATAATAAAGAAGGAGGGTATTTATCTATATCTAAAATGGACATCAGCGTTTTAGATGTGTCACCATAATTTACCCAGGCTTGCTTATCTCCATATTTGTTAAACGCTGACAGCAGGATGAAGAGCAACAACGAACCAATACCGAGCCAGTTGAATATTTTTCTTCTTTTAGTTGATTCATACGAATTATCATAAAAGGAGCCAAACCAGTAACCTAATGACATTACGGCTATCCAGGGAATCAATGCGTAAGCAAATCCTACTACATGCCCATCGGCTATCTCAAACACTTTTCGTTCATGCAGCATTGACCATACTACACTGCCATCAAAATGAATATTGTCCAGCAGGTTGTGTCCAAAGATCAACAGGCAGCTGAATAAAAGAATGATGCTTTTAGGGAGATGGATCAAGCCCGCCAGTACGATCATACTTACTCCTAGTGACCAGATGGTTTGCAAACCAATATGCCGGAACTGAACATCGAATTTCCAGCCAAAATTAATGATCACTATTTCAATAAATATCAGCCAAAGTCCACGTTTAAATAAGAAGGCTGATAAGGCTGCGGGCGCTTTTCTTTTGCCGATCATAAACGCAGAAATGCCGGCAAGAAAACTAAAAGCCGGTGCACAAAAATTGGTGATAAACCTTGTGAAAAAAATAGGCCAGCTTGTTTGTTCGGGATCACTGGGGTCATAAAAGAAAGCAGGGTAATGAAAATAATCCCGTACATGATCAAGCGCCATGATCACCATCACCAAACCTTTTAACAAGTCAATGGATTCGATCCTCGGTTTGGCAGTTGCTGTCATGGTTGGTTTTATCTATTGCCGAATATAGATAAAAGCTCCATTATTACAGGCTGTATTTTTTTCTTGCTGTGTCTATGGTTGTTTTATTGACTGGCTTGACAATTCTGAGAGCTTTTGTAACTTAGTACAAACAATAACAATGTTTTCAGCCTTACATCCTCCCCAGACAATATACCAGGTATGGAAAAATCTTCCAGAAGGAACGTTGGCGGAAATAATCAGGAACAAATTATCAATCAGGCCATCACATACTGACAGTCACCAGGTTGTTTTAAACAGCATTAATTTCAGGCTATACAATTTTTTAGAAAGAAGTAAATTGGGTAAAATGAGGATTGCTGTATATGATGTACATTTCTCAAATCAAAACATTTTTCAACCAGATATTATTTTTATAGCCAATGAAAATTTGAAGAAAATAAAATCGAAAGGCCTGGTTGGAGCTCCTGATTTAGTGATTGAAATTCTATCTCCAGCTACGGCTCAAAAAGACCTTGGCGAAAAGAAAGATGTATATGAGCAATATGGTGTAAAAGAATATTACACCGTTGATCCGGCTAGTAAAATTGTACAAAGTTTTATTTTAAAGGGAAAACAGTTTGTGGAGCAACCCAAATCTATTGCTGTTATACATTCACCGATGCTGAAATTCAAGATCAATTTTTAATCTATCTCATCCAGCATATCCGGTCTTCGCTCTTTTGTTCTTAGAAGGCTTTGTTCTTCTCTCCATTGCTCAATCTTTACATGATTACCGCTCAGTAAAATCTCCGGTACTTTCCAGCCACGGAATTCTTCCGGCCTGGTGTACACTGGCGGTGATAATAAATTGTCCTGGAAAGAATCCGTTAAGGCAGAGGTTTCATTATTCAGCACACCCGGAATTAAACGCCCTACGGAATCTACAATAACGGCTGCTGCTATTTCGCCACCACTCAATACATAATCGCCGATTGAGATTTCTTTGGTGATAAAATGATCCCTCACCCGCTGGTCTATGCCTTTGTAATGGCCGCAGATAAGCAATAAATTATTTTTGAGAGAAAGTGTGTTGGCGGTTTTTTGATTGAAGGTTTCACCATCCGGTGTTAAAAAGATCACTTCATCATAACTTGTATTTTTCTGCAGGCTTTCAATGGCGTTTACCAATGGTTCTATCATCATTACCATACCGGCACCACCACCAAACTGGTAATCATCAACCTGCGCTCTTGGATAAGTGGTATAGTCTCTCAGGTTGTACACATTCACTTCGAGTATACCTTTATCCTTTGCTCTTTTCATTATAGAATGAGCAAAAGGGCTTTCGAGTAAGCCCGGCACAACTGAGATGATATCAATCTTCATTCCCTAATCCGCTAGTTAGCGGAGCTTTTATTGTAAAATAATTTATAACACTTTTCATCTTTGTAAAAATTTATTCTGATGTCCCCATGAAATCATCCAGGTCCCTTTTCTTCTTTTTGGTCGGTCTTCCAATCTTACTCAATCTTTTTCCTGTATGAAATGTTGCTGCCTGGAATTGTAATCTCTCTAATTCTTCCGGCGGTGTAATGTCCTGGTAATATTTGATAGCTTCGGAGTATTGAACTCTTTTCTCCAGCAGCCCGGTTACTTTTATCCGCCACCGTTTAGCTTCTGTCTTCACTTCGTATTCATCTCCAACATTTACAGCCCTTGCTGCTTTTACATTATCGCCGTTCAATTTTACTTTTCCATTATCACAGGCATCACCTGCCTGGCTCCTGGTTTTAAACAAACGGATGGCCCATAAATATTTATCTAAACGTAGTTTTTCTTTGTCCATTTTTGAAGATAAACACATTGTTACATTGTTGCATGGCTAAATTGTTGTTTAGAGTATGGTAATTAAAGAGGCCCCAACAATTCAGCAATAAAACAATTCAGCAATTCAGCAATTCAGCAATTCAACAATTCAACAATAAAACAATTCAACAGTTTAACCATCGCTCCACTTACTGCATCTCTGTAAAAAACTTATGGAAGTAAGGTATCGTTTCAATGCCTTTATAAAAATTCTCTACATTGAATTTTTCGTTCGGGCTGTGCAGGTTATCACTGTCTAAGCCAAAACCCATGAATACGATCTTAATGCCTAATTCTTTTTCAAACAAGGCACAAATAGGAATACTGCCACCACCACGAACCGGAATTGGTTTTTTACCAAACGTAGTTTCCATTGCTTTGGCCGCTGCCTGGTAAGCTTTGCTATCAATAGGTGTCATGTATGGTTCTCCGCCATGGTGTTCAAAGGCACTAACGGTAACGGATGCCGGTGCAATACTTTTGAAGTAAGCCAGCAATTTTTCTGTTATTTTTTCTGACGATTGATTGGGCACCAGTCTTGCAGAAATTTTTGCAGTGGCTTTTGAAGGCAGTACTGTTTTGGCACCTTCACCCTGGTAACCGCCCCAGATGCCATTCAATTCTATTGTGGGCCTGATGCCGGTTCTTTCGTTCGTACTAAATCCTTTTTCTCCCCACAACTCTTTAACGCCGAGATCATCACTGTATTCTTTAGCATCAAATGGTGCTGCTGCCATTAGTTTTCTTTCTTCTTCTGTTGATACCACCACATCATCATAAAATCCCGGAATGGTGATGTGGTTATTTTCATCATGGCAGGTGGCGATCATTTTTGCTAAAATGGTAATAGGATTGGCAACTGCGCCACCGTATACACCACTATGCAGATCCCTGTTTGGCCCGGTTACTTCCACTTCAATATAGCTGAGCCCACGAACGCCGATGTCAATGCTTGGTGTGTCGAGGCTGATCATGGCACTGTCGCTTATTAAGATGCAATCTGCTTTTAATAATTCTTTATGTGAAGCCACAAATTTGCCAAGATTAGGCGATCCCACTTCTTCTTCACCTTCAATGCAAAATTTGATATTGTTTTGCAGGGTGTTGGTCTGTATCAATGTTTCCAGTGCTTTCACGTGCATATATACCTGCCCCTTATCATCACAACTGCCACGGGCAAATATTTTACCGTCAATGATTACAGGTTCAAAAGGGCCGCTTTTCCAAAGTTCTAATGGTTCGGCAGGCTGAACATCATAGTGACCATATACCAGTACTGTTGGTTTGGATGGATCAATGATCTTTTCCGCATATACCACCGGGTGACCTTCTGTAGGATACAGTTCGGCTTTATCAACACCGGCTTCCAGTAAACGCTGCTTTACCGCCTCCGCACATTTTATCATATCATCTTTGTGCTCACTTTTAGCGCTTACGCTGGGTATTCGTAACAATTCCAGCAATTCATTTAAAAAACGGTCCTTGTTTTTTTCCTGGTAGTCTTTCCAAACCTGCATAAAATATTTTTTTAGAAGTGAAAATTTAGGGAGGTAAAAGTAAGTGATTTTTGATAGCGATTAAAGGGGATTGATATGATTGTTGTGATTGTGCGGAGTGTTGGGAAACTGCCTGAACTCATGAAGTTTGATTTATATAAAGAAAATATAAAGCATCCGGGTAAATTATAATAAGGTTTAAAGGGGAAAGGTATGATTGTTATGATTGAAGGACTGCCACAAAGTGCAGAAAATGTTGAATCTTGATTGATAAAATGACTGTAATGGGATATAAAAACAGTTATTATGGGGATTAATAAGGATAGGTATGACTGTCATGATTGTGCGGAATGCAAAAACGCTTATTTGAGGAAGCATACTGCCTGGGCACTAGAAAACTAGATAAAAACATTGTGTGCCAACAACCCAAACTTTTGTGAAAGTAACAAAGAATTTTTTGGTGAGAAAAAACACCCCGGTATCTTTGTCACAGATTGATTGCCAATTTATCAGCCTTTGTTTTAGTTGCAGGAATGCCTGCCTCTATTGCAAAGGCTGAGTCCATTTATATAGGGCTATAAATAAAAAAAGCGCTGGAATTTCAGCGCTTTTTTTTAATGTCATCCTTTTACATTTTCTCGAATCTTTCCGACACAAAATCCCAGTTTACTATTTTCCAAAAGCCATCAATATAGTCTGCCCTTTTGTTTTGATACTTTAAATAGTAGGCATGTTCCCATACATCAAGACCCAACAATGGCATCCCTTTTACTTCAGCAAGGTCCATCAGTGGATTATCCTGGTTAGGGGTTGAACTTATCAGCATTTTTTTGTCATTGTTTACCTGCAACCATGCCCAACCACTTCCAAATCTTGTTTTCGCTGCGTCTGAGAATTGTGTTTTAAACGCCTCCATAGACCCAAAAGTTTTTGTGATGGCTTCGGCCAGTTTTACTGACGGCACTGTTGTTTTAGGTGACAGGCTTTTCCAAAACAACTCATGATTATAATGCCCGCCTGCGTTGTTTCGCATTTTAGTACTGTATTTGGAAATGTCTTTCAAGATCGCCTCAACCGTTTTGCTTACATCCACATTTTCTGCATGGGCTGCATCATTCAGTGCTTTGCAGTAAGCCGCTGCATGTTTAGAATAATGAATTTCCATTGTGAGTGCATCAATAGAAGGTTCCAAAGCATTGTAGGCATACGTTAAAGGTTCTTGCTTAAAATGAGAGTGCGGCAGGTTACCATTTGCGCCGGCAAATAATTTGTTTACAGACGAACTGGCCAGGAGCGAACCTGCGGCAACAGCGGCCGATGAAATGATGAATTTTCTTCTTGATGTATTACTCATAAATTGTAGTTTTCAATTATAAAATTACCCAATTGATTTAGTTCGGCGGAACCGTTTAACAATTGGCTGTACTAACTGGCCAGTCCTTTTTAACATCCGGTGATAAAATTCCTTGTTGAATAACTGTGAGTCATGCATGGCTTTGTAAGTAAGAAAGGCACCCACAGGAATCAGAACCATTACTGCCATCCACATGCCGAAAAATGGGGAAGTCACATTTTCTTTCGCAAATTTTTCGCCAAAGATGGTGAGCAGGTGAAAAAGGATGAAGAAAATGATGGCGACTACCAATGGCATACCCAATCCTCCTTTACGAATAATGGATCCTAAAGGGGCACCGATAAAAAATAATACGATACAGGCCATCGAAAAAGAGAATTTCCTGTGCCATTCTAATTTGCTGTACCGGATCTCTGTTTTTTTATTTTCCCAATCGGCTCCGCTAAACTGGAACGTGTTTTTTAAGGAACTAAGCAGGCTTACGGCCTGGTTATATACTGTAGTCCTGGCCGAATCAGGCAGCAGGTCGCTAAACTGTGTAACTTTTTTTGAAGGCAATGCTGCTTTATTCCAGGCACTGTCTGCCACGTGGCTGTATTTAAGACTTACAGCAATCTCTTTTTTTAATTTCCTCTCAAAACTGTCCTCCACTTTTTTTAATGAGTCAAGATTGTGATTGAGCTGACGCAGGCTCAGCATTTTAGAATCATTTTTAAACAGTGTATCAGAAGTGTTTTTCATTTGCAGCGAAGACAGGTCAAAGAGTTTTTTATATTCTTTAAAACCCACCTGTATGAACTCTGTAGTAGTGTCGTATGCGTTTCCACGTTCCTGGTAACGATAGCCGTTTTGCAGCGTAAATTCCAGGTATTTTTTATCGGCCGAAATACTCATGATACCTTTTTCTGCCACGATGCTGTTATCCTGCAAAGTATTTTGCGACTCGTATATGATCACATTATGAATGGTCTTCTGATCTTTATCTTTTTTCCCCACTTTGATGGCATAGCCGGGTATCTGCGTGTAAAATCTTCCCTGCTTCAGGTCGAGCGCTGGTTTTTTATACGCTATATCATAATACAATGTTTTAAACTGGAGGTTGGCAACAGGAATAACGTTGTTGGCAAAAAAGAAACTTATTAAACTAAGAAACACTGAAAAGATAATGAGCGGCCTCATAAAGCGCAATAATGAAATGCCAGACGATTTTATTGCTACCAGTTCAAAGCTTTCGCCCAAATTACCAAAGGTCATGATGGAAGAAATGAGTATAGCGATGGGAATGGCTAAGATCAGCAGCGTGGCGCTTGCATACCACAGAAATTTGCAGATAGTAAAAAAGTCAAGGTCTTTGCCTACCAGGTCATCAATATATTTCCATAAGTTTTGCATCATCAATATAAACAATGCAATTATAAAAGTAATGATGAATGGCCCTATGAAAGCCCTGAAAACAAGTTTGTCTAATTTTTTTATCATACGGCCGGTTAAGGCAGTTATTTAAAAGTTATGCTTACATTTAAGCTGATGACAACAGCTGCAAAAATAGCCCTTTCTGATAAGGAACTGGAACTGGTTTGTGATACCGGATGGATTTTAACGAAACATGCCGTGATTCAAAAAGTATATACAGTTTTTGGAAACGCATCGCAGGAGATGCAAAGTATATTAGAAAGCAACCGTTTATTCCTGCCTGTTGAACTGTTTATTCATTCACCTAAAATAGCAAAAGGCGAAAACTACAGGCTGTTACCGTATGTGATGCTGGATTATCCCCGGCATTTTACAGTGGACAATATTATTGCAATACGTACATTTTTCTGGTGGGGCAATTTTTTTAGTGTAACCCTGCAACTCTCAGGTAATTTTAAAATTCTTGCAGAAGATGTGCTGTTACAAAAATATGAATGGCTGAAGGCAGGGGGATTTTCTATTTGCGTAAATGATGATCCCTGGGAGCATGGTTTTGATGAACAGAATTTTGTACCGGTTCATCAAATGACAAAAGAAAAATTTTCGGGTATGCTGCAGCGTAAGTTTGTAAAAATAGCAAAGATGCTGCCTCTGCGGGAATGGAACGAAGCCCCTGGATTTATTGTAAATGTATTTACGGAACTGGTGGAACTGGTAAAAGATGATCAGGCACCCAGGCGGTGAAAAAGTTCTTTCACCTGGTATTCCCACAGCTGGCTTTGATCTTTAATGTCCTTTTTTTCTGCAAAATCCTTTATCACCAGGATGGTTTGGTTGGTTACTTCCGATTTGTCAATGCTGAATTCAAAAAATTCATCTTTATGTGAAGTAAGCCAATGATAACGAATAGACTTATCTTCTTCACTTTCCACTAACTGAGCCTTATCAGTATTACCATTCCATGTAAAACTATACACGCCGTCTCTTTCGTCTACTTTGTCTGCAAACCATTCCTGTAAACCAGCAGGGGTAATCAAAAATTCATATAAGATCCGGGGAGAACATCTTACAGGATATTCGAGTGTATATAAAACTTTCTTACTCATCCAACATAATATTAAAACTGTACATCAATAGTGCAATAATAGCAAATAAAAGCTGTGAACAAAATATTTTCTCAACTATTTTTGTTTTAGTTTTTGTTTAAATGTTTAAACGTTTTTTTGTGCTTACTCTTCAACGTCATCAACTGTTAAATATTTTTTTTCAAATTTGGGAAAACTGTTACATTACATTGAAAATCCAGTTCTTTTCAGTTTTTCCTGTGAATTGCCATATTGATTAACGCAATTTAAAAACCAAGGCTTATGGGTATGCGGCAATTAAAAATTACCAAGTCCATTACTAATCGTGAGAGCCAGAGTTTGGAGAAATACTTGCAGGAAATAGGCAAGGTAGAGTTAATAAACCCCGAAGAGGAAGTAAAACTGGCGGTCCGCATAAAACAGGGCGATGAAAGTGCCCTCGAACGGCTAACCAAAGCAAACCTCCGTTTTGTTGTTTCAGTAGCAAAACAGTATCAAAACCAGGGTCTCACCCTGGCAGATCTCATCAATGAAGGAAATGTAGGCTTGATAAAAGCCGCCCGCCGGTTTGATGAAACCCGTGGTTTCAAATTTATATCTTACGCAGTGTGGTGGATTCGTCAAAGTATTCTGCAGGCACTGGCAGAGCAATCCAGGATTGTACGGTTGCCTTTGAATAAAGTAGGATTAACCAACAGGATCAGCAAAGCGTACTCACAACTGGAACAAGAGTACGAGCGGGAACCTACCGCTGAAGAAATCGCTTTTTTACTGGATATTGGTACCGAGGAAGTATCGGCTACTTTGGGCGCATCAGCAAGACATATAAGTATGGACCAGCCCTTTTCTGAAGGGGAAGATGGATCCCTGGTAGATGTGCTGGCCAATCCAAATGCTGAAGCAGCGGACCTGCAAATGGTATTTCATGATTCTTTGGCAGAAGAGATCAACCGGTCGCTCAATACACTTACTGAACGACAAAAGGAGGTGGTGCGGTATTTCTTTGGCATCGGCGTAGATCATGCACTCAGCCTGGAAGACATTGGGGAAAGGTATAACCTCACCAGGGAAAGGGTTCGGCAGATAAAGGATAAGGCGATAACCAAGCTGAGGTCGGTATCAAGATGTAAGCTGCTGCGGCCTTATTTAGGAGCTTAAAATCTCATACATTTGCAATCCTGATTTAAGTGAACCTTTGGTTCACTTTTTTAATGGGGATTAGATATGGATTATTTTAGATTTATATGAAAGGGTATGATTTTACATGGAGATGATTGCATAAGAATTTTTTAAGATTAATATGAAAGGGTATGATTTAGAGATTATTTGAATACGGATTATTTGAGATTTTTATGAGAGTGAATGATTGCAGCATTTGGCCCTAATAAGTTTCAATAAAAGTTAAGGATCAGTAGTTATGATGGATGATAATTACAAATATGCTGAACTAACAAAGGTTGTTATTGGGTTGGCAATGAAAGTCCATCGAAAATTAGGGCCAGGATTTCCAGAAATTATTTATAAGAGGGCATTAATAATAGAATTGAAAAAAGCGGGATTAAGTTTTGTAGTGGAAAGCGAACAGGAAATATTTTACGATGAAGAATGTATTGGAGCAAGGAGAGTTGACATTTTGGTGGAAGAAAAAGTATTGCTGGAGTTAAAAGCTATTTCCGAATTCAGGCCAATTGACTTTTCGCAGATTCAGAATTGTCTTGAGGTTTTCAGAATTGAAGTTGGGCTCTTATTGAATTTTGGCGCCCTGAGCCTGCAATTCAAACGCTTTGTGAATAGTAA
>JAKQJG010000344.1 GCA_029561305.1 Bacteroidota bacterium | reverse complement strand
AGCCGGCTTCATGATTGATATACAGCATGATGAGCAGGCAGGTGGTAATACCTATTGCCAGACCTGCAATATTGATAGCAGAAAAACCTTTGTTACGCCAAAGGTTTCTCCATGCAATTTTAAAGTAGTTCTTTATCATCGGTGTCTTATAGTTCGTTTGCCATAATGTTACATACCACTATACAATGCTGTAACCTGTTTATTCAGTTCTTAAGCTTCTTACCGGGTTGGCGAGAGCAGCCCTTATCGCCTGGAAACTCACGGTGCACAATGCAATCAGCAAAGCCGCCATTCCCGCTATTAAAAACACCGTCCAGCTGATGTTGATGCGATACGCAAAATCCTGTAACCATTTATTCATTGCCCACCACGCAATCGGTGATGCCAAAAGGATGGATACGAAAACGAGTTGTATAAAATCTTTTGACAATAGCGTAGTGATATCAGTAATACTGGCGCCCAATACTTTTCTAATACCGATTTCTTTGATCCGCTGTTTAGCAGAAAAAGCGGCCAATCCAAATAATCCCATACAAGCGATCAATATGGCAATAAAAGCGGCCAGTATAAATACCTTTCCCAGTTTCTGTTCCTCCTGGTATTGCTGGTCATACTTTTCATCTGCAAAAAAATATTCGAATGGATTGCCAGGAAATGTACTGCTGTAAATGGCCTTAATTGTACTGATCTTTGACTGCAAATTGTTTACATCCGTTTGTACTGTAAAAAAGGAGAAGGAGACAGACCCAAGATATACCGTTGGTTTAATCGCTTCCCTTAAAGAAAGGTGATGATAGTCCTTTACCACTCCGATGATCTCAAATGTTTCACCCCAGTTGATCTTTTGACCAACAATATTTTGTTTGCTGTCAAAACCAAGCAGCTGTGCCGCCTTTTCGTTGATGATTACTTTGCGTACATTGTTCCAGCTGCTTTCCGCATCCTCCTTATTAAAACTCTGCCCCTGCGAAAAGCTGATTCCGTAAGTATCAAAAAAATTATGATCGCAAATGAACATGGAATAGGATTTTTTATCATCTCCCTGTTGTGGATTAAGCTTCGTAATACCATCGGCGGAAAAATTATACCCAATGCCCGGAACATTGTTACTGGCTGCATATTTTTTTACAAAAGGCAGTTGTGCCAACGAATTTTTAAAGGATACATTTTTTTCTGCCTGGCCTTCACTTGATACTGTTGGGCCCTGTATCACCAGCAACTGGTTTAAATTCATTCCGAGCGATTCTGTCTTCATGTATTGCAACTGGTTGTACAGGACAATTGTGGCAATAATAAAAACAATGGAAATGGTAAATTGAAACACAACTAAACCCTTACGCAGGGAAAACCCTTTGGTTGCTGCCGCTGCTTTACCACGAATGACTGCAATTGGTTTAAAAGAAGTTAACACAAAGGCTACAAAACTGCCGGACAAAAGTGATCCAACTGCTATCAGTACAATACCGCAAAACCAGAACCAGCCATTGTTCAACACCAGCAGCGACAGGTTTTTACCAGTAAATTCATTGAATGTGTGTTGACATAATTTCACCAACAATAAAGCAACGGCTGTTGCGCCTACTGTAAGCAACAGTGTCTCCGACAAATATTGTACTACCAGCTGCCTCCTGCTGGCGCCCAATACTTTTCTTACGCCCACTTCTTTTGCCCGGTTGAGTGCCTGTGCTGTAGAAAGATTAATATAGTTTACCCAGGCAATCAATAATATCAACACCGCTACACTAAAAAATACTACCACCAGCAGCAGGTTACCAAATGTTTGAAAAGGATAGTCAAAAGATGGCGCTAAGTGCAGGTTATTAAAAGGCTGCAAAACAAGATTATCTTCTTTTGATCCTGGATGGATGCTGCGGATAAAGCGGGTAAGGCTTTGTGAAACCTTTTCGCCATCAGCTCCTTTTTTTAATTGCAAATAAATATTTACAAATCCAGAACCTGTTCCGTTGGGATCTGCCCAATCATTACCATCCCTGTTGGCAGCACTCTCTAATGTGTGAATAGAAAGCAATACATCTGCTTTAATATCGGATTCTCCGGGTTGCTGATAAACGGCATTGATGGTGTAATCCGTAGTCCCAAACTGGTTACTGACTTGAATGACATTACCAACAGCAGTGGCGCCGCCAAACAATTTCTTACTCATTGTTTCAGAAATGGCTACTGTTTTAGGTTCAGCCAGCGAGGTGGTACCGGATACCAATGGAAAAGAAAAAACGCTGAGAAAACTGCCATCTACATACAATACATTTTCTTCCCTGAACGTCTTATCCTCTTTTGGTGTTTTACCTGCACTGCTGATAACGCCTCCGCCTATCCCATCAGCCACTCTCACATAGGCTTCAACAGATGGCAGGTTCTTTTTTATAACAGGTGCAAATCCCGGGGGCAGGTAATAATCGGTGGTGCCATTCTTTGCTTTTAAGTTAACCCGGTACAGCGATTCGTAATTTGTATTGAAACGGTTGGCACTCCATTCAAATGCCACATACTGCATTATCAAAAGAAATACAGTAATACCAAGAGCAAGACCGGCAAGATTGATAACAGAAAACTGCCGGTTGCGCCAGAGATTACGAAAAGCGGTTTTGAAATACGTATGTATCATTGTAATTTCTTTATTCAGTCCGTAAACTTTTTACCGGGTTGGCAAAAGCTGCTTTGATGGCCTGGTAACTCACTGTACAAATGGCAATCAATATCGCCGCAGCCCCGGCAACGAAAAATATCCACCAGCTGATAGATATTCTGTATTGATAATTCAGCAGCCAGCTGTTCATCATCCACCAGGCTACCGGGAATGCCAGC
>JAKQJG010000054.1 GCA_029561305.1 Bacteroidota bacterium | reverse complement strand
AAAGCAGTAGCCGATGAAGATGCTCCTAAAATGGGTAACCCCGGTGCTAACTTTGCGATAGAAACAGGCAGCAAACTGCTGGCGATAGAAGGCACCACAGCCGTTAAAGAAGGCGATGCCATCCAGTTCCGTATGTGGAATATGGAAGCAGGTAATTACAAACTGGAGTTTGCCATGAGCAACCTCAGCTTACCAGCAGGTACCGAAGCGATACTGGAAGACAGCTACAGCAAAACAAACACGGTGCTCAATACAAGCGCAGCAACGAGTGTAAACTTTACAGTAGATGCCAGCACGGCTTCCTCCGCAGCCAACAGGTTCAGGATCGTAATTGGCAAAGCAGCTAACCTCAATAAAGCAGGCTTTACCATTGCACCAAACCCGGTTGAAGGCAATACCATGAATGTAGTATTCAGTCAGCAGGCAGCAGGCAAATACAGTGTACGCATTGTATCAGCTAACGGCCAGGCAGTAAGCACTTACAGGCTTACGCATGCAGGCGGCAATGCCAACCAGGTGATCAGCCTGCCGGCAGTAATGGGCAATGGTACTTACACCGTTGAGATCGTAGCTCCAGACAAAACAAGAACAGTGAAAACAGTTCTGGTAAGCAAAAACTAAAAGTACAATCCTAATAAAACAGCAAGGTGCACCAGCAATGGTGCATCTTTTTTTTGCTAATAAGGAAGGATCTGTGTGCCGGGTAACACCCTTTCAGGCATAAAAAAGGAAGGATAAACGTTCAAATCCTGAAAAAAAATCCATGAAATGGAAAAGGAATAAAAGGGACCAAACCATGAACAAAAACATTTTTTGCGGAAAATTTGCTTCACTGCGTTACAATTCATTAACAATAAAAGTCTTCAAAACTATTGACCATACAGGATTTCAGCAGTATATTTGAATTGTATTATCGGCTAATATGAGGTATAAATGTGTAAAAAGTACACGATTTAAAAGTGCTGTTCTTAGCCTTTTCTGCTTATAGCATGGTGTTTGCCGCATAGTATAAAATAATAACGGGCAACGGCTGTATGAACGAACCGCTGGATAAATTTTAGCGTTTGTAAGTACAGCAGCTGTCAATGATAAATTACGCTTGAGTATGAAAAAAAGCTTTACCCGGTCTTTATTACTGTTTTCTCCCATGATAAAAGCTTTTAAAAGGCCTTGCACGGTAGTGCTTAAAAAGGCGATGCTGGCAATTTTGTTTCTTGCCAGTTTTAAGGGTGTGTGTTTTGCTCAGCCAACGGTGATCGGTACAGATATTTTACTGGGTCCTCCTAATTATGTAACCTATGGCCTTAATGCGGTAGGAGGGTTTAAACAATTCAGGATACAAGCTACTAATCCTGCAGTGGCAGGTTCCATTCAGTGGCAGTTT